>PLQW01000086.1 GCA_003160215.1 Acidobacteriaceae bacterium
GCACTACCCGTACAAACCGGATACATGTGTTGTGGAACCGCTCTAACGCCTCTTGCCTGACGATCACGAGATCCTCTCCAGGTAGCTGCCGACCAGATCGGCGCAGTGCTCGGCCAGCTTGCGCTCCTCATCGCCGAAGGCGGCCGGTGTGTGGCTGTCAATGTCGAGTTCGCCCACAACTTTGCCCTTCACCCGCACGGGCGCGACAATCTCGGAGCGGGTCTCGACGGAGCACCCCAGGTAACGCGGATCGGCCTGGACATCGTCCACCACTAGGGTTTGTCCCGACGAGGCCGCCGCTCCACAAATGCCTTGATGGAGGGGAATGCGCTTGTGCGGCGTGTCTGCCCCGACATAAGGGCCCAGCACCAGCACCGGATCTTCCCCCGGCAGCCCCTTCTCGATCATGTAGAAGCCGATCCAATCGAAGTGGCGTAGGCGTTCGTGCAGGCGCCCCACGAAGACGCTCATCAGGTCTTCGACGCTGCCGGCGGCGTCGGCCAACGTAGTGAGTTCCTCGGCGAGTTGCCGATAGTTCGTCTCCATCGTCCTCCATTCATATCACAGGCGGTGAAGCTGGCGAATCCCGGCGGGCCGCGGAAATAGTTCAGGATGCAAGGCCCGGGCCAGAGCGCGCAGTCCGCCGAGCAGGTTCGACGCCGGCGTGTTCAACAGTTCATCGTTGATGCAGAACACCCGCCATTGGCGAACCGCCGGCAGATTTTCCCAGCCGCGCTGCTCCACCATCTTCTCCAGCGGGACGCGGTCTCCGGCTCCGCACCAGGCAGCCACGATGACATCGGGCTGCGCCGAAGCAATTTCCTCCGCTGTACTCGTTTTGCCAGGCTCGCCGATGAACTCGCCTCCTGCGGCTTCTACCAGTTCGGCGACCCACGGCTGCGAGGCGATAATCGGCTTTCCCCATTCTTCGCAAAAGACCTTAGGCTTGGATGCAGCGTCGGTGCGTTCGCGAACCGCCTCGATGGCACTTTGCATGGTGGCGATCACGCTTTGGCCGTCCTCCCATACGCCCATTACCCCTGCGATTGCAGCCATGTCGGTGTAGATGTCGGCGAGCCTTCGTGGCGCTAGGCCGAGAAACCGTACGCCGGCCTTCAGGATGGCAGCCACTGCTTCCAGTTGGTAGGGAACTGACGCCAGCACGAGGTCGGGACGGGCTGCGAGAATCTGTTCAGTCTGTGCCGTCCAGGAATCGGAGACAATCAGGCGCGAGCCATCCGCGACCTCGGGGCAGACGTCGGCGCAGTATTTGGTGCAAGCAACCAGGCGATCGAGCAGGCCCAGATCGCGCAGTGTAACTGTAGCGCTGGGCTGGAGAGAGACCACACGCTGCGGAGTATAATTGGCGTTCAAGGCTGTTCGATTATACGGAGCGCGGTGCGGGTTCGCGCGGTAAGCTACCAGTTAGAGCATTTTCAGACTTGGTGTGCAGGGTGGAGCACCGCTTCAGCNNGCGTGCTCCACCCATCGCCTAAACACCACATGTGAAGCTGCTATAGGATTCTGTGCCCATGTATTCTCCCCAGCTTCTCGACCACTTCGAACGCCCTCGCAACTCCGGAGAGCTGCCGGACGCCGATGCTCAGGTGCGCATCGAGAACCCAGCTTGTGGCGACATTCTGGAGCTCGCGATCAAAATGAACGCGGGACGGATCGGCGCGATCCGTTTTCGCGCCAAAGGCTGCGTGCCCGCGATGGCGTGTGCCTCCGCCATGACGGAGTTGGCAAAGGGGAGGTCATGCCAAGAGGCGAGCGCGATCGGCAAGGCAGAGGTCGTGGATGCAGTTGGGGGCGTGCCGCCGGCATCGGGTCATGCAGCGCAGTTGGCGATTGACGCTCTGCGAGCGGCGCTAAAGAAGATCGGTTAGAGCAGTACCAGAGTGGTTGTAGCTTGGGNNATACACCAATCCTGGAACCGCTCTAAACCTCGCTATACCGTTTCCGTCTCCAGCTCCTCTTCCAGTAGCTGCTTGTTGTGCAGCTCGGTGTAGTAGCCGTTGCGTTCGATCAGTTCCTCGTGGTTGCCGTACTCCACGATCTGGCCGTCATGCAGCACGGCGATGCGGTCGGCGTTGCGCACCGTCGAAACCCGGTGCGAGATGAAGATGGTGGTACGTCCCTGCATGATCTCGCGCAGATGATTCAGGATGCGATCTTCGGTCTGGGTGTCCACACTGGCGAGCGCGTCGTCGAGCACCAGGATGCGTGGGCTGCGGATCAAGGCCCGAGCAATGGCCGTGCGTTGCTTCTGCCCGCCGGAAAGCGTGAGTCCGCGCTCCCCGACCAGGGTATCGTAGCCGTGCGGAAAGCTTTCGATCTCATCGGCTATGTTGGCGGCCTCGGCGGCCCGGCGAACGTCCGCATCGGTCGCCTGCTCCGCCCCGAAGGCGATGTTCTCCCGAATGGTGTCGCTGAACAAGAAAGTCTCCTGCGGGACAAATCCGATGTGGCGTCGCAGGACCTCAAGCGGGAACTCGCCAATCGGCCGGCCGTCGATCAGCACTGAACCTTCAGCCGCATCGTAGATGCGCGGAATGAGCGACACCAGCGTGGACTTGCCCGATCCGGTGGGGCCCACAATTGCCAGGCTGGTGCCTTCGGGCACCCGCAGGTTGATGTTTTTCAGCACCGCCTCATCGCCATGAACATGGCCCATGCCGCGCTCGGCGGCGATCAGCGTGTGACCGTAGTGGAAACTTAGGTTGCGAAACTCGATGCCGCCGCGAACCTCGGTAGGAGCGCCGGTTGGGGGCACAGCGGCGTCGGTGACCTCGGGCTGTTCTGCCAGGAGATTTTGGATGCGGCCCATTGACGCGCTGCCGCGCTGGAAGATGTTGATGACCCAGCCCAACGAAATGATCGGCCAGGTGAGCTGCACCATGTAGGTATTGAAGGCCACGAAGCTGCCGACAGAAATGCGATGCAGCAGGACCTCGCGACCGCCGATCCACAGTACGATCACCACGGCAAGGCCCAGTAGCGTTTCCAGCGTTGGCCATAGCATGCCCATCAGCCGGACCAGCTTGAGACTGCGCGCGATGTATTCCGTGTTGTCACGCTCGAAGGTCTCGATCTCCGCTTGCTCCTGCACGTAAGCGCGGATGAGCCGCGCTCCGGAAAAGTTCTCCTGCGCCCTGGCCGAGATGTCGGAGAACATGGCCTGTATGCGCTCGAAGCGTTCGTGAATCTTGCGGCCGAAGTACTGCACCACGATGCTGACCACGGGTAAGGGCAGGAAGGCGAACAGGGTAAGCCGGGGGCTGATGCTCAGCATAAACACCAGCGCGCCCGCGGTGAAGACCACGGTGTTGGCGGTGTACATGATGCCCGGCCCGGCCAGCATGCGCACCGCGTTAAGATCGTTGGTAGCCCGGGCCATGATGTCACCGGTGCGCGTGCGCTGATAAAAGCTGTAAGACAGCCGCTCCAGATGGGTGAACAGATCGTTGCGCAGATCGAATTCAATTTCGCGCGAGACCCCAATTAAGATCCAGCGGGTAAGGAACTGAAAGATGGCTTTGGTTCCCGCCACCGCCAGCAGCAGGGCGGAGTACGTGAAGAGCTTGTGGCGTGTGACTCCGAGGTTGAGGTCGTCAATGGCCCGGCGGATGACCAGCGGGAAGAGAATCCAGACCCCGTTGTTGCACAGCACGCATAGAGCGCCGATCCAGAAGGTCGCTCGGTACTTGCGGAGATAGGGGAAGAGCGGGCTTAGATTCTTGAACATGAGTCGACAGAAATTAGATGTTGATGCCGGGAGTTTAGGTCTAAGCCTTTGCAGTCTCCGAAAAGGTCGTGAAAAGCGAGCCCTCTTCGTCTTGGACGCTACCTAAGAAATTGCCGATTCCCCGGTTCTTGAGTTGTCATCACGAACGGCCTTTAGGCGGTGAGGGATCTGCTGTTTTTCCCGGTTATCGTTCCACCGCGGACAACAGCAGATTCCTCGCTTCGCTCGTAATGACAATTCCAAACGCAAACAATTTCTGCAACCTGCAAGAATGTTACGTCGGCACTCGCAACAGAAAGTAGCCTCCGGCAAGGGCAAAGATAAAGTCGGGCGCCCAGGCCGCCAGCATGGCGGGCAGTTGATTGGCGTTGCCCATGGCCTCGAACAGCCCCGCGGTCACCCAATACACCACGGCGATGGCGATCGCAATCACCACTCCACCCAGCGCGCCTCCCTTGCGGCCGGAAGCTGCAAAGGGAACCGCCAGTACCGCCATCACCAGAGTGATCAAGGGAAAGGCGAGTTTCTTCTGCAACTGTACCTTCAGGCGCACGGTGTCAAACCCACTCTGCTCCAGGTCGCCGATGTAGCGCTGCAGCTCTTCATAGTTCATTTCGGAGGACTGCTTGACTTCTTTCTTGAAGTAGCTAGGATCCTCGCGCAGTTCATTGAAAGTCGCTACATCGAAGGTACGATAATCCTGGATGGAAGTGCCGGACAGGGTCCGTATCCACCCCTGCTCGAAGACCCACTTGTTCAGGCTCTCTCCCCAATGCGCGTGGGCGGCGTAGATGCGGCGCGTGAGTTGAAAGGTATTCGGGTCAAACTCGAAGATCGAGACTCCCCCGAGCTGGTTGGTGTCGGGATCGAAGACCTGGTAGTAGAAGATGTCGTTGTTCTGTCCGAAAATCCATTTGCGGTCAGCCTGCAGGTACGTTTGCGGCGGTTTACCCTTGATCTGGTTGCGCAGGATTTCCTGTTCCTTGTTGGTGTGCGGGATGTAAAGCTGATCGAAGACAAACATGGCTGCGGCGAAGATAGCGCACACGACAATCACTGGCATCGCCGCGCGATAGATACTGATCCCGGTGGCCTTCATCGCCGTCAGCTCACTGGATTTCTCCAGTAGTCCGAAGGTGATAAGCACGGCCAGCAGCACCGCGACCGGCGTCATCACGTACAGCAAAGACGGGCTCAGGTTCAGCAGGTACTCTGCCAGCATGATCACCGGCACTTTGTTGCGGACGATGTCCGTCAACAGCTCGAAGAAAGTGAATACCAGCGCCAGAATCAAGAATGTTGCCAGGACCATCCCCAGATACAAGGCGAAGTCGCGCAGGATCATGTCATCCAGAATGAGCGGAAACCTTGCGCTGAAGCGTTTTCGGTGAGGCGCCGAACCTTGGACTGCATGCCCGCCAGCGAGAACGTCACGCCGGCGCATGCCAAATCCCTGTAGCCTCTCCCTCATCGCTTTCCAGGCCGCACTCAAGCCGTCAAGCTCAATCGGCATCCGGTCCGCGCGCCATAGCAGAACCAGTCCGCACAGGAAGAAGAAGATGTTGGCCATCCAGACGCCTTCCCATGGAGGCATCTTCCCTTGGCGCGCCATGGAGACGCCGGTCAGCGAGAAGAAGTAATACACGAATACCAACAAAATGGTGAGCACGAAGCCGGTACTCTTGCCGCCCTTGCGGGCCGAGAGCCCCAGCGGGATGCCGACCATGGCCAGCACCAGGCAAGCGGCCGGGAGCGCAAATCTGCGGTTGAATTCAATCTCGTAGTAGCGCGCCTTGCTCAGGTCGTAGTTCCAGGTCCCGGGATCGACATTTTCGAGCGGTGCGGCGGCGCGGCGTTCGCGTGCGGCGTTGCGCAGCAGGTCGTTCAATCCCAATTCGGCGACCGGAAGCAGATCGTGCGGACGCTCCGCGCTGCTGGGTAGTTGGATCGGGATCTCGGTGCTGTCAAAGGTCGTGATGGAGTACTGGTCCTTGGCCTTCGGTATGCTCTCCTGCTGGGTGCCCTCCTCGAGATGCAGGCGTAACTTGTCAGGCGAGTCGCTCAGCAGAGCGCCGCGCTTGGCCAGAGTGACCCGCGGAGAGGACGGATCGCTGATATCGGCCAGAAAGATGCCTCGCCACAACA
Organism: Acidobacteriaceae bacterium; assembly: GCA_003160215.1. Lineage (GTDB taxonomy): Bacteria > Acidobacteriota > Terriglobia > Terriglobales > Acidobacteriaceae > Bog-257. The sequence continues at coordinate 5,894 of PLQW01000086.1, forward strand.
ACCGCCCGCCGGAAGGAATCGCGTCCTGCACATAAAGGACAATATTTTTGAACTCTTCGTAGAAGACGTGGGGCTGGATTTCAAACGACGCTTGCGACGACTTCAGCTTGTCTTGCAAGTGATTCAGCGCCGCTGCCGACTTAGGCGCCACATAGATCGTGTTGAACATGCCCAGCATCCAGGCGCCAATGGCAAAAATCGAAATCGCGCGGACGAACATTCCCACGCCCATGCCACTGGCACGAATGGCGGTGACTTCGCTGTCGGCAGCCAGCCGGCTGAGTCCGACCAGGATGCCCACCAGCACACCCATGGGCAACGTGAGGGTGAAGGTGGTCGGCAGGGTGTAGAGAAAAATCTCCCCAACACTGGGGAGGGGAGCGCTATTGCGGACAATCAGTTCCAGCAGCCGTCCCAAGTCCCGCATGAAGATAATAAAGGTGAATAACGCTACGCCCAGCAAGGCGTGCGAGCCCACTTCCTTCAGAATGTAGCGGGTCAGGATACGCACTAACGTCTAGTTTAGCGGAATTGCAGCCTCGGCGAATAGTTATACCGTGGGTCGGTAGTGCAGCAGTTTGAAATCAGGTGTGCCCGAGGATTCAGGGCTGGTGAGCTTTCATGAGGTGTTCGGCAAAGGCCACGCTGATGGAAGGGTGTACGTCCGCAGGAAGCGGATATCCGCGAACCGAACACCTCTGGAGGTTTCCGTCCGGGATCAGACGCGGTTCTGATTCTTGCTTCCCTGCAGTGTCTTCGCATGTTGACAGGCTGTCAAATTCACGGGGATTGAGACCCGCTGCAATTAACGTCTGAGCCATCGCCCTCTGTTGTGTTTTGTAATGTTCACTAGGAACGAACTGCTCCGATATGAAATCGCTCTCTGCTCCCATACCTCGGCGGTCGGGATAACCTCTGGGTTTAACCGTTCCGCGTTTAGCCATACCGCAGCCTCGTCGTCAATTATACGACGGGCAAATGGAAAGGGATTCTGGTCCACCAGTTCCAAGCCGACCCACCGCCCTGATACACTTGGTGGGCTAAGACTTCCCGAATGAGGCATAACAGTTCCCCGAAGATCCGGTTGGTGCTTCTCTGGCACATGCACCAGCCTTTCTACAAAGACATGGTGACGGGCGAGTATCGCCTCCCCTGGGTCCGGCTCCACGCGCTCAAAGATTACTACGGCATGGTGAAACTGCTGGATGAGTTCCCGCAGGTCCATCAGAACTTCAATCTCGTCCCTTCGTTAGTGGCGCAGATCCAGGATTATGTTTCGGGCCAGGCGCACGATCCGTTTTTCGATCTGGTGTCCAAGCCTCCGGCGGAACTAACTCCATCCGACCGGCGCTTTGCCTTGCAATATCTATTCCAGGCGAACCCTGTGAACATGATTGGGCGCTATCCGCGCTATCGCGAGTTGTGGGAGCGCTATCGCGCAACCTGCGATCGCCCCGAAGGGCCAGAGGCCCACCTTGTCACGCGCGATTACGCCGATCTCCAGGTACTTTCGCAACTCGCCTGGTTCGACGAGTACTTCCTGAACGAGCCGGATGTCGCCGCCCTGGTTCAAAAGGGTGAGGGCTTCAGCCGCGACGACCAGCAACTGGTGATTACCAAGCAGCACGAAATTCTGGCCAAGGTGCTGACCGCTTATGTCGAGGCAGCGCAGCGCGGATCGGTCGAGCTTTCCGCCACCCCGTACTATCACCCGATCCTGCCACTGCTATGCGATACCAACGGCGGCGAGCAGTCCACGCCCGGGCTGAGCCTGCCAACGCGGCGGTTCCGCCGTCCGGAAGACGCCAGTCTCCAGATCGAACGCGCGCTGGATTCTCACGAGGCGCTGTTCGGAGTTCGTCCCAAGGGACTCTGGCCCTCGGAGGGAAGCGTCTCGGAAGAAGCCGTGGCGCTTGCGGGCAAGCAGGGAATCGAATGGATGGCAACCGACGAAGGCGTGCTGGGACGGTCGCTCGATTTCAATTTCGCCCGGGACGCTGGCGGCCATCTCTCTCCCGACGGCGCCGAGCGCCTGTACAACATCTACCGCTACGAGAAGGGCGACACGCGGATGCACATGGTTTTTCGCGACCATCGCCTCTCCGATCTCATCGGATTTGTGTACTCGGGAATGCCCGCTCAGGAAGCAGCCAATCATCTCGTCGAGAACATCAGGAATTCCGCGCGGCCGGTACTCGAGCGGGGAAAAGACGCCGTGGTTTCGATCATCCTCGACGGAGAAAACGCTTGGGAGTACTACCCAAAATCGGGCCGCGAATTTCTGCGCCGCTTCTACTCTGCTTTGCAGACCGATCCGGGAATAGAGGCCGTCACGATCAGCGAGGCCATCGCCCGGCACAAGCCGGACGGCTTCGGGCAGTTGCAGCGGCTGGTTCCCGGTTCGTGGATCGATGCCAACTTCAACGTCTGGATTGGCGCTCCCGAAGATAACCGCGCCTGGGACCTGCTGTCGGAAGCCCGCGACTATTACGACCGCCATGCGCAAAAAGTTTCGGAGGCGCAACGCCAGTTGGCGTGGGAAGAGTTACTCATCGCCGAGGGCAGCGACTGGAACTGGTGGTACGGTCCGGAACATCATTCGGCCAACGATCGGGACTTCGACGAACTGTATCGCAAACATCTCTCCAACGTGTACCACGCTCTCGAAGGTGTTCCGCCGGAAGAGTTGAGCACACCGATCATTACCGGGGTAGTGCGCCCCGGCTACATTCCGCAGACGGCTTATGTGCGCGCCCGGGTGGACGGTCTGGTCAGTGGATACTTCGAGTGGATGGGCGCGGCCAGCTACACCTCGGACCAGCGCACCAGCGCCATGCACGGCAAACAGTTTCTGCTCGATGCCGTTTTCGCGGGACTGGACACGGATTCGGTGTCGGGGCGCCTGGACTTCCAGCATGGCGTGCCCGAAGGGGCCTATCGTCTGATGGTGAACTTCGAAGTTCGCCGCGACGAGCGTGACCGCAAGTCGCCGATGGAATCGTACCGGCTGGCGGTGGATGCGCAGGGACAGACGCTGCAGAAGTGGGTGTTGAGTAACGGGGAAGAGCGCCGCAAGCTCGCGACGTTCTCCTCGGACAACGGTAACTCCAATACCCATGGCGTCGAGGTGGCGCTGGGCGAGATTTTCGAATTCCGCGTTCCCTTCGATCTGCTTCGCGCGCAGCAGGGAAGCCGTATCCGTTTGCGGTTCGCCATCTGGCGCGAGCACCTACCGGTGGACTCGTTGCCGCTGGAGGGCTGGATCGATCTTTTTGCGGTTCCGGAGGAAGAACTGGAGAACAACCTCTACATCTTTTCGCCGCACGAATAGCTCGAGCGGCTCCAGGGTTGGTGTATCGGCTTGTACGGGTAGTGCGGGCCTTCAGGCCCGCGTCCAAGCGAAAATAAAAATCGCTTCAACCGCTGAGGTCGACGACCTCAGCGGTTGAAGCCAAGAATTGCGCGGGCGTTCTTAACGCGGGCCTGAAGAGGGGGGTGTGTGAGAACTGTGCCGTCCCTCAACCACCCCAACAAGCGCAAAAGCGGCGCTCGTTGGGGACCCCGGTACGGGACTCGGATCTATTTCCCACTTTACCCAGCACTCCGCCTTCGGCTCCGTGCTGGGCTAAACTGAGCCGCGCCTACGGCGCTAAATTTTCGCCCATCAAGTCCACTGGCAAATACGAAGTTTGGTTCTCACGCACGCTCTGCAGGCCCGCACTACCCGAGCTACAGCCACTCTGGAATAGCGCTAGGTCTGTGAGTCGGGCTGACGCTTGGTTCCTGCCGGCCAGTAGACCGGCCAGCCGCGCTCTCGCGCAATCTGTTCCAGATCGGCGTTGGGATTGACGCAGAAGGGGTACTTCGCCATCTCCAGCATGGCCTGGTCGTGCGACGAGTTGCCCAAGGCCACGTCTATCGGTTTGCCAATACGTTCGCGAATTGCCGCTACTTTCAGTTCATCCGTCGGAACGCGAATCAGGCGATCGCTGGCGCATCCCTCCTCCACCTGAACGCATGCTGCCAGCACGTGCTGGCGCGCGATGCCGAATTGCCTGGCGCCATGTTCTACCAGCCAGTTGTTGGTTGAGGAGACCGCCCAGAGATCGCATCCCTGCGCAGCCAACCGGCGCGTCAACTCCTGCATTTCCGGGAAGACGCGCTGGCTGACGACCTCGGAGAAAAATTCTCTCGCCGCGCGCCGCAACAGTCTGCAAGAGACACCATGGTTCATGGTGACCATCTCGCCACATATTTGTTCTTCGCTAACTCTGCCCGCCTTGTACTGCTTGTAGCGCGCGTGCGCCCATTCGGCAACCTCGCGGCTAACGATGCCGCGCTCGATCTCCCAATAGAAGAAGTCAGCTCCGGCGTCGCCGCTCCACAGTGTTCCGTCGCAATCGAAAACGGCGATGGCCGGCCGTAAGGCGAGCACCGACTCGATAAATTGCAATGCAGCGCTGCGGGATTCCGTGCCGCTCAAAACTGCTTCTCCGAGGAGATCATGTTCGATCGGGACAGGCGTTCATAATCTTCGGGCGTGTCAATGTTGGCGACGGCCCGCGCGTCTTCAACCGGCAGATACTCGATGTGCTGTTGATGCTGGTGCTCCAGATCGCGGGCCGTCGCGTCCCGCGGAGCGCGAAGGAACGCTTCGATCATTTCGCGGCCGATCAGAATGGGATGCCCGTGCACCCGGTCACCCCCGTGTTGGACTTCGGGTACGACAGCCCACACCTCCGGACCGGCGTTCAGGAAGGCGTCCCGCAGTTTTTCCAACGTAATGGGCAATACCGGCGGGCGATCCGTCAGGGCAAGGAAGGCGGCATCGCGCCCGTGATTCAGCACCTCCCGCACACCCAGCCTGATAGAACTGAACTGCCCCAGTTCAGGGGTGTGATTCACCACGAGAAACGCCCCGTGCGCGTAGGTGACCGGGCCGATGGACGCTGCGTTCTTGCCGGCAACTACGATTACCAGATCGGTCATGGGCTGAAGCAGATCGATGGTGGCTCCAAGAAAAGTGTTGGCAACCGGCGTTCCTTCAGCCACGGGAGGCCAGGGCAGAAGCGCTTTATCACGGCCCATGCGTGTGGAAAAACCGGCCGCCAGGATAACTCCGCAGATACTGGGGGACATCGCCATGCCACGAAGATACCAAAGCGCAGTTGCGGAAACCAGCAAACATCGAGGCGATGCCGTTATACTTCTGCAACGACGCGATTGCTTCGGCATCGAATCTCCATGGCAAGCCGGTCACCATCTATGAGCGAACAGGACCTGCGGGACCTGGGCTTCGGCTCCGTGGTTTCGCGGGAGAGCCATCAGCGCCTGCTCAATCGCGATGGCAGTTTTAACGTCGAGCGCCGCGGATTGCACTTCTGGTCGTCCTTCAGCCTCTATCATGCGCTGTTAACCATGCCCTGGTGGCAGTTTCTGCTTGTCGGCATCGGCTGGTATGTCTTGGCAAACACAGTGTTTGCGCTGGCTTATGTCGCTTGTGGTGCTGCCGCCCTGGCCAGTACCACTCCCGGCATCGAGCACAATGCGTTCTTGCGCGCGTTCTTCTTCAGCGTGGAGACCCTCTCCACGATCGGCTACGGAAATATCGTACCCACTGGCGTGGCCGCAAATGTGGTGGTCACGATCGAGGCGCTGACCGGATTGGCCGGGTTCGCGGTCGCGACCGGACTTTTGTTTGCCCGCCTTTCGCGGCCTACGGCGAAGGTGCTGTTCAGCCGCCATGCGGTCCTTGCGCCTTATCGCGACATCACGGCGCTCGAGTTTCGGGTGGCTAATGCGCGTTCCAGCGAGTTGATCCAGGTTTCCGCCATCGTGCTGCTCAGCCGCTTCGAGGAGATCAACGGCGTGCATACGCGCCAATACTACCCACTTCCGCTGGAGCGAGAGAGGGTTGTATTTCTTCCCCTCACTTGGACGGTCGTGCATCCGATCGACGAAGCTAGTCCCCTGCATGGAGAGACGGCGGAGTCGATGCGCAATTCGCAATCGGAATTCCTGGTCCTGCTCAGTGCTTTCGACGAGATATTCTCTACTACAGTCCAGACGCGCACGTCCTACACGCCCGACGAGATCATCTGTGGCGCGCGCTTCGCCAATGCCTTCATGCTGGATGCCGCACAGAAGTTTGCCGATGGCGCGGGTAAAAACAGGAAGGTCGCTGTGGACATGCGCCTCTTCGACAAAGTGGAAAAGGCCATCGATGCATTAAATCGTTGATTATCCCCGGTGGCGCGGGCACAATTGGTGCGGTCATTTTTAGAAGTTTCAAGTTTCGAGTTTCAAGTTCCAGAGAGTTCCTTCGAGTTGTCATCACGAGCGAAGCGAGGGATCCGCTTTTGGGTGCTTTCCTCAAGAGCAGACTGCTAGAGCCCAACTGGGCGCTGATAATGACAATTCACAGGACCTTGCTGGAACTTGAAACTCGAAACTTGAANNCGAAACTTGAAACTCGAAACTACACTTCTCTCACGCCGGCAGTCCTCTGCCTGCGCCCAATGGAGGAATTATGGCTGAAGCAATTGTTGGTGGTATCAAGCGAGCTTCTGGCTGGTCGATCGCGCTGGGCGTGTTGATGATCATCCTGGGCTTCATCGCAATCCTGGCTCCCTGGGAATTTGGCGTCCTGATCGTTCTGGTAGTGGGCTGGGCGGCTATCTTCAACGGGGCGGCGCAGCTCATCTATGCTTTTCGTACCCACAGTGGCGGCCGGGCAATTCTGGAAGCCCTCCTCGGCTTGATCTATATCGTCGCTGGCGTTTACCTGCTCATGCATCCTGCCGGCGGTTTGCTGGCACTGACGTTGCTGCTCGCTTGCTTCCTGTTGGTGTATGGCGTTGTCGCGCTAGTGCTGGCGTTCCACATGCGTCCGCTGAGGGGCTGGGGCTGGATCCTGTTGGATGCTATCGTGACCATTCTTTTGGGCATCTTGATCTGGGCCCATTGGCCGCTGAATGCCGAGTGGGTCGTCGGCACCTTGTTCGGCATCAGCATCATTCTGTCTGGCGTCACACGCTTGATGATCTCCATGGCCTTCCGTCGCATGGCTGCAAACGCAGCGTAGGTACTGACGGAGCGTATTCACCACAATTTGTAATGAGGCGGAGTATTGGCCGCGCTCGTTCTAGTATCTTTCGCGGATAGTCACGGCTAGAGTAGTTTCGGAATTGGTGTAAGTCNNGCCCCCTCCAAGGCTTGCTGTATCAGCGACGGCGGAGGCTTGTCACGAGAAGGTCAACGGATTTCATCCGCCGCAGCGCAGGATGAATCGCCCGGTTCAGGTTAGAATCTAAGATCAAACAAGGCCGTCATTCCTTTTACACGTCAAAGTATTGATTTTCGAAATGGACCGGGATATCTATGATTTGTAGCCGTCGAAATGAACGGGCCAGACTTGGCCTTGGATTGGGATCGGGTCTGCTTGTGGGGTGCGCTGTCGCGTGCGTGTTGGCGCTCGGCGCTTGCGACCGCAGCAAGGCGCAGGGCCCTCAGGGCCCGCCTGTCGTGCCCGTTAAAGTGCAGGCGGTGGAGTCGCACGAGATCGGCGACACCTCGGAATACGTTGCCACCATCAAGTCGCGAAATTCCGCCACCATTATGTCTGACGTTGAGGGCTGGATCTTCGACATCCGCGTGCATTCCGGCCAGTTCGTGAAGAAGGGTCAGACGTTGATGGAGATCGATCCCCGGCGGCAGCGGGCTGCGGTGTCCAACTTCGACTCGCAACGCGCCTCCAAAGAAGCCGCGCTGCAATGGACCAAACTCCAGTTGGACCGGGCCAAGGCGCTGTACCAGTCCGGAGTAGTCAGCAAACAAGACTTGGACCAGGCGCAATCGACCTACGATTCCGCCGTGGCCGACGTAAAGTCGCTGGACGCGCAGATTACGCAGCAGCAGGTCCAACTGAAGTACTACAGCGTATTCGCGGCCACCGACGGCCAGGTCGGCGACATTCCGGTGCACGTGGGCGACCGCGTGACCAACACCACCCCGCTGACTACGATTGACGAACGCAGTGGATTGGAGGTGTACATCAGTGTGCCTTCCGAGCGGGCCCACGAAGTCAAGATGGGCGCCCCCGTGGAAGTGCTCGATAACGCCGGAAACGTTTTGCTGCGCACCCAGATCGACTTCATCTCGCCGCAGATTGACCCCAGCATGCAGTCCTTGCTGGTGAAGGCCCCGGCCGACCAGGCCGCGAACGTACTTCGCGCCATGCAGTTAGTCCGGGCCCGCATTGCCTGGAGCACGCATTCCGGCATCACCGTGCCGGTGGTCGCAGTCTCGCGCATCAGCGGACAATTCTTCGCCTTCGTGGCTGAGCAGCAGGACGGGAAAACGGTGGCCCGCCAGCGGCCGCTTCAATTGGGTGGAATCTCCGGCAACGATTACACCGTTCTGAGTGGACTGAAGGCTGGAGACAAGGTGGTTACCTCTGGCGGACAGAACCTTACCGAGGGCGCCGCAATCAGGATCGACCAATAGCTCCCAGCCCAACTAAACGAGGCTTCGCTTGTTTGCCGATTTCTTCATCAAACGTCCCGTATTTTCGACCGTAACGTCTTTGTTCATCGTCATCGCGGGGGCTGTGTGTATCCCGTTCCTGCCGATCGCGCAATTTCCTCAACTGGCGCCGCCGCAGATCTCGGTAACTGCCGTCTACACCGGCGCCAACGCGCAGGCGGTGGAGTCTTCCGTCACCACCTTGCTGGAGCAGTCCATCAATGGCGTGGAAGGCATGCGCTACATGACCTCCAGCAGCGGCAATGACGGCAGCAGCTCGATCAACATCGTCTTCGAGTTGACCCGGCCTCTGGACATCGCGGCGGTGGACGTGCAGAACCGGGTGTCGGCTGTTCTGGGGCGTTTGCCCAACGAAGTCAAGAACACCGGCGTTACCGTCAACAAGGTGTCGACCTCGTTCATCATGGCCACAGGCTTCTACAGCCTCGACAATCGCTACGACAATGAGTTCATCAGCAACTACATCGACATTTACGTCAAAGACGCTCTAAAGCGCGTGCACGGCGTTTCCGATGTGCAGATCTTCGGCGAGCGCAAGTACGCCATGCGATTGTGGCTCGATCCCGCACGGCTCGCGGCGCGGGGACTTACGGCTCCGGACGTGGTTTCGGCGCTATCGCAACAGAACGTTCAGATCGCTTCCGGCCAGGTTGGGGCTGAGCCCTCATCGGCCAACCAGATGTTCCAGATCAGCGTCCGCGCTCTGGGACGTCTTGCCGATCCAGAGCAGTTCAACAACATCATCCTCAAGCCGGGCAGTAACGGTTCGCTGGTTCGGGTCATCGACGTAGGGCATGCGGAGTTGGGCGCGGAGGATTACAGCGTCAAGCTTCGTTTCAATGGCTACGAAGGAGTCGGTATTGGTATCACTCAACTTCCCACCGCCAACGCTCTGGATGTCGACAAGGCGTGCCGCGACGAACTGGATAGGCTGTCAACGCGGTTTCCGCCCGGGCTGGAGTACCAAGTCGCATTCGATACCACGACGTTTGTGGGCGACTCCATACACGAAGTACTGAAGACGCTGCTGGAAGCGATCTTCTTCGTCATGTTGGTGATGTTGATCTTCCTGCAGGAATGGCGCAGCACGCTGATTCCCGCGGTGGCGATTCCGGTATCGCTGGTGGGGGCATTTGCCTTCATCCAGCTTGCCGGGTTCTCCATCAACACCCTGACCCTGTTCGGAATCGTACTAGCGACGGGACTGGTGGTGGACGACGCTATCGTCGTCATCGAGAACATCCAGCGCCACATGAGCGAGGAGCACGCCGACTCGCACGCCGCCGCCTCGGCGGCCATGAGCGAGGTCAGCGGCGCCGTGATCGCAACCTCGCTGGTGCTCATCTCCGTTTTCGTTCCGGTGGCGTTCTTCCCGGGCACGACGGGATTGCTCTACAAGCAGTTCGCGCTCACCATCGCTTTCGCCATCGCCATCTCGGCCTTCAACTCGTTGACCTTCACGCCCTCTCTTTCCGCCTTGCTCCTGCGGGGCGAGACTGGAAAACGCAAGAACGTGTTCTTCCGCGGCGTGGAACATGTCATCCATCGCACCACGGCCTATTACGTCGTGTCTTCCAAGAGGGCGTTGCGGCTCCGGTATTTGATCCTGGCGATATTTTTTGCCGGGCTGGCCGTGACTTACGTTGTGTACAAGACCGTGCCAACTGGGTTCGTGCCCGACGAGGACCAGGGATGGTTCATGATAACGGCGCAGGCCCCGCAGGGCGCCTCGGTGGAGTACACCGCCAATGCGATGCGCGCGGTCGAAGCCATTACCAGCCGCGACAAGAGCATCATAGGGGCATTCACCGTCGTCGGATTCAGCTTTACCGGCAATGGCCCCAACAAGGCGATGGTCTTTCTCAATCTCGCGAACATAGACAAGCGAAAAGGAGAGCAGCAGTCCGCTGCGGCCATCGTAAACCGGATACGCGGACCCTTGTCACAACTCACCGACATACAAGCCTTCCCGTTTCTGCCGCCGGCCATCGCTGGCGTGAGCAGCCTTGGTGGCTTCACATTTGAAGTCCAGGACGAAGGTGGCAGTACGGTGCAGCAGTTGTATACCGTGGCCCAGAAGCTGGTTCAGGATGGGAATTCGAGGCACGACTTGAGCGGCCTGTTCAGTCCCTTCACCGCCAACGATCCCCAGTTCGTGGTCAAAATCGATCGCGAGAAGGCGCGCAGTCTGCAGATTCCAATCCAGCAGGTCAGCGATGCGCTGCAAGTGTACATGGGCTCGGCCTACGTCAACGATTTCGATTTCAACAACCGCGCCTATCGCGTGTACGTCCAGGCGGACCAACCGTTCCGGCGCCAGCCGCGTGACATTCGCAATTTGTACGTGCGTTCCGACAGCGGAGCGATGATTCCGCTCGACAACGTGGTGAGCATCACGGAGGGCACCGCGCCGCAGGTCATTACCCACTACAACCTTTTCCGCTCGGCGGAGATCGACGGCGCCGCCGCTCCCGGATACAGCTCAGGCCAGGCGATCACGGCCATGGACGCGGTGGCTAAGAAAGATCTGCCGCTGGGGTTCAACTACTCGTGGTCAGGTCTTTCGCTGGAGGAAATTAAGTCGGGCGGCCAGTCGGCGATGTTGTTCGGGTTGGGCTTGCTGCTGGTTTATCTCACTCTGTCCGCGCAATACGAAAGCTTCGTGCTGCCCTTCATCATCCTGCTTAGTGTGCCCATGGCCATGCTGGGCGCGTTGATTGCGCAGTCGCTGCGCGGCCAGTTGAACGACGTGTACTGCCAGATCGGTCTGGTGATGCTGATTGGCCTGTCCAGCAAGAATGCAATTCTGATCGTCGAATTCGCCGAACAATTGCGACATAAGGGGCTCTCCATTCAGGAAGCAGCCGTGGGGGCGGCGCGAATCCGTCTGCGGCCAATTCTGATGACCTCGTTCGCCTTCATTCTCGGCGTGCTGCCGCTGGTCTTCGCTACCGGCGCCGGCGCGCAGAGCCGTTACTCGGTCGGTACCACGGTCTTCGGCGGCATGATCGTTTCCACCGTGCTGAACCTGTTCTTCATCCCGGTGCTGTACGTGATCGTGAAGTCGCTGACGGAACGGGAGAAAGCGCCGGCAACGAATGCATGATCTATGTCTCAGCAGGTCTTGAAAGACGGTGGGAGGGCGGCGCGGGCCTTCACCTGCATAACTCATGAGGATCTCGTGCTTTGAAGGGGCACGGCTTCAGAGGCTGCTGAAAAAAGACTCAAACAAGTAAACTCGGCATTTTGCGCAACGACGATTCAATAACTTACGAGTGACTTTTGAGTCAAGAAACGCCCGAAATTACTACTGTGGTTCATTTTTCCGCAGCCTCTTCAGCCGTGCCGTAAATGACCTTTTTGGGCCGGGCTTTAGCCCCTGAGGTACCTCGGGTTAGGCCCTTCGGCATTTATGAGATGGCTTCTAATAACAGATCGCGCGGATTACAGGCCGAAGTCTCACCCGCGCGATCCTTGAAAATCGGTGAATGGATTTCTTTACGCTACTTTTCGCTGCTGCCGCATGGCGCGGACGCGATCGAGAGTTCCGACAATCGTTTGCGCCTGGTTCCTAATGGTCTCCAGAATATCGTCGGGAAGTTTGTTGTCGTTGATGTACTTCTCGTAATGCTCCTTGGCGTAGCTGTCGCCCGTCTCCATGGACGACAGAATGGAATCGTCGCCGCCGCCCAGGTTCGTCTTCAGGTCGGTCCACCCACGATGGATCGCGCCTTTCATGCTGCCGGACCGGTCAACGTCCGCTTTGCCCAACCGCACCGCGTAGCTCTCCAAGTCACCCGCGAACTTCGCCCGCGCCAGGCTCACCGCATCCAGGAACCTGTGTAGCTGCGGGTCCTTCGCGTGTTCGGCGCCGTCACGGTAACCGTTCTGCCCGTCGCGGGCAACTTCAATCAACTCTTCAAGTGCATTGACCGCGTATTTTTGATCTGCCATTGGTTTGGTCTCCTGTAATCGTACTGTGTGTTAGATGGCCAAGACGTGTTAAGGTTTGCACTCCGCCGCCGCTGGAACTCGGCCAGATGTCGTGAAAGCAAACTTTCCTTCCACGATGTGCGGTACCCTAAAGCTGTGGATATGAATTTCGACAACTTCCGCGAATCTTACAGCGTGACGGTCCGCCACGGGCGCTGGATTTCGCGCTCACGGCCTTGTGGTGGGACGCGAAGGGCGATTGGAAGACGGCCCACGAATCCGCGCAGCAGGATGAAAGTCCCCGTGCCGCATGGGTCCATGCCTATCTGCATCGCAAGGAAGGCGACTCGTCGAATGCAGCCTACTGGTATCGTCGCGCCGGCAAAAACCCTGCGCAAACCTCGCTTGAGCACGAGTGGCGCGAAATCACCAAGGCGCTGCTGGCGGAGTAGCAATCAGGGCTGCGCTTTCAGCGGCGCCAGCTGTTTGCTCGCGATCTCCTGCCACTGCTCCACCAGGGATGTCGTTGACTGGTTCAACTTAGGGACGGCTTGTGCTGCTTGCGTCGTAGGCGCAGCATCCACGTCCTGTAACACGGACAGCATTTCCATAAGCGATGTGTGAACACCCGAAAGGGTGTCGGTCTGCGCTCCGCGTCTGCGGCGACCCTCTGCTCCTTCCAGCGACTCGAGTTCCTGAATGGCGGCGTCAATCTTGGCAGCCTCCGGTCCGCTCGCTTTGGCGCGCATGGACTTCAACGTCGTCAGCGCTGCAGCGGCCTGGCCCACCACCGGCTGCAGCGCTAGCAAATCGTCATAGATCTGCTTCGACAACTCGAACTGCTTTTGTAAATCGGCAATCGGGGTCTTGACGCGAGGGTCCATTGCGATCGTTAGCGGCTGCGTGTACCGTTGTCCGTCAACAGTGAGAACGACGCTGTATCTGCCCGGCATGGCCCATGGCGAAGTCGGTGCGGGGACCGTGTTCCGAGGGACGGCGGCAATCGGATATTCAGGCTTCATCCCCGGCACTGGCGCGTAGTGCATGTCCCAGACAAAACGATGCAGTCCCGCAGCGCTGGACAGCGGTTGCGGCGGACGCAGCCAATACGCGGGAATGGGCAACTCGGGATCGGTCGGTGGAACGGGGTCGGCACTGGAGTAACGGCGAACAAGCCGGCCCGCACTATCGAGGATTTCGAGCGTAACCGGGCCAGTAGCGGCTGACTTCAAGTAATAGTTGACGGTTGTTCCATCCGGGGGATTCTGCCCCGCGGGCTCGTCCGGTGGCAGAGGTGTGTCGGTATTGGCATCCCAACGAACGCGATAGGCAAGCCCGGGCGTGAACAGGAAGGCGTTGCTGGCGACAACGTTGTCGTCCAGCTGGCGCAACGGCGTGATGTCGTCGAGGATCCAGAAACCCCGGCCATGCGTCCCCACCGCGAGGTCGTTGTCCTTGATCGTCAGGTCGCGGACCGAGGTCGCGGGCATGTTCAGCCGCAGGGATTGCCAGCGGTCGCCGTCGTCGAACGAGACGTACACCGCGCGCTCGGTACCCGCAAACAGCAGGCCTTTGCGTTTGGGATTTTCGCGGACGGAATTCACGTTCTCGTCTTCCGGAATACCGCCGGTAATCTCCGTCCACGTCTTGCCCGAATCGCGGGTTCGATAGATGTGCGGCCGCAGATCGTCGAGCCGCAACGTGTTGATGGCTGCGTATGCGGTCTCCGGATCGAAGTGGCTGGCTTCGAGGACCGAAACCTTCTGCCAGGCCGACAACGGTGGCGGCGTGATGTCGTTCCAGTGTGCTCCGCCGTCGGTGGTCAGCCAGAGCAAGCCATCGTCGGTACCTGCCCAGATGCGGTTGATATCGAACGGCGACGGCGCGACCGCGTAGATCACACCGCGCTGCTTGGGCCGGGCCGAAGGCTCGGTGCGAAAGATGCCGACGGTTGCGGGCACTTCCCAGGTCTTACGAGTGAGGTCAGGACTGATCTGCTTCCAGTTCTGGCCGCCGTCGCGGGTAGTCCACAGAGTGTTCGAGGCGAAGTAGAGAAGATGCGGATCAATCGGAGAAAACACAATGGGTTCCGTTCTTATCACGCGGAAGTCCGGCCCTGGTATCGCCACCGGCATCACGTTTTGCCCCTGGGACGTGCGCCGGTCATAGCGCGTGAGCTTGCCGCCGAAAACAATGTCGGGATCGAGGGGATCGGGCACCACATAGCCGTACTCTTCCGCCGCCACGGGATGCCAATCGCGAAACGTAATCTCGCCATCGCTGCCGCGGCTGGAGATGCAAACCGAGCCGCTCTCCTGCTGGCCGCTGCATAGGCGATAGGGAAAAGCGTTGTCGGCGTTCACGTGATACATCTGCGCCGTGGGCTGGTTGTACCAGGAACTCCAACTCGCCCCGCCGTTCACGGTGACGACGGCCCCCTGGTCACTCGTCAAAATGATCGTGTTGGAATCGTTGGGATTGATCCAGCCATTTTGATAGTCATCGCCGCCGGGGGCGCCGCGAAAGCCGGTCCAGGTCTTGCCGCCGTCCGCGGATTTCCAAGTGACGGTACCGATCATGTAAACCACATCAGGGTTCTTAGGATCTATCATCGGCACGGGCAAATCGCCGCCGCCGATGCGGCTTCCAGGACGCGCGCCGGTGGTCGCGATTGTCCAAGTGTCACCCCCGTCGGCGGAACGATAGAGTTCGACTTTGTCCTTGGTCGCAACGGAAGCGAAGAGCCGCTTGGGGTCGCTACGCGCGATCGCAACATAGGCTTGCACGATGCCGTTCGGCAGTTCGCCTGCTAGGGGATGCCAGTTCTTTCCACCGTCGGTTGACTTGAACACACCGCCGTTCGTACCGCTAAATTCGCCGTTCTCCCATGGCCCTTCCCGCGCCTCCCACAATGTGGCATAAACGATACTCGGATCCGATGGGTCGATCTTCACATCACCAGCGCCGATGTTCTCGTCCTTGTAGAGCACCTTGTCGAATGTCTGGCCGCCATCGGTCGAACGATAGATCCCGCGTTCCGGGTTGGGGCCGTAAGGGTGTCCCGCGACAGCGACGAAGAGCCGGTTAGGATCGTGGGGATCAACGACTATCTGCGAAATCTGCTGGCCGTCGCGTAATCCAAGATGGGTCCACGTCGCGCCGCCATCGGTAGATTTATAGATCCCATCGCCAACTGACAGGTCGGGACGATGCAGCCCTTCACCGCTGGCGACGTAGATGACGTTGGGATCGGAAGGCGCCACCTCGAGGGCTCCGATCGAGCCGGTCGGTTCGCGATCGAAGATAGGCGTCCACGTCCGGCCGAAATCGGTGGTCTTCCACACGCCACCATTCACCGCGCCGACGTAGAAGACATTCGGCTGGCCGGGCACACCCGAGACTGCGCGGGTACGGCCTCCGCGAAAAGGGCCGACGTTTCGCCAATGCATCTCGCTCAAAAGCCCGGTGTCGATTTGTTGACTCTGGAGCACAGGAGCGAAACTGAGGGCTGCAAGCAGGAGGAGGAAGGAAATTGCCGGCAAATTTCGCGTCATGAATGAGTCACCAGGATTCGTTGATCTTCAGACTGCGGAAAAATCAGTGCTTGCTGTGCGGCACTTGACTGCCGCTTTCACGATTTCTGAGTTGTCATCACGAACGGCCTTCAGGCCGTGAGGGATCTGCTGTTCTTCCCCGGCCGTCGTTCCAGGCACAAACAAGAGCAGATTTCTCGCTTCGCTCGTAATGACAATTCCAGACGCGAAAGCCAATTCCAAACACCCAGGCTCGAACACGGCCTTGAATCTACCTAGGCACCGCGAAAGTGTAATCTATTTGCACACATCTTTGCAGGAGTAGGGGACCTCCGATTTGAAACACAGTGCTCGACGTTTATATCAGCTCTCTTTTCTGATTGTTTTTTCCCTGAACCTTTCCACCAGCGCCCAATCGGTCTCTCCCGATCTCTTCAGCGGGCTGCAATGGAGAATGATTGGCCCATTCCGCGGCGGACGCGTGGTTGCTGTCGCTGGCGCGCCCGGTGATGGAGCTACATTTTATTTTGGCTCCGTCGGCGGCGGTATCTGGAAGACAACCGATGCCGGCGTGACTTGGACGCCGATCTTCGATGGTCAACCGATCGCTTCGATTGGCGCGCTGGTGGTGGCGCCTTCAAATCCTAATGTCATGTATGCGGGCACCGGCGAGTCGGACATTCGCACCGACCTCTCCTCGGGCGACGGTGTGTACAAGTCGCTGGACGGCGGCGCGACCTGGGAAAATATCGGTCTTCGCGATTCCCGCCAGATCGGTCGCATCGTCGTCGATCCTCACAATGCGGACATTGTCTATGTTGGAGCGCTGGGTCACGCCTATGGCCCGAACGACGAGCGTGGCGTTTACAAATCAACCGACGGAGGAACCACCTGGTCTCGCGTGCTCGACAAGGGGCCCACCATCGGCGTTTCCGACCTCGCCATCGCGACGGCGGCTCCGAACATTCTGTTCGCGGGCACTTGGAACGCACATCGTCCGCCGTGGAGCACTTATGCACCGCTGCAAGGGCCGGGCGGAGGACTGTATCGCTCGAGCGACGGCGGAGCCACGTGGACACAACTGACCGGCCACGGATTGCCGGATGGAGATTGGGGCCGGGTGGGTGTTGCTGTAACTCCGGACGGCAAGCGTGTGTACGCGTTGCTGGATGCAGGCAAGAAGTCCGGGCTATATCGCTCCGACGATGGCGGCGACACTTGGACGCTCGCCAACAGCGATTCGCGGCTCACCAGCCGGGCTTGGTATTTCAACTGGATAGCCGTCGACCCCAGCAATCCCGACGTGATTTACATTCCGAATGTTGCGCTCTACCGCTCCGAGGATGCCGGCAAGACCATCTCCATCGTGCGCGGCGCGCCCGGCGGCGACGATTATCACCAGCTCTGGATCGATCCCAAGGGTTCTTCGCGCATGATTGTGGGCGCCGATCAGGGGGCGTCCATCAGTCTCAACGACGGCAAGACGTGGTCCTCCTGGTACAACCAGCCAATTGGGCAGTTCTATCACGTGATCACCGACAACGAATTTCCCTATCACGTTTACGGCGCGCAGCAGGACAGCGGTAGCGCCGCGGTCTTGAGTCGAACCGATCATGGGCAGATTACCGCGCGTGACTGGTACATGGTCGGCGGAGGCGAAAGCGGATGGCTCGCGCCCGATCCCAGCGATCCCAACATTCTTTATGCCACCGGTGTTTATGGCAGCGTGGTTCGCTGGGACCGCCGCACCTCGCTGAGCCAGGACATCACTCCATGGCCAGCATCCAACTTTGGCAGCGAGATCAACGAGCGCAAATATCGCGACCCCTGGACGCCGGTGCTTGTCTTCTCGCCGCTTGAGGAGAACGAGCTCTATCTGGGAACGCAGTACGTGATGAGGACTACCGACGGCGGCTTGCACTGGGCGAAGATCAGTCCCGACCTCACCGGTGCTGCGCCGAACGTCGCAAGCGAAAAGTCCGCCGGACCGACCATGGCACAGAACGCGAAAGAACGCGGTTTTGGCGTGGTGTACAGCATCGCGCCTTCGCCCCTGAAAGCCGCCCAGATATGGGCGGGCAGCGATACAGGGCTGCTCCATCTCACTTTGGATGGGGGGAAGACATGGCAGAACGTTACGCCCAACGGCGTCGGCGACTGGAGCAAGATCGCCATGATCGAGGCGTCACGATTCGATCCAGCCGTGGTGTACGTAGCAGTGGAGCGCCATCGGCTGGACGATCTCACTCCCTACATTTATCGCACCCGTGATTACGGCAAAACCTGGCAACCGATCGCGACGGGAATTGGCGCGCAATCTTTCGTCAACGCGATTCGTGAGGACACGCAGCAGAAAGGCTTGCTCTTCGCGGGAACGGAGCTGGGCATCTACGTTTCATTCGACGATGGCGACCATTGGCAGCCATTGCAATTGAATCTGCCAGCGTCCTCCATCCGCGACATCACCATCCATGGAGATGACCTGATCGTGGCCACCCACGGACGAGCGTTCTGGATTCTCGACAACATCGCGCCGTTGCGGCAGATTGCGAGCCAGCCGAAGAGTGCGAACGTTCGGCTCTTTCAGCCGGCCACGGCGGTTCGCATTGACAACGACGTATTCCTCGGCTCGCCACTGCCTCCGGAGGAACCCGCAGCGAGGAACCCACCCGACGGGGCTGTGCTCGACTACTACCTGAAGTCGCCTGCCAAGCAGGTGAAACTAGACATCTACGATCCGAGCGGGAAATTGGTGCGCCGCTTTGCGAGCGGCGCAAAAGAACAAACCTATCCCCCGCTGCCCATTGCCCCGCGCTGGCTGCCTAAGCCCGTCGTTCTGGAAAATGGCGCTGGCATGCACCGGTTTGTTTGGGACCTCAGGTGGAGCAGCTCAGGAAGCCCCGAAGAGATCGAGGAAGATGAGGGTTATGGAGCGCCGCATGGCCCGCGCGTTACACCAGGTATCTACCTGCTGAAGCTTACGGTTGATGGCGATATCTTCACGCAGAACTTGAAGGCACAAATGGACCGGCGATCCTCCGCGACTTCGCCCGAGTTGGACGAACAGCTTCGTCTCGGGTTGGAAATTTTCGGCGAGGTGCGGCGCAGCCGGAGGGCGGTGGCGGAAATCACCGCAGTGAAGAAACGTCTCGACGACGCGAGACAGAAGCTTGGCGGCCACCAGCCAGAGCTGCTCAAGCAGGTGACAGAGATGGAGGCGGCGATCGCGAAAATCGAGAAGGGAAGTTCGTCGCCTGCCCCTGCGACGATGGGGCTGCAAGCTGCAAATAGTGGCCTGTTATCGGCGCTTCGCGTCGTCGAAGGCGGCGACCGGACGACGCCATCGCAAGCCATCGAAGTGTACAAGCAGTCCGATGAGGCCGCCAAAGCGCGCATCGCCGAGTGGACGAAGCTGAAGAGCGCGGAGCTACCCCAACTCAATAACGCGTTGCAAAAGGGTGGCATCTCGCCAATTCAGATATCGCAAATCGAGCACGAGGTGGAGTACCTGGTGTCGCAGTAACGCCCAGCACTCTCCGTCACGCATCGCTGTGACATAGCTCGCAGAGTTTCCCGTAGAATGGGACGACTCTTGAACATGAAAAGGAGCGTGTAGATGCGAGGCGACGAAAAGGTCATCGAGCAGTTGAATGCGGCCCTCAGCGCGGAGTTGACGGCCATTGCGCAGTATATGGTGCAGGCGGAAATGTGCGCGAGCTGGGGCTATCACCGGCTGGCCGGTCTCACTAAGGCACGGGCCATCCAAGAGATGCACCATGCCGAAGGACTGATCGAGCGCATCATTTTCCTCGACGGGACCCCGGCCATCAATGTCCCCTTAACGCCCAAGCTCGGAGCCACCGTCGAGCAGCAACTGAAATTCGATTATGCCGACGAAGCCGATGCCGTGCGCCAGTACAATGCGGCGGCCAAGATCTGCCGCGAAGTCGGCGACGCCGGAACCAAGGACCTGTTTGAGCGGATGATCCAGGATGAAGAAAGCCACGCCGACTTCCTGGAGGCCCAACTGCATTCCATCAAGGACATGGGAGTCGGTGCGTATTTGTCTCAGCAGCTAGTGAGCGCGAAGTAGCGTTGCAAAGCCGCCTACCGCCTCTTCTCAACTGCGATGTCGTCGAGTCATCGCGGGCGACGTAAAGCTGCGCGTCGACTCATTCCGCTGCCAGGATCGCGAAAACACACCTCGATTCCGCTCATCCGTAAGCGATTTACAAAACTTATGTTTTCTTAACAACCGAACTACTACGGCTGTGTTTAGGTTGTTATTACAGGGGTTCCAGGATTGGTGTATCCGCTTGTACTACCCAAGATACAACCACTCTGGAATTGCTCTAGCCCGAGATGCCAACCATGACTCCAACGCGAAGGCCCGTTGCAGTTCTAATAGCTTCCGTAGCCGTAGTCTTTGCCGCTTTAGTCGCTGCTCCGCAGCGCGTCGCCG
The DNA here is from genome assembly GCA_003160215.1 of Acidobacteriaceae bacterium. GTDB lineage: Bacteria > Acidobacteriota > Terriglobia > Terriglobales > Acidobacteriaceae > Bog-257. The sequence goes on from PLQW01000086.1 coordinate 26,366, forward strand.
CGCAAAAAGAGGGAACCCAACAGACGACGGCGCCGAAATCAAGAGTAAAGGCAGTGGGGACGATCAAGTCAATCAGTGGCAACGCCATTGCGGTCACAACCGATACGGGAGCAGAGGTCAACGTCATCATCCAGCCGTCCACGCGTTTAGTTCGAAGCGTTCCTGGTCAGACCGACTTGAAGACCGCGCTCCCAATTCAGGTGCAGGACTTGCGGGTTGGCGACCGCCTTTTAGCTGGCGGGACGACCGCAGAGGATGGCAAATCGGTTCTGGCCTCCACGGCGATTGTTATGAAGAAGGCCGACATCGCCGAGAGGCAGGAGCAAGATCGCGAGGAGTGGCAGAAGCACGGTGTTGGAGGCATGGTGAAGGCGGTAGATGCCGGAGCTGAAACGATCAAGATTTCCACGGGCACATTAGCTGCGAAGGACGTGGCCATCCATGTCTCGAAGAACACCATCATCCGTCGTTACGCGCCGCACTCGGTCAAGTTTGATGACGCCAAGCCGGGCAGCTTCGACCAGATCAAGTCCGGCGATCAACTGCGCGCGCGCGNNCAATGAACTGACGGCCGATGAGATTGTTTCTGGTACCTTCCGCAATATCGCGGGCACGGTGGTCGCGACGGATCAGGGAAATAACTCGGTGACGGTGATGGACCTGGCAAGCAGACGGCCGGTGACCCTGAAAATAACGGCGGATTCGCAACTTCACAAGTTGCTGCCCGTGATGGCGCGACGCATTGCCATGCGCTTGAAGGGCCAAGCGCCTGGCGAGCCGGGCGGAGCCGCAGCGGCAGGGGGACCACCGAAGACGGAGAACGCCGAGACGCCATCGAATGGAAATGGCCCGGGTCAGCGCGCAGGCGGCCCGCCAGACTTCCAACAAATGCTGGGTCGCATGCCTGCGGTCACGCTCGCGGACTTGCAGAAAGGCGATGCATTGATGATTGTGGCTACCGAGGGGAGTGCCGATTCTCCCTCGACGGCAATCATTCTGCTGAGTGGCGTTGAGCCGATTCTTACGGCTGCGCCCAGTCAGGCGGGGACGATCCTTTCGCCATGGAATTTGTCGGCAGGCGGAGTAGCAGGCGCGATGGCAGATACGCCATAGCTCCGCTCCGTCGAAAAACATTCGCCACGGAGACACGGAGGGNNGGGCACGGAGTTTTGGTTTCTAAGGGGTCTTCTCCGTGATGTTCGGGTCTCCGTGGCGCCTTTTTATCCTATGGGTGACTTTAGGTCCACGTAACAGTCATGAGAGTTCAAGAATTTCCAATGCGCGCGTGTGCCGTCTTCGTTGTTCTTTTGTTCGCAGTTCTTACGGCCAACATGCCGGCGCAAACTGCTTCCGGCACACTGCGTGGCCGGATCGTCGATCCATCAGGGGCCGTCATTCCCAATGCGACGGTCGCAGCGACTACGGCGGACGGAAAGTCGGTTACGGCAGTCACCAATTCTCAAGGGATTTATGAATTCAAGGGACTGGCGCCCGGAGATTACACCGTCACTGCGACCGCGAACGGTTTTGCGGTTGACCAGGAAGAAGCGGTGAAAGTTATTGCGGGTCAGGTTCAGGAGTTCGACATCGCGCTTTCCATCGCTGTGGAAAAGGAGACTGTCGAAGTTCAGGAAGAAACTCCTACGGTTGAGGTTAGCCCCGAAAACAGTGCGGGCACGCTGGTCTTGAAAGGCAAGGACCTCGACGCCCTCTCTGACGATCCGGACGAGCTGTCGTCAGAGCTGCAGGCGCTCGCCGGTCCGTCGGCGGGACCGAACGGTGGACAGATTTATGTCGATGGATTCACCGCCGGGGAGCTGCCTCCAAAATCCGCCATCCGCGAAATTCGCATCAACCAGAATCCCTTCTCCGCGGAGTATGACAAGCTGGGCTACGGACGGATCGAGATCTTCACCAAGCCAGGGACAGACCAGTTCCATGGCCAGGTCATGATGAACGGCAATTCCTCGGCTTTCAATGCGCTGAATCCGTTTGTGACCGAAGAACCGGGTTACTACTCGGAAATATTTAACGGCAACATCAGCGGCCCGCTGGGCAAGAAGGCGTCGTTTTTCTTCACCGCGCAACAGCGCAATATCGACAATGTCAGTGTGGTTGTGGCGCAGGTGCTGAATCCGAATAACGTCATCGTTCCGTACAACACTACGGTTCCCAGTCCCTCGACGCGGCTGAATATCAGTCCGCGTGCCGATTTCCAGCTTTCGAAGAACAATACCCTGACGGTTCGCTATCAGTATGTGCGGAACAGCGAAAACAACGACGGCATTGGACAGTTCTCGCTTCCTTCGCAGGGCTTCAACTCCCACAGCACGGAACAAACGGTGCAGATCAGCGACACCCAGGTCTTAAGTCCGACGATGGTGAATGAGACGCGGTTCCAGTACATCCGCAACAGCAGCAAGCAGATTCCGATCAGCGACCAACCGACGCTGAATGTGTTGGGAGCCTTCAACGGTGGGGGCAGTCCGGAAGGCACGGTTGTCAGCAACCAGGACCATTACGAACTGCAGAACTACACTTCCATCGCGCATGGCCGTCACTTCATCAAGTTTGGCGGACGGCTGCGAGGGACGCTGTACTCCAGCAACGAGAACGCCAATTTCAACGGGCAATTTACTTTCCCTTCGCTGAACGCATATCAGATCACGGAAATCGGGCTGCAAGAGGGCCTGACGCCAGCACAAATCCGGGCGATGGGCGGAGGCGCCAGCCAGTTTTCCATCGTTACCGGCCAGCCGCTCTCGGATGTCTCCATGATTGATGTCGGTCTTTACGCGGAAGACGAATGGAGAATCCGGCCGAACATTTCGCTGAGCTACGGTTTGCGCTACGAAACCCAGACCGGCATACCGTACCAGGGGGATTGGGCGCCGCGCCTGAGCCTGGCGTGGGGACTCGGCCACTCCAAGGCTGCGCCGAAGACGGTGCTACGCGGGGGATATGGAATCTTCTACGACCGCTTTTCCTACAACTACCTGCTGGAGGCGGAGCGATTCAACGGAGTCACGCAGCCGCAGTACTTCGTTGCGAATCCTGATTTCTATCCACTGATCCCACCGCCGAGCCAACTTCCGCCCACTGCTTCACCGACGGTCTATCAAGTGCAATCGAACCTGCATGTCCCTTACACGATGGAAGCGGCGTTCAGCGTAGAGCGCCAGGTCACGAAGAATGCGACGGTTTCGGTGACCTATTTGAATTCACGCGGAGAACATCAGATATTCCTGCGTAATGCCAATGCGCCCCTGCCAGGCACCTACCCTCCCTATGATCCGATCATCCGGCCTCTCGGTGGAACCACCAACATTTATCAGTACAGCTCGGAAGGGGTTTTCGTGCAGAACCAGATGATCGTCAACGGCCGGGTTAGCGTCGGATCGAAGCTCTCGCTGTTTGGTTTTTATTCTCTCAATTTCTCCAACAGCGATCTGGGAGCTGGCAGTGGTGGCGGCGGCGGCGGCTTCTTTGGGGGTGGCTCCAGTTCGGCCAACTTTGTGATGAACTCGTACGATCCCATGGAGGATTACGGTCGCGCCGCATTCGATGTTCGCAACCGCGCCGTCATCGGCGGCACCATCTCTCTGCCCCACGCCTTTCGCCTCAGTCCGTTTATCCTCGCGAACTCCGGCGCGCCCTTTAACATCATCGTCGGGCAGGACCTAAACGGCGACTCTATCTTCAACGATCGTCCGGCGCTTGCCAGCACGCCGGGTCCCGGCGGAGTAATCAAGGTCACGCCTTACGGCACGTTCAACACGGTACCGATTTCGGGCCAGACCATCACCCCCATCAACTACGGCAGCGGCCAGAGCCTGTTTACCTTGAATTTGCGGTTGAGCAAAACATTCGGGCTGGGGCCCAAGACCGAGAGTCATGGCGCTGCTGGTTCGGGAGGTGGCGGTGGGCCGCGTGGAGGAGGAGGTGGCGGCGGCCGCGGCGGTGGACTTGGCGGTCGCGGACTTGGAGGAGGGGGTGGCAGCCCGTTCAACTTCGGAAACGAGACCACGCACCGCTACAACCTGACCTTTAGCGTCAGCGCGCGCAACCTGCTGAACAACGTCAACTATGCGCCCCCAATCGGCAATCTCAACTCGCCGATCTTCGGCACATCGAATGCGCTGGCCGGCCCGCCGTTTTCCTCCGGCTCTGCCAACCGTCGCATTGATCTGCAAATGCTGTTCTCGTTCTAGAAGCAGGGGCTAGGGGTTAGGGGCTAGGAATTAGTAATTAGTTTCTACTACTTTGTCATCCCGAGCAACGGGCCTGCTGGGGCAGGTTGAGACAGGAATGACAAAGGTCCAACGCATATTGGTTCTATTGGGTTTGCGTCTTTGTCATTGGGAGCCGGCTTCAAAGCGTGAGATCCTCATGGATAAGGCAGGTTCAGGCCCGCGTCCAGGGCAGAGAGAATAACCGCTCAAACCGCTGAGGTCGTCGACCTCAGCGGTTTGAGCCAAGAAGGTTGCGGGGACCGTACGCGGGCCTGAATGAAGGCCCGCACCAACAAACCCAATCACCGGTGTGTTGCAACGTGGGACGAGGACGCCGCAGCTAGCTCGTTCTTCCATACCTGTTCATAACCGATCGCAGCGTAGTAAAGCGTACGGTCGAAGAACTGTCCCAAAGAGCGCACAAGTTCCATTTCGCCAATGAGGTCCTCCGGTTCCAGCAGGCCTTCCAGCAATAGATAATCCCACAGGACCTGCTTTGTGGTCTGGATCGCAAACATCACCTGGCTGAAAGGTACCCCCTGCCGGGCGCGCCGTGCTCCTAAACCGATGTATCTCTCTTCGACCTCCGACAGCGTCTTGGACAGCAGCCAGTCGCCGAGATGGCGATAGATTTCATAGGTCCTGTGCTTCAGTTCGTGAGCCGGAACCTTGTCCAGGAACTCGCGGCACTCATCAGCGTTCTTCAGCTTGTGGACTAATGCTTCTGAAAGCTTATCGGCGTGGGTTTCGATAAGCTGAACCAGCCTGACGGCGAACATAAAGCTGCCTCCTGGCCTTGCGATAGAACTGCGAGCAACCCTGCGGAATCGGGGGCGACTCTACTGCTAAATACAGTTTAGACCTCAACCGCGCGATTTGGCAGTGACCGATGGTACAACGTGGCGTGACGACGTTGCATCAGGCATTCACGCCCACCGTGGCAGCGGCACAGTGCTCCAGTTCATGCGCGACGGCGATGGATAGACGGCGGATGCCCTCGCGAATCTGTTCTGGCTGCGCGTTGGAGAAATTCAGCCGCATGTGCGAGCCGGTTTCTTGCCCCGATGGGAAGAATGGCTCACCGGGCACGAACGCGACGTCCTGGCGCAAAGCCGTGTCCAGCAGCTTCATGGTGTCGATTCCAGGAGGCATCGTGACCCAGAGGAACAATCCGCCTTGGGGATGCGTCCAACTCACGTCCGGCGGGAAGTAGTTGTGCAAGGCCTCAAGCATGGCATCGCGACGCTCTTTGTACACCCTGCGTATAAGCTTCACGTGCTCTTCCATGAAGCCGTCGCGAGCCACTTCATAGGCCACCATTTGTGTGAAGCTGCTGGTGTGCAGGTCGGTGCTCTGTTTCAACTGCACCAGGTGGGTGATCACGTCGGGCGGTGCGACGATCCATCCCAGCCGCAACCCCGGCGCCAACACCTTCGAAAACGTGCTCAGGTAGATGACATTTCCCAACAGGTATCCGTTATCGCGCAGCAAGTTGGTGCGGTCCAGCACCACCAGCGGCGGAATGTGTTCGCCCTCGTAACGCAATTGCCCATAGGGATCGTCTTCAATGATTGGAATGCCGTACTTGTCGGAGAGCAACACCAGTTCGTCACGCCGTTCCCGCGAGAGGGTGGTACCGCCTGGATTCTGAAAGTTCGGCAGGATGTACATGAACTTTGGTCCGGAGCGGAGTGCCTGCTCCATCGCACTGGTCTGCAATCCGTCGGCGTCAGTGGGAACGGTCACGTACTCAGCGCCCATCAGATCGAAGGCCTGCAACGCGCCCAGGTAGGTCGGCGACTCCACCAGGATGCGATCGCCGCGGTTGATCAGCAGCTTGGCGATCAAGTCCAACGCCTGCTGCGAGCCCGACGTGATAAGGATGTTATCGACGGTGGCGAGAATGCCGTACCGTGCCATGTGAGCCACGATCAGTTCGCGTAGGGGACGGTAGCCCTCGGTTGGCCCGTATTGCAGCGCGATAGAGGGGTTGGTTGTCAGTACCTGTTGACAGGCCTCGAGGAAACGCTCCACCGGAAAAATCTCCGGCGCAGGCAAGCCGCCAGCGAAGGAAATCACTTCAGGACGCTGCGTGAGCTTGAGGAGCTCGCGGATGATGGAACTCTTGGCTGTTTTTGTGCGTTGCGCGTATCGATGTGCCCAAGGTGCTGCCATACACACCTCCCCATTACAGATCAACCTAGCGCAAATTTCGTCGCCTGTCTGTGACGGCTGACACCTGCACCGGGTGAGCTAGAACCCACCTTCGCAAGCGTCACCCGAACAGCTTCATCTGTTCAGCTTCTTGCTGCGGTGGATGCGCCCTCTGGCTGCGTGAGCTGAACTCGGAACTGAAGCCGCGTTTCTTGCGCAGGCTCGCCATCAGTTCCGAAATGCGTTTGCTGTAGGCCTTGCTCACGAAGGCGCGGTCGGCGAAGCGCTTGCGGCAGTCCTCACCCAGTTGCGGAAATTCTTTCTCCAGAAAGGGAAGGAAGACGCTGGCCGGGGCTGCTGGACAAGTCCGAAGAGCAAGCCTGTCGTCGGCTGAAGAGGCGGCTGAAAAAGTCGGAAAAGCAGATCCCTCACGGGCTTGAAGCCCGTTCGTGATGACAACAAATAAAAAACTCGGCCGCGGACCCTCTGGTTGGGCTCAGGGCAGGCCCTGAAGGTCCGCACTACCCGAAAGCCGCTTTTTTCAGCAGCCTGCGGAGCCGACCCTTTCGGCTGACACGGTTCCTGGATCTGGTAATAGAAGGGCGGAGCGGAAGCTAGCTTGTGGCCGTCACTGCGGCGTCGCCGACGAACTCCACGTTGGGCTTTTGCGGAATGATGCCGGCCTCGTGGCCCATCTCCAGCAGCCTGGCGATCGCGGCACGGCCATCCTTGCCGTAATCGAGAGTACGCTCGTTGACGTACATGCCCACAAACTTATCGGCCATTTGCGGATCCAGGTCGCGAGCAAACTGCATAGCATATTGCAACGCTTCTTCGCGATTATCGAGAGCGTATTGAATGCTGTCACGCAGAGCGGTGCAGCAAGCATTGATCAGTTCGGGGCCGAGCGAACGACGAATGGCATTGCCACCCAAGGGTAGCGGGAGCCCAGTTTCATCGCGCCACCACTTGCCCATGTCGAGGATTCGGTGCAGTCCCTCGCGGTTGAAGGTGAGTTGACCCTCGTGAATGATGAGTCCGGCTTCATACTTGCCCTCAAGCACTTTGGGAATGATCTCGTCGAAGGGAACGGTTTCGGTGGCGATATCGGGCGCGAACAACTTGAGCGTCAAATACGCGGTGGTCATGGTGCCGGGCACAGCGATTTTGCAACGCGTAATTTCTTCCAGCGGGATGTTGCGCGAAGCCACTATCATGGGACCGTAGCCCTCACCGACGCTTCCGCCGCTCGGCATGATGGCGTACTTGTCCTGGATGTAGGGATAGGCGTGGAAGGAGATCGCGGTGATGTCGTAGAAGCCGTCCATGGCTTTGCGATTGAGGGTCTCGATATCGCAAAGCGTGTGGGTAAACTTCACGCCCGGAACACGAATCTTGTTGGTTGCCATGCCGTAAAACATGAAGGCATCGTCGGAGTCGGGACTATGCGCAACGGTGATTTCGCGCACGTCTTTGTCGGGATTACGGGTCATAGAAAAAGTGACGCTGGGCCCTCTCAAGATCGGAGAGAGTGCCTCTCTGTTCCGAAAGTCTCTTTACGTGTGGCTGCTTCAAATGCGCACGGCCTACAGGCGCTGTACCGCGATCCGAAATTCCGAGCTTCGCCAGGTTAATCGGGACGTCAGAGTCTGTGTAAGAACCGCTGTCGTCCCTACAGGACTCGGGATCAATTCCCACGTTACCCAGCACTCCGCCTGCGGCTCCGTGCTGGGCTAGACTATTTCGTCCCTGCGGGGCTGGATTTTCGGCTAGCAAATTCCACTAGCAAATACCAAGTCTGGTTCTCACAAAGACTCTGCAGCTCGAGACGCCGAAGCCGCCCGCGACGAACCTGCGATTACAAACTGCGACGCAAACGAAGTGCGGCCGCGGCGGCCACCGTCACTTTCAGAAGTTCAGCAACCAAGAACGGATACAAACCGAAAAATGCAGCGCGTTGCCAACTGTGCGTCATTGCCGCCAGCCAACTGAGGCCTCCGGCGAACAGGACCACCTCGGCAATCGCACCAGCCATCACGTTGCGCACAAATCCGAACTGCCCGCGCTCCGCGATCCATCCGGCCAGGAAGGCGACAACCGGGTACGCCCACAAGTAACCAGCCGTAGGACCGAACAACTGGGCCAGGCCTCCCGGACCGACCGGACTAAACACCGGCAAGCCCACGGCACCCCACGCAAGGTACAGCGCGGCGGCAGCGAACCCGCGCCGGCTTCCCAGGGTGAGGCCGATCAACAACACTCCAAAGTTCGCCAGGGTCAAGGGAACCGGGGTAAAGGGCAGAGGTAAGACCAGCCGGGCGCAGACGGCGATGACGGCGCTGGCGCCAATCACGATGCCCGCCTGCTTAATCCAACTGGAAGAGGATTCGGCAACACTTACGTCGGTATGTAGTGCAGTTTTTGACATTTCTTCCTCGCGACCAAGACAACCATTTATGAAGTTTTCTCTTCGGTGGTGCTTTCCGCAGCGTCTTCAATTACGGCCCGAACCTGGGCATCCATCTGCTCCTGCCGGAGATGCCGCTTAACGCGGAAATGGATTGCCAGTGCCACGATGACGAGCGCTGCGGTGCACAGAACCAGAAGTGCAAAAAATAGCTTAATCACAACAGGGTCTCTAGGATATCAGATCGGGAATACCGGAACTCCAGATTGGGGCGGCGATGAGTGCTGCATAGGTAATGGCCGGACCCGCGGTTCTGAATTGTCATCACGAACGGCCTTCGGGCCGTGAGGGATCTGCTGTTTTCCCCAGCCGTCTTCCCGGGTAAACAACAGCAGATTCCTCGCTTCGCTCGTAATGACAATTCCTCCAGCGCACCGTCAATTCAATTGCAACAACCAGCCCTACACTCCGACCGGAAACGGCTTGGCGCTGTGCTCCTCGCCGCGCTCGCGCACCAGGCTGTCAAAGCGGCCCTGGAGCAACGACATCAGGCCGGTGTACCAGTATCCGAAGACGAACAGAAACAGAAAAGGCACCGTGATGTAATTTTCATTCGCTACGGCGTACCAAACCGTCAAGGCAAAATACGTGCCAATCAATAACTCGATATACGGCACCCAGCCCAGGCGCTTGCGATATTTTCTTGCCGCGATGGCCTTGTCGCGTTTGTTGACGACGCGGTACTTTGGCGTGCGCGCAAATGCGCTCTGATGGCCAGCCAGCGCCTCCAGCACGGCCTTGCTGTTGGTGATGGTTAATCCAATCCCAAGGGCCATCAGGGGCGGCAGGTACCAAATCGTGCGATACCAGGTTCGGGGAAACAGTTCTTTTTGCGAAACCAGGTAGAAACTTGAGATCGAAAACGTCGACGCCAGAAACAGGGGCAGGTCAATGTAAACCATCTGGAACCAGCCCTGATAGAAACGAATAATCATCGCCGGCAGCAGCAGCGTGCTAAGCACAATCATCAGCGGATAACTGATGTTGGCGGTCAAGTGATACCAGGCTTCCATTTTCTCGCGCCGCGAAACATTCGCCCGCAGCACCTTGGGCAAGTCCTTCTTGGCGCATTGGATCAGGCCTTTCGCCCAGCGCGCCTGCTGCGTCTTGAACGCCGTCATCTCGATGGGCAGCTCCGCCGGGCACTCCACGTCCTGCAGGTAGCGGAATTTCCATCCTTTCAACTGTGAGCGATAACTCAGGTCGGTATCTTCGGTCAAGGTGTCGTGTTCCCAGCCACCGGCGTCGTCGATTGCCTGGCGCCGCCACATTCCCGCGGTGCCGTTGAAGTTGAAGAACACTCCCGCGCGCGAACGGGCGCCGTGTTCGAGTACGAAATGGCCATCGAGCAGGATGGCCTCGACCTGCGTCAGATAAGAATACGTGCGGTTCAAGTGCGTCCAGCGCGTCTGCACCATGCCGATTTCCGGCTCGGCGAAATGGTGGATCACTTTCATCAGCCACTCAGGCTGGGGCGTGAAATCGGCGTCAAAGATGGCGACGAACTCGCCGGTAGATACCTTCAGGCCGGCATCGAGTGCGCCGGCCTTGAAGCCTTCGCGGTTGGCGCGATGGTGATAGCTGATATTGTGGCCCATCGCCGCGTGGCGCTCCACTACCGCCCGCGCGACTTCCACGGTTTCGTCGTTGGAATCGTCGAGCACCTGGATTTCCAGCTTTTCGCGTGGATATTCCATCTTGCAGACGCACTCCACCAGCCGGTCAATGACGTACTGCTCGTTGAAAATCGGCAGTTGAATGGTGACCCGGGGCAGTTCGGCGAAGTGCAACGCTGGGTCGGTCACTTTATTCTTGCGGTGCTTGTAGTACAGGTAAACCAGTTGATAGCGGTGCATGCCATAAAACGCCAGCAGCACCAGCACGACGAAGTAAGGAATCAGCAGCGCCATGTCGAAGGCGTTGGCGTGATAAAGGCCTTTGAACGTCGGATCCAGAAAGTGAGATTTCAGGTAGTGGCGCAACCCGTGCGGTTCCACCAGCAAACTGCAAATCAAACTGAATACGCCGCTCAGGAATGTACTCTCCGTGAGAAAGATTGCAGATGATACGCTACGCCCACAGTCGCGGACGAGGCCAGAACCCTAACCGATTGATTGTACCCGACAGGACCGATGAAAACTGCGGGAACTCGGCAGCGCGTATTACTGAAATCGGTACAAGGAACAAAACAAATTTGACCCACTTCGCGATGAACTCAGCCCGTTACATTGACTCTTAACCGCGAACAGCTAACAATGAAATCACGCGACACGCGATGAGCTTGCAAGCAATAATTTTCGCAGTACTCGGTTGCCTCCTGAGCTGGCCGTTCCTCTCCAACGGGCAAACGGCTCCGTCCGCAGCAGGGGCAGCAGCCGGCCCCATCGCCGCCGAGCGCCATTATCCCGAGCAAGCCTATCTGTCTACCACGCGTTACACCAATGAATTTTTCGGGTTCTCCTTCGATCTGCCGACGGGCGCGCATCTGGAGCCGATTCCGAAGCCAGTCGCCACCGACGGGCGGATTCAACTGTTGGAATTGGGTGGCCCTCCTCCCGCCGACGCAGCGGTTTCGATCGTCGCTTTGCCGCCAAGGGGGAGCGAAGCTCTGGACGCAAAGACCATGCTTCGCAAGGCGCTTGACCAGGAACTATTCAGGGGAGTGGAGGAACTTCGTGCGCTGTCCAAGACCACGCTCGCCGGCCACCAGTTCTACTTCTACGAAACCCGGCGCGGGATCGACCAGCACATGCTGGCAGCGGCCAATCTCGATGGCTATGTAGTGATCGTGCAGTTGGGAGCCCACAACGAGAACATGGTGAAAGATCTGGAGTCGTCTTTCCAACGCCTCGTATTTTTCGCGCCTGCACAAGTTCGGCAGTACATAGCGGCGGACGCTCAGGCATATGAAGGCCCGGCGATCTCTTCTCATCGCCTGGCCCAGTTGGAAGCCGATCCGCCGGAAGGCCATATCGATCCTGGCAGACTCGAGGGCCGCGTCTACCGCAATGCTGCGCTCGGTTTCAGCTATCAGGTTCCGTCCGGATGGATCGTTGAGTCCCAAGGAGCGGTGTTGCCGGCCATCGAACGCGCGCGGGCGACGGATTCGTGGGCTGCGCTGCTCGACGGCGGTACACCTAACGCGGGCGTTGCCGAACGCCGACTGATGAAAGCGTGCAGCCGAACCCTGTTTTCGGTGTGGGCGAAGCGACCGGGAGCGGACGGCGAGATTCAATACGATGATTTTGGCGAGGTAACGCTCTCGGCGATATCGGCAGAGTGTTTTCCAGGCGTGAAGTTTCCGTCAAACTCGACCGACCAGCAAGCACTCCGGGATTTTTTGCTGCAGATCGGGCTTACTCACCCGATCCTGCGCGACATGCGCGACGCAAAAGCTTTCACCTACCAGGGCATGGTCTTTCTCTTGCTCCACGGAACCGTCGGGTTCAAAATCCCCAATGACGAACTCTCGCGGCGGTTATCGGTTGCGATGGCCATTACCGAGCGGCGAGGCTACCTGCTGACCTGGTTTTTCGCCGCCCCTCATGACAGTGAGTTGCAACAGTTGCTGAAGGAGAGAATCGGGTTTGATTCGGAGCCGATGACCAAGGACGCCAGCGCCACGAAAGCAGGAAGCAGGGAAGCGCTCACTAAGGGAAATGTTGAGGCTGCGCCAGCGAGTGCGAACTCTGCCGCAGGCTCAACTTCGCAGCCGGCTGCGGGCTCTGGCTCGGGGACAAGCGCAAGCCTGCCCGGTAGCGGCTCGACAATAGATAGCAACCCGGCTTCGACAACCGCGGGTGACCAGAACGGAGCCTCGAATCCAAGCGGAACAATGGCCGCGGAAGGCCCTGCGCAGCAGCAGCAGGACAGCCCTTCCAGTACTCCACAAGCGACGCGTCCAACGTTGCTTCGTCCTGGCGAAACGATAGAAAGCCAGCAAGGACACGGGGCGCCTGTTCAAAAGCATTAAATGTGGAATACCTCTTAGCGCCAGCTGTGTTTCCCAGTTGGAACCCATCGGAAAACTTAATCGGATTACCCAACCCGGGCAAAAAGAAGAGGCGGAGCCGAAGCCCCGCCCATTCGTTGGGCTGCGACTGAACCCTGTGGATCGCCGCTACTTCTTCTTTTCTTCGGGCGCAGGCCGCTGCTGCGGAGCAGGCCTAGTCTGCTGCTGTGGCTGGGCATGCTGCTGCGGCTGAGCACGCTGTTGCTGCTGTGGCTGGGCATGCTGCTGCGGCTGGGCATGCTGCTGCTGCTGCGGCTGAGCGTGCTGCTGCTGCGGCTGAGCACGCTGCGGCTGAGCACGCTGCGGCTGAGCACGCTGTTGCTGCTGCGGCTGAGCATGCTGCTGCTGCGGAGCGGTCCTAGTCTGCTGCTGTGGCTGGGCATGCTGCTGCTGCTGCGGAGCGGTCCTAGTCTGCTGCTGTGGCTGGGCATGCTGCTGCTGCTGCTGCGGAGCGGTCCTAGTCTGCTGCTGTGGCTGGGCATGCTGCTGCTGCGGAGCGGTCCTAGTCTGCTGCTGTGGCTGAGCATGCTGCTGCTGCTGTGGAGCAGTCCTGGTTTGCTGCTGTGGCTGGGCATGCTGCTGTTGCTGCTGCGGAGCAGTCCTAGTCTGTTGCTGCGGCTGGGCATGCTGCTGCTGCTGCGGAGCAGTCCTGGTCTGCGTTTGGGGACGATTCGGCTGCGCGTTCGACGGCGCCGTTCGCGTGGCCGCAGCGGTGCGAGCAGGAATTACCGGAGCGATCGGTCTGCCTGCCGCGATGGGCTTCGTCGCTGCAAATTCGGCCGGCCGCCCATGATTGACGGAGGCAAACTGCTGGCGGTTCTGTGCTGCCGCCTGCTGGTGCTGCAACTGCGTGGACATGGGAGGAATGCGCTGCTGACGCAATGCGGCGTTTTCCGCCGGCAGTGGCTGGCGAGTGATGCCTCCCGGCCCGTTGTAGCTGGCACGGTTCATCGTGGTGTTGTTGATGCTGCGGTTATACACGTTAACGTTGGTGATGTTCACATTGTTGACGGAGCGGTTATAGTTGAAACGATTTCCGCTCCAATACCCGCCCTGATAGCCGATGCCGCCGTAGCCGAATCCGTAGTTAATGCCGCCGTAGTAGCCGACATATTGGCCCCAGAAGCCGTAGTTGAATTGATACAGGCCGGCGGAGAATCCCCAATATCCAGGCGTCCACAGGAAGCCCACTTGAGGTGGCATCGCCCATACGCCGGGCACCCAGAAGTAGCCCTGCGGAGCGTAGCTCCAATATCCGGGCGTCCACAGATAGCCATTGCCGGGGCATTCAGGCTGCGAATATTCCGGCAGCGGTGGTGGGGGTTGTTGTGCCTGAAGCACCGGCTGGCCGTAGCTCGTATCTTGGGAGCCGGTGTCGGACTCGTTATTGGAATAATTCTGCTCCTGTGCGCCCTGCTGCTGCGCTGGCGCAGGCTGCTGATAGGTCTGCTGTGCGGGCTGGTTCGCAGGCTGTTGGTAGGTCTGCTGCGCCGGCTGGCTGGCAGGCTGCTGCTGATTGGTACCAGTCGACTGGGTCCCGTCCGTGGGGGCCAGGTTGGCCGTATCGGCGGGATTCTGCGACTGATCGGCCTGGGCCGGTTGATTCTGGGCGCTGTTGTCCGGGGTGTTGTTTTTATTGCATCCTGCAACTCCAAACGTCAGCACGATGGATGCGGCTGCCAGAACGATAAGAGAAAATACTTTGCTGGTTTTGCTCATAGTGGTTGTTCTCCGCGAAGTTAGGATGCAGGATTTCAGGACGAAATCATGGAACACAACAGTGTTAGCTGCCAATTCAATGCCTCGACCGAGTAACGGTTAACTACATACACATTCTAAGAGTCGGCCGTTTGCGGTTTCTGTTCAATATTGCACAGACTGCTCAAGCCTCGGCCTGTCGGACTTCTCAAAGAATTGGGGTTACGCAGATCCGGTGCCACGCCAAGAAGTGGCGCGCATAGCGGCGGCTTGTCAAATTATAGTTCTCTTAACCCTGACTATTTAACGAGTTTGTGGCTGGGTATAGCCCAACCAATCTTTTACAATTCCGTGACAAAACCGTGTCCGGCGGCGTCGCCTTTGCTAACGCAGCGGATCAATTGCCCGCACACGCTAAACCATTTCCAGTCGTTCACGTATTAGAGCAGTTTCACCTTTGATGCATTGGCGACGGGTGGAGCACGCCTTCAGGTGTGCATTGTGGGCGGCAATTTCTGATCGGCGCTTTAGCTCCTGAGGTACATGAATTTCATTTAACTCAGCGGCTGAACAGGCTGCTGAGAAAGTCAGGAAAGCAGATCCCTCGCGGGCNNGCTCAGGGCAGGCTCTAAAGGTGCGCACCTTCAAAAACGAAGGGCTGATCGTTGGTGGCTAGTTCAAGAAGAACTTTGTGTACAACGTATCCCGTTGCGCGGGACGGAAGCCGGCATCGCGAATGATACGGCGCAGCTCCTCTTCGGTGGTGCAGTTGCGCACGCCGGCGGCGCGGACCACATTTTCCTCGATCATCACGGAGCCGACGTCATTGCCCCCAAAGCGCAAGCCCGTCTGGCAGACTTTCAGGCCCTGCGTCACCCAGCTCGACTGCACGTTCTCGAAGTTGCTGAGGAAGAGGCGCGCGATCGCCAGCGTTTTTAGGTATTCGACAGCAGTGGCTTCGTCCCAACCACGTCCGCCGAGCGCGGTATTTTGCGGCTGAAACGACCACGGGATAAATGCAGTGAAGCCGCCCGTCTCTTCCTGCAAGTCGTAGACATGCTGGAAATGGTTGATGCGGTGGTCGTAGGTTTCGCCGACGCCGAACATCATNNCGGCGCCGCCGCCGGGAATGGAGTCGAGGCCGGAATCGCGCAGGCGCTTGATGGTGTCTTCGATGCTGAGGCTGCTGACTTCGGCAATGCAGATGATCTCCGACGCCGAGAAACAATGCAGGTGAACCTGCGGAAAGCGCTGCTTCATCCCGCTCAGCAGGGCTTCGTACCACTCGATTTTCAAGTCGGGATGCAGACCGCCCTGCAGGAGGATGCCCGTCCCCCCTAACTCCACGGTCTCGCGCACCTTGTCGTAAATAGTTTCGAAATCGAGAAGATATCCTTCCTTCGCCATCTTTCCCTTGAGCGGACGGTAAAAGGCGCAGAAGGTGCNNAGTTGGTGTAGTTGATATTGCGGTCGATGATGTAGGTCACCACGCCGTCGGGGTGCAATCTGCGGCGCACCGCGTCGGCTTCCATCCCGATGCCAATCAGGTCATCGGAGCGATACATTTCGAGCGCTTCGGTTTTGGTCAGAGACATAGGACGTCACAACCCGCAGTGACATTCTAACCGGGCAGACAGTGCGCAGGGAAGCCGGGCTCTCTATTTGGTGGATGAAGGAAACCTCGACGGCAGGCAGCGGCATCCAAAGGCTAGCGGTGCCCCGCGCAACAATCCTGCGCCAATGGAGTTTATAGCAACGGGTTCCTCAATGCGCCGCACGGCGGAGGCGGTGAACCAATGAACTTGCCTGAATGCGATCTAAGAACATGTGCACGAATCTTGGCGGCTGCGCTGCTTTTGGCGCTGCCGTTTCCCGCACGAGCTGTTCTGGGCGATAGCGCCGCTTCGGTTCTCACCGACCAGGCCCGGATGAAGGGCACGCTGCGCAGCGTGGACAATCGCACCTATGTCATGCATGAAATCACCACGACGACAGGTGCCGTGCGAGAGTTCGTCTCTCCTGGCGGAGCGGTTTTCGGCGTCGCTTGGGAAGGCCAATTCTCCCCCGACTTCCAGCAGTTGCTCGGCCCGTACTACCAACAGGTCCAGCAAGCCGCCGCACAGCAGGCCAGCGAACAACCGACCCGCCGGCGCCGCGGTCCGGTCATGATCGAAACGCCTGGCATCGTGTTCTCTCAAGGCGGACACATGCGCAGCTTTCACGGACAAGCCTACATTCCACAGCTACTGCCGCAAGGCGTCCAAGCCAGCGATATCCGCTAAAGGAGACACTATCGTGCAAAAACTAGGGCTGTTGCTCGTACTGGCAAGCCTGACACTGATGGCGGCCTGCGGCGGAGGCAGTAGCGTGCCGCCCACGACGATTACATCCGTGAGCGTCAGTTGCTCGCCTTCAACCATCCAATATGGCCAAACCAGCCAGTGCTCGGCCACGGTGACGGGAACCGGAAACTTCAGTTCGGGGGTGACGTGGGCGGCGAGCAGCGGCACGATCTCAGCCTCGGGCTTGTTCACCGCACCATCCGGAGGAGTTACGTCGCTCCAGGTTACGATTACTGCGACCTCGACCCAGGACACCAGCAAAGCGGGGACGGCTACAGTAACCGTGAATCCGGTGCAGCAGACGGGAAACGTGCAGCCCATCGTGGTTGACGCGGGCCCGGCTCCGCAGAGCTTTGTCACTGCAAACGAGGCTTTCACCAGTGTCACGGTGTGCTTGCCCAACAGCAGCACGTGCCAGACCATTGATCATGTTCTCGTGGACACCGGGTCTTCCGGCTTGCGCTTGCTGTCCTCTGCCGGTGGCGGCGAGCTGACCCTTGGGCTCCCCCAAACGAACGATTCCAGCGGGAATCCTCTATACGAATGTGAAGTATTTCTCGACGGCTATACGTGGGGTTCAGTGTCGGCTGCCGACATCACCGTGGCGAGTGAAAAAGCGTCCTCGGTTCCCGTGCAGGTCGTTGTTCCCTCCTCGGCCTCACCCGCCGTACCGGCCAGCTGCAGCAGCCAAAATCCTCCGGGGGGAACTGGAAATGAGGGCGACAGCCTGATGGCCTTTGGCGCGAATGGAATCCTTGGCGTAGGGCTCTTTCAGCAGGACTGCGGAGGATTCTGCGTAACTAACTCGACCAATCCGACTGTCTATTATGATTGTCCTTCTTCCGGCTGTACTCCCACGACCGCTACTCTGTTACAGCAGGTGCCAAATCCCGTGGCCATGTTTGCGACTGACAACAACGGGGTGCTGATTCAATTCTCAACAATGGTTCCCAACGGTGGGACGCCGTCGGCGAACGGCTCTCTGATTTTCGGCATCGGCACGCAATCCAATAATCAGCTGAATGGCGCCCAGGTTTACGACGTGCCGGACTCCGGCAGCAATGCTGGTGGCTTCACCACCATCTTCAATGGAAACACCTATACCAGCAGCTTCATCGACAGCGGCTCGAACGGATTTTTCTTCAACGATTCCAGCATCCCAACCTGTTCCAGCCCCAACCAGTACTGGTTTTGCCCAACCACCTCACCCCTCAGTCTCAGCGCCCAAAACCAGGGAACGAACATGACTTCTCCCGTGTCGGTCAGCTTCAGCATCGAGAACGCGGACAATCTTTTCAACACTTCCAACACTGCCTTCAGCACGCTGGCTGGACCGTATGGAAGCACACCACCGGCGGAATTCGATTGGGGGCTATCGTTCTTCTATGGGCGAAATGTGTTCACGGCTATCGACGGCATGAGTACTCCCGGGGGCCCGGGACCGTACTTTGCGTATTGACGGAACGTGATCCCATAGAGCGCGTTCCATTACCGGTATCCAAGTCGTGACAGCCGGACAGCGGGCCGCAAGCGGCCAACAAGGAGAAAAGGCCTGCGGAGTGCCGTTGTGAGTTTATCCGCTCTCACTGCGTCTTTGGAGGCGTACCAGTGCTGCTCTTACTCTTTGCGCCCGTTGCCCGATGGGCGATGATCTTGTCCTGAATACCATCGTAGGTCTTCTGCGGAACAATCTTGCGGGTCAGCAGGTCGCGCTTCGAATGGTACGGACGGCCATCGATAATTTTCTGCGAGTAGGCGCTGCCAACACCCGGCAGTGCGTCCAGTTGACCTTTGGTGGCACTGTTGATGTCGATTTTCTGAGACGGTGAAGTGGCAGAACTCATCGGCTTGCTGGTCTGCGTAGCTTTGCCGCCGGCCGTACCGCTGGAGGCTGCGCTCTGCGCGAATAACGGCAATGCGGTCACCGCGAGCAGCAACGTTAGATAGAGTGCGATGTTGCGGAGCTTCAAGGGGACACCCTCCTTTTGCTATCAGCCGAATGCTAATTGTTGGGGAGCCGCCTGTCACGCAGCATCGTGCATCGGTCCGGGAGCTTTGGTCCCGCGCCGATTCTTGCTCTGACGCCGGTAGCGCCACCAGAAGTACAGTCCGGTCAGACCACCAACCACCCCCAGCGCGATCAAGGTATACAGCAGCGGCTGGTAATAGCGCCCGAGCCAGCGCAAGATTTGCCGTCCGTAGATCGTTCCCAGGTACGCCAGCACCGTGTAACGCACTCCGCGTCCCAGCACCAGGGCACACAGAAAATTCCTTCGCGGATAGTGCATGGCCCCGGCGGCAATGAGAAAGGGAACGAAGGGAATGGGAGGAGGACAAATGGCGCCGATGGCTACCGACCAAAATCCGTAGCGCTCGAAGATGCTGTAGATTTTCTCGGCCCGTTTCTTGGAGATCTTCTTCTCCAGCGTTTCCTTGCCACCTTTGGCTCCCAGCCGGTAGGTCAGATATCCCCCGATGATAGAGCCAATCGTGGCCATCGTCGCGTAGTACCACCACGGTTCCTTGTGCGCGGCCGAGAGCACGATGGTAAGGGCGTCCATGCTGCCGGGCAGGGGAATAGCGGAGTTGTCCACCAGCCCGAGGACAATCAGTCCCGGTCCCCCCATGTGCCGGAGCAGGCGCCACATCGCTTTATTGACGACTATCGCTGCAAGGAGGTGCATTCGCCTCGTTTCGAACCGCGGTTCTCTAAGGAAACTCTGAACAAGTCGATGTTCGGGTAGAGCCGGCCTTCAGGCCGGCGTCCAAGCTGTTGTAAATAATCCTGGGCTTCAGCCCCGGGCAGACAGAATGCGGACTTTTTTGGAGCCCCCCTAACTGATATTTGGTTAGAAGCAAAATGTCCAGAGGAAGTTCAGCAAGATGTTAGAGCAATTCCAGAGTAGTTCTACCTTGGGTAGTGCGGGCCTTNNCGGATACACCAATCCTGGAACCGCTCTTCAACAGGAAGGCTCGTCCGACCAGACGCTACTTGCGGGCGCTTCCGAACGCCACTGGCCCCAGGAAGCGCAGTTCCGGCGCTGCCGGGATGAGTCCAATCTCCTGCGAATAGCGCAGGAAGAGTTGTAGACCGGCGTGGTTTTGGCGGTCGAGATAGTAATGAATGTTCTCGGTGAGATACGTGTAAATGTCGCTTTCGCTCAACTTGACCTTGGGCGACCACTCTTGGGCGATGATGCGAAGGTTCGCCGGCTCGAGGCCGTGGTCCCGCGACTGTTGAAACACTTTTACCAAGTCAAGATGGCGTGGCGTTCGATCAAGTGAGTCGAGTCGCACCGCCCAGAAGGCAAACACAAACGGCTGGCCCGTCCGTTCGTGCCACAGATGTGCCAGGTCATACACCAAGTATTCTTTGCCGACGGTTATCTCCAGCGCTGCGTCTCCGATCAGCAGCGCTGCATCATGATGCTGCAGCATCGCCTCAAGGTGCGGTGCATGCGGCGTGAGCTGCCGGTGTCCGCCGAAAAACTTGGTGAACAGCACCTGTAACAGCGCGACCGAGGTGCGAGATGAAGTGTCGGTAGCAACAGTCCCCACCTGCTCGATGGGTTTCTTGCTGACCAGCAGGATCGAACGGACAAAATCCTTGGCCGCAATCGCAATGTTCGGCAGGATCACCAGCCCGGGTATCTCCGCATATGTGATAGCCGGGATGATGCCGATGTCAGCTTGGTTCGCCGCCAAGGCGGCCGCGCATGCGGAGGGAATTGTGTATTCAATGGCAAAATCGCGGGCCGCGTCTCCCCGCTCGAAGTCCCACATGAGGGGCGCGGTATTCAGAAAGGAAATAGCGGAGATGCGCAGCGGAGCCATGAACAATCGAGTCTAGCAAAGCTGGCGTGGTCGCGTCGGTGCCGTGAGCCACTTAATTGGGTATTAATCTGCGCGGCGGCGCAATCACGTCGATGTGTGACAGGTGGTCTGTTCATTGCCCCAGCCCAGGCCCCATTATTACGACAGGAGACTGGGATGGACACTCCGATGGGCGCTGTGATTGTCATTGGCACCTCAATGCTGCTGTCTATCGCAGGATTGCTAGTGGTGCGTCGCTACGCCAACGTCGACTGGCTGAAGCGGCATCACGAAGTTGCCAGCTATTTCTTCCTGATGATTGGAACGCTCTATGCCGTGCTGATCGCCTTTGCCATCTACGTAGTCTGGAGCGCGTCCAAGGAGGCGGGCACCAACCTTGAACACGAAGCGACCGAGGTAGCCGACCTGTCTCGTCTGTCGATGGCAATGCCTGACCCACTGCGCAGAGAGATCACCCCAGCGCTCATGGAGTATCTCAACGCCGTAGTGGAAGATGAGTTTCCGGGTATGGAGCAAGGTCGCGACAGCCAGCGCACCTGGACCGCGGTGCAAAACCTGTGGGATGTGTATGGGGCGATCCAGCCCGAAACACCGCGGTTGCAAATCTACTTCACGGAGTCGCTGAAGCACTTGACTGAACTCTCGGACTATCGCCGGACCCGGCTGTTGGCCAGCCATGGCACGGTCCCTTCCACGCTATGGTACCTGTTGCTTTCTGGCGCGGTGCTGCTCGTTCTCTTCACCTATTTTGTCGGGCACGAGAGCGCCTGGGCACAGGGCGCCATGACGGCGGCGCTGGCGGGGGTTCTGGCCTTCAGCCTGTTTCTAGTTTGGTCGCTGGATAGTCCCTATTCGGGGGTGGCAAGCGTTACGCCGCAACCATTCAGTCTGGAACTGGTGCATGTAGCCTCGAGGATGCCAAAGTAATCTCACCTCAACATAAGATCCGACGCTCATTAAGTCTCCCTTCAAATTAACAAGACCTCACCTGCACTGGTGACCGGCTCCCTTGACGGTAACCACATGGTTACTGTCCGACTGTTGGGAGACATTTGCCGCTTGGGGGAATTGCTATGCAGAGCGAAACGCCGGTTAGAGCTCACGATCACGCGGTGACCCGCAAACTGCAATGGCTGGCTTTGTCGTTGACTCCCGGCGTGGGCGCCGGACGCGGCCGCAAGTTGGTGGAAATGTTCGGGGGCATTGACCGATTGTTCACCGCGTCGCTGACCGAACTCGAAGCGGCCGGGCTGCCCGTAGCGGCGGCGCAAAGTCTGGCGTTAGGCAAGTCGATGGAATTGGCCAATACCGAATTTGACCATGCCAGGGAACTCGGCGCTGCCGTCATCGTTCCGGGGGACGCGGAATTTCCCCGGCGGCTGCTGGAAATTTATGATCCGCCGCTCGTGCTTTACCTTAGAGGAAATGCAGAAATCATAGATAAACCAGGGGTTGCTGTGGTTGGCACGAGGCATCCAACCCCCTACGGAACGGGTATGGCCGAGCGCCTGGCCTGCGACCTTGCGGCCCGTGGACTCATCATATTCAGTGGGATGGCACGAGGTGTGGATACCGCCGCCCACCGGGGGGCCTTGCAAGCCCATGGTCATACCGTCGCGATCTGGGGAACCGGAATCGACGTGGTCTACCCAGCGGAGAACCGCAAGATTACCGATCAGATACTGGCCTCGGGCGGAGCCATTCTGAGCGAATTTCCGCTGGGGACTTTCCCGGCGCCACAGAATTTCCCCATTCGTAATAGGCTGATCAGCGGCATCGCGATCGGAGTTTTGGTGCTTGAGGCCGGGGAGTTCAGTGGAACCCGCGTGACTGCGCGTTGCGCGCTGGAGCAGGGCCGGGAAGTCTTCGCGGTGCCAGGGAACGTCACCAACAAGCTTTCCTGGGGCCCCAATACGTTGATTAAGCAGGGAGCAGCCTTTGTAGCCACCTGGGAGGACGTGTGGGAAGCGCTGCCTGCCGATATACGCCTGGCCTTGACTCCGCCGGAGCCGCCTGCATCGGAGGAGGGTGTTCCGTCATCACTGTTTGAGGCGGCGCAATTGCCGCCGAGCGAGAAAAGGATTTACGCCCTGATGCGAGCGGACGAATCGATTCATATCGACCAATTGGTCGAGCGCCTGGCGTCGTACCTCTCCTCGTCCGAGATCTTCAGCGCCTTGTTCGAGTTGGAGCTGAGCGGCCGCATTCGGCAACTGCCGGGGAAATATTTTGTGAGGACGATGTAGGGGGAAGCGCTTTTCGCTAAGGCAAGAAACGGAGGTTCGATGCCTAACTAGTGTCCGGCATGTGCTGGCCGCATTTCTGCAGAGGCTTCGGGGCGTCCGCGCCGTGCGCGAATCGGCGGCAGAAGGTCTGGCGAAAAGCGAATAGCGA
>PLQW01000034.1 GCA_003160215.1 Acidobacteriaceae bacterium
CAGGCCATCACCCGGGCGAGCGACATTTATGCACTCGGAGTGCTTCTCTACGAACTCCTAACCGGTCACCGGCCCTATCGATGTGGCGAATCATTGCTGGAACTGGAACGAGCGATTTGCGAAAGCGAAGTCGAGAAACCAAGTTCAGCGGTTACGAGAACAGAAACATTTTCGTCATCCGACAGCGCGTTTGCGACAACCCCCGAACGAGTAANNGGACGTCTCCACGGCGATCTGGACGCCATTGTGATGAAGGCGCTGCGCAAAGAACCGCACAATCGCTACAGCTCTGCCGCGGCCTTCGCTGACGACATCGAGCGTTTCCAGACCGGCAGGGGCGTAAGCGCGCGTCATCCAACGGTTTCGTATCGCGGCGCCAGATTCCTGCGGCGACATAGGGAATCCGCGTTGGCGGTCGCGATCGCGCTCTCTGTCATTGCCGGCTTGGTTGTATGGGAGGAACAAAGAACGTCCACGAGGATTGCAAGCCCACCTTTGTCAGGCAGCGCTCAGGTCCGAGTGCGTCCCGCGCTTGCAATTCTTGGATTCGATAATCTTTCCGGCCGCGCAGATACGGCATGGGTTTCAACCGCCCTCTCTGAGGCGCTGGCCACAGAGCTCGCCGCCGGCGAGGAACTGCGAATCGTGCCCGGCGAAACCGTCGCGCGAACGAAAGTCGATCTCGGTTTATCCAATGTTGAAAGCATTACGCCTGACACCCTTGATCGGGTCCACAGCAACCTTGGCTCCGATTTTGTCATCCTCGGTTCTTACCTTGATTCAGGGAAAGCCGACGCCGGGCAAATCCGCCTGGATCTCAGAGTTGAGAATGCGACCACAAAGGACACGATTGCCACGGTTACCGAGATGGGCAGCGAGGCGCAGCTTTTTGACCTCATCACGCACGCCGGTTCGCGACTGCGCGAACGACTTGGATTGTCGCAACCTTCAACCTTGGAGGCACAGGCGATTCAGGCTTCGGTCGCCTCCAATCCAGCAGCCATGCAACTTTACTCTGAGAGCCTGATCAAGCTGCGCAACTTTGATGCGCTGGGCGCCCGCGACCTTCTCGTACGTGCCGTAGCCTCCGATCCTTCCTACCCGTTCGCTCACGCCATGCTTTCGTCGGCCTGGCAGGCTCTTGGCTATGACGTNNTTAGGCGGGCACTGGACCTGAGCGGCAAACTCTCACGCGAAGAGAACTTGTTGTTGCAGGCACGCTACGACGAAGCCAGCAAGGATTGGCCGAAGGCGATTCAAACTTATACGACCCTCTTCAATTTCTTCCCCGATAGCCTCGACTATGGGATCGGTCTTTCCCACGTGCAAAGCTCTGGCGNNGTAACACGATTAAGCGTTTACGCCAGCGACGATCCCACCGTAGATCTCGAGATAGCCGATGCAGCGGCCTCGATGGGAAACGATAAGCTGCGCCGGGACGCAGGCGACCGCGCCGCATCCAAGGCCGATCGGTTAGGAGCCAGGCTCCTGGTGGCCAGCGCTCGCACCACTGAATGCCGCGCGCTTGCCGATCTCGGAGAGAACGATCGAGCGAAGACAGCTTGCGATGAAGCCCAGCGTATCTTTGCCGATGCCGGAGACCGCGGCGGTCTTTCTCGCGCATTGCACAGCGCGGCNNTTCGCCAAACAAATCGGTGATAAGAAATCGATGGGCAGCGAACTTGTCAATCTCGGCGTGATTGATGTCCGGCGCGGCGACTTTATTCGCGGCCAAGAAATGTATACCGAGGCTCTCAGGAACTATCAGTTAGCAGACAATAAGAACGGAATTGTGGTGGCGACGGGGAATATGGGGAATCTGCTTCGCGCCGAGGGCCGGTTGTCGGAAGCACTTGCAGATTACGAGACCGTGCTGAGATTGTCGATCGAGTTGGGACATAAGANNTGCGCTTTAGAGAAACTCCAGCAGGGCTTGTCCATCCAGCAACAGATCGGCGCGAAAAGTAACGATGCGTCCTCGCTCGTCAGCATAGGTGAAGTCTTACGTCAGCAGGGGGATTTGAAAAAGGCGTCGGACTCCGAGCAACAGGCTCTGGCTCTGCAGCTGCAGCTCGGCGAAAAAGGCAGTGCTGCGGAAAGCCGGCTCGCGCTGGCGGAAGTGGCTTATGATTCCGGCAGAATAGCGGATGCGGAAACTTTGGCGCGCATGGCTCTCGGAGAATTTCAAGCGGAGAAGGAGCCTGTACAGGAAATCNNGGAAATCGCAGCGGATGGTTTGCTCGCGAAAGTTCTGCTCGATCAGAACAGGATCGGCGAGGCGAAAGACTGTATCGCTGATGGCTCCCGGCTCCTACAGAACACGCCAGACGTCATCAGAAGGCTTGCGCTTCTCGTGGACAATGCTTATGTATTGGCGGCTGACAAGAAACCAGATGCCGCTGAAGCGGCTGGCCGCAAGGCAGTATCAGAAGCGCTCCGGCTCGGCCTCGAACGTACCTATTTGGAGGCTTCCCTTGCACTGGGGAAGATTGAGATGCATGGAAAAAGTAGGGGCGTCGGACAAGCGCGGCTGCAGAAGTTAGCGAAAGATGCACGAGCCAAGGGTTTCATGCTCATTGCTAAGGACGCTTCGGCCTCATTATCTGGATCGACCCAAGTCACACCATGAAGTATTTATCAGACGTTGGAACGCGGTGGCCGCCGCCTGCCGCGAACGGAAACGAGAACCAGGATCGCTTGGATNNCATTTGCTGGGGCAACTGCTCGAATTCCTTGTTCCGGGCGGATAACCGGCAATCCGGAGAGAACCCAGTTTGGGCACCCCGGCCAAGTTGTGGGGGGATCGGAAACCGGCCAGTAATTGCCTCATTCCAAGACCCTGTGGCGCCAGCGGTATAGGCAATTGACGAACCCTTCCGGCTTCGCAATTCACTTGCAAAATTGACAAACTAGTTCATAAGAAAAAATCTCCGCATGTTGTTGATAATAAAATTGATACACGAACATCAATGGCATAGAGTTTAG
>PLQW01000061.1 GCA_003160215.1 Acidobacteriaceae bacterium
GCGGCGCATGTACCAGGCCGGTGAGGACCGCTTCTACTACATCACCCTGTACAACGAAGACTATGCGATGCCGGAGATGCCGGCCGGGGCGGAAGAAGGAATTCTTCGCGGCATCTACAAGTACAGGTCGTCCGCCCAGGGACAGGCCATGGTTCAACTGTTCGGCAGCGGTGCCATTCTGAACGAAGCTCTGCGGGCGCAGGATATTCTTGCCGAAAAGTACGGTGTGCATTCCGACGTATGGAGCGTGACCAGCTATAACGAGCTGCGGCGCGACGCGCTGGCCACCGAACGCTGGAACCGTCTGCATCCGGCGGAAGCGGAAAAGCGGCCGTACATCCTGACCGCACTCGACGGAAGCGCAGGTCCGATCATTGCCGCCACCGATTACATGAAGGCCGTTCCCGATCAGTTGTCGCCGTGGATTCCGGGACGACTGGTCACGCTGGGCACGGATGGCTTCGGGCGCAGCGATAACCGCGAGCACCTGCGGCGGCACTTTGAAGTCAATGCCGAGTCGATTGTTGCGGCGGCGTTGTCGCGGCTGGCCCGCGACGGAAAGTTTGACGTGCAGCGTGCGCGGAAAGCGTTTGAGGAACTCGGCGTCGACAGCGAGAAGATTGACGCGGCGATTGCGTGAAGTTCCGCGCTTTCGAAACTTCAGGTCTCTAGCATGCCCGGACGCGTTGTCCGGGCCTTTTTCTGCCCCGAACTACGCTGCAATAATCGTGGACGGAGCAGTACTTTTGCCGAACCGGGCGATCTTCGCAACCCGGCTCTCAGCAGGGCTCTCGGAGAGGCGGGAGAATTGGGGTTCGGGCAAAATCGAGCCCAGGAATTCCCGCCACGCGGACCAAGGGTCAAACCGCTGTGGCCCCGAGCCTGAAAATTTCCGCTCGCTCACACCTAGCTTGCAGAGTTACCATGTGCAACAATCTTGTCATTGAAGCATCGCGCACGGTGCGGCTGCAACCGCGTTGGTCGAAGACCGGTGCACGCAAGCAGATCTCTCACACTGGATCTTCCAGTTTTTCCCGATTGCGAAGCGTAGAATGCCAGTCGGCTTATATGATTGAGTTGGCCGGAGCACGCAATACCATGAGGTTCACAAGGAGATCCGATGAGGTCATGTAAGGTATTTGCAGCACTGGGATTGGCACTTATTCTTTGCGTGTTCCTAACAGCGTGCGGCGGCCGCTCCAAGCCCGTCGTACCGCTTGCTCCGGTGATATCTGTATCGAGCTTGCCGCCTGGCGTGGTGGGCGCTCCGTATAGCGCCACCCTGGGTGTGGTTCAGGGAACTGGAACTCCACCTTTCACATGGAGCATTACCTCTGGAAATTTGCCCCCCGGCTTGAGTTTGAACAGCAGCACTGGGGCGATCACTGGTACGCCGACCACGATCGGTAATAGCAGCTTCACCGTGCAGGTAACGGACGCAAAGTCTCTCACCGCGGCCGAGATACTTAGCATCAACGTGCGGGGTTCGGTGGCGATCACGCCAGCCTCGCTACCGGGAGGCCAGGTGGGTATTCCCTACAGCGCCACCCTGACTGCAACCGGCGGACTAATACCGTATACGTGGAGCGTTAGCAGCGGAGCTTTACCGGCGGGGTTGAGTCTGGATCCCAGCAGCGGCATTATTTCCGGAATCCCTACTACCCTGGGACCTTCGACGTTCACCATCCAAGTGGCTGACTCGGAGAGCCCGCCCGCCACCGGAACTTCTGCGCCATTGAGCATCGCCATCGAAGGCTTTGTCACCATCACCACCACGTCGCTGCCTCCGGGCAATATAGCCATCTTCTATGACTCGCAGCTCATGGCCACCGGCGGAACGGCACCCTACAATTGGAGTCTCACCTCCACCTCCGGCCCCTTGCCGCCTGGATTATCTCTGACTCCCGCCACCGGCGTGATTTCAGGAACGCCTACGACTACGGGCAGCTACCCAATCACGGTCCAAGTGGCTGACTCGGAAAGCACTCCCGCCACCGCGACTGCTGCCTTCACCATCACGATCGACACGACGCCGCTGCTCCAGGTCACGACAACTTCGTTACCGGCGGGTACACAAGGCGTTTACTACACGAATCCGGTAGCCGCCACGGGCGGAGTTCCGCCGTACTCATGGAGCATCACCACTGGACCGTTGCCTGCGGGCTTGACGCTAAGCGGTACCGGCGTAATCGCCGGGACGCCCAACGGCAGCAGCGGCAGCTTTCCTATCACGGTGCAGGTGACTGACACCGTGATGAAGACGGCTTCTGCTCCCTTGACGCTTACCATCAATGCTGGGCCCTTGGTGGTTACGACCAATTCGTTGCCTGCGGGTACCGCATCGGTGCCCTACAGCGCCACCTTGGGGGCTGCGGGCGGAACTCCGCCGTACACTTGGACGCTCCTCGGCATCCTGC
The DNA here is from genome assembly GCA_003160215.1 of Acidobacteriaceae bacterium. GTDB lineage: Bacteria > Acidobacteriota > Terriglobia > Terriglobales > Acidobacteriaceae > Bog-257. The sequence continues at coordinate 2,418 of PLQW01000061.1, forward strand.
CCAACGGGTTAACTCTAGACCCCAGCACAGGCCTGATCTCGGGAACCCCAACTGCAAGTGGCTCTTCTCCCGTCATCCAATTTCAGGTGCGGGATTCGGCTTTAGTCACGGCTCTCTCGAGGCCTCTTAGCATAACCATCAATCCCGCCGTGACCAATGCCTCTCTGAGCGGCAATTATGCCTTCTCGTTCAGCGGGTACAACAACTCAACTCCGGTCTTTATTGCCGGCAGATTTACGGCCGACGGCAGCGGGGGGATCAGCAATGGCTTGCTCGACTTGAATAGCTCCAGTGGCCCTCCGGCAACCAACGTGCCATTCACTGGCACTTATTCGATCAACCCTACCCCCCCAAATGGTTTAGGTACCATGACCTTCAACCCGGCCCAAGGTCCTACTCTTGTCTTCGCGGTGGCTGTCGACAGCGCCGGCCGTGGCAGGCTGATTCAAAGTGATCCGTCCGACACGCATGCGTATGGTTCCGGCGCCATTAAGGTGCAAACGATTGCCGCGCTCTCGGGAGGTAATTTAGCCTTCGGAGCGACTGGAGTCGACATGGGCGGAAATCGATTCGCCAGCGCTGGAGCCTTCCAGACCAATGCCTCTGGCACTTTGATCACGGGTGAAATCGACACCAATGACGCCGGCACACCGACTCCAGGCGCGCTTTTGCGCGGCTCGTACGCCGCGCTTGATCTCACAACCGGCCGCGGCACGGCGAGCCTGAGCGTTAACGGCGGCCCAGCGGAGAACTTCAGCTACTACCAGGTATCTGCCACCGAGATGATCCAGGTCAGCACCGACCAGGTCTCGGCTACTTCTCCTCTGACGCTGACTTCGGTACTCGGGAAGCAAGCCACCGGTTCGGTCTTGACCAACGCAGTATTGAAGGGTACCAGCGTTCTCCAAACCAACGGGGTTAATCCCAATGGAGGCACTCCGCAAGCGATTGGCACTGCCGGATTGTTCACCGGTGATGGCACTTCCGACGGAAATGGTTTCGGTAACGCTACTGTATTGTTTGACCAGAACACGGGCGGGACTGTCGCCCAGCAGCAGGTGACCGGAGGTCAGTACAAAGTCAACCCACTGAATGGACGAGTGACCCTGAATGGCTTTGGTACTCCGCATCCGCCTGTCCTATACGTGGTGAACCAGAACCAGGCCTTCGTGATTGGCACTGATGGTACTGCTACGGCCGGAGTACAGACACCACAGTCTGCAAGTACAACGGGCACACTCTTCAGCAATAGTTCGGTCCTCGGTGCTTATGTGGGAGGCTCGGTCACGCCGGCCTTACCGGCGGTGACCAATCAGGTTGACTGGCTGTTTGCCGACGGGAATGGGAACATCAGCATTTCGCAGGACAGCAGCGGTCCGGGCGGTCCCCAGAGTAACCAGTTTGCTGTCACCTACCAGGTTGACGCTACCGGTCGGGCTCTCATCGATTCGAACCCGGGCGGTACGCTGGAGGGCATCATGTTTGTCATTCCGCCGACCACAGTAGTCGTTCTCTCAACCGACGCGAATCCGGTCTTGTCGACCTTCGCGATAGGGAAAGCGACGAACTAAATTAGTACGATAGGGAGACCCCCGGTTCTGCCGGGGAGGCAGGAGGAGTTTGACAAGTACAGGAGTCCATCGCGGAGACTCCCAAACGTGAGCCGCCAAAGCACACGAGAAGGAGTTTGGCGGTGGACGAGATGGAAAGCCTAAAGAAACTAAGACTCCGTGCCCTCCGTGTCTCGGTGGCGGATGGTTCTCGATGGAGCGAGCCCGCCGCGGGCGAGTCGAAGAATCTGCGGTTATCCCGCGGCTCGAACCGCAGATCCCCTTGGCTTCGCTCGGGGCAGGCACTTCGACTCCGGCGGCGAAGCGGCGCCTGCGCTCAGGATGACAGAAGTGGGGAATTTGGGTGACATAAGTAGGGAATTAGGATGGCAGGAAACTGCATTGTCAACAGAGAATCCGTCTCGCTCAGCGGGACGGAACATGATAGCCCAGCGCGGCACCGGGGTCCCTAATGCGCGCCGGTTTTGCGCGGATTGGGGTGGTTGAGCGCTGGGTGGACGACGTGAAGAATCCGAGTGCCCCGGGCACGGCAGAGTTCGATCATAAGAGTTGGGCCAGTTCCTCATACCACTGACCACTGACCACCGACTACCAACCCCTGATCCCTAGCCCCCGCCCCCTGCCTTACTACCTTTTCTTCTCTGGTTTGATCACGAGCGAGCGCCGCACCGGTACAAGCGCTCCGCGGCTGGGGTCGGCTTGTTGGGCGCGCGCCATCACCTCGTTGCGCACATAGCTGACGAACCCCGCCATCTGGCGCTGCATTTCGTCCATGCGCTCGCGCATTTGCAGAATGATCGCGATGCCCGAGATGTTCACTCCCAGGTCCCGC
>PLQW01000275.1 GCA_003160215.1 Acidobacteriaceae bacterium
CATCACGCCGCTTCCGCGGCGTGCAACCTCGACCCGATTATTTTGACGCCGACTCAGGCTTTCATGCCTTCGTTTTGTGGGCATATTGTGAGCTAGAGTAAATCGAGCGCTTCGAGGTAAGTGTTTTGGAATGATGGTGGCCAGGGNNGACGCCAGCCTTTTCAGGGCCGAAATTAACAGTGATTCCAACTACTTAGAGGTGCCTCCCGGCGCTGCAAATCACTGATTGTCAGTACACGCAAGGCCAACTGCCGGTAAGACTGCCGGTAGCGTTTGTTCGTGTTTCATTCTCTATCGTCTGTTGACTATCCTTGTCAGTCGTTGGCGCATGCGGATGTGAATCCCAGTACTGTGGGTCAAGCCCGCTATACGATGGCTACCCGCCGAGCGGGTTACGGGAGCCACGTCCACGCCGCCGCTACGATCTCCTGGTAAGCCAGGACCTCGCCGCTGACGCGAAGCGCACAACCCACCGTGAGTAAAAGCAGGCCGGCAAACATGAGTTTGCTGCTGAACAGCAAGCGCATTCCCGAGAAAGCGGGCAGCACGCGCTGTCCCACACAGAAAACCATCATGGCGACAAAGCCCACCGTGAGCGCATGGCGCGAAGCTCCCCAGAGGCCCGACGGATTTGTCGCGTTCGCCGCCCATACTCCGAGCAGCACCGCAATCATCAGCCACACATATGCCGAGCGCACGAATACCGGAAAACTGATATGTACGCCCTTCGTTTTTGCGGCTTGTTTTGGACGGGAGAAGACTTGCAGGGCCAAGATCGCCAGCAATGACGAAACCACCAGAAGGGCCGTGGCAGTCCGCAAGATCCCGGCCAGTCCGAATCCGACCGCGACCACTTGAAAAGCAACCGCGATGCCCAGCAGACGATTGTCGGGATCGCGCGTGCCGAGAAATACCGGTAACCACTTCGCGCTGAATCCCCACACGAAGAACACCATGAATCCCCATGCAGCAACAATAAGGAAGCGTTGATCGAACGCTTGCGGAAATGCCGGACTCGACGAGCGCAGCGACAACCACACACAGGCGCCGAGGTTGAGGAGCAGAGTGACGAGCAGTCCGATCGTGCCAGCAATCGCCACGAAGATCCAGGTTTCGAGTTTGGGTTTACCGCTGTCTTGCGGCTTGTGCTGCGATACCGCCCGGAAGAACATGAGGAAGGCGGCGAGTTCAAAGGTCGCGGAAACCGGCAGCAGCACGCGCCACTGCCATAAATACACATTTGCAAACCAGCGCAGCAAAACACCGGTCATCCAGAGCGTCCCGGCGAACCACGCTGATCCCACAGCGAAGGTCTGCGAACCGCGACGCAATTTCGGAATCGAGTAATATCCGATTCCGAGAATGAAGCTGCCAATCCAGCCCAGCACCTGTGCATGACCGTGCGCCTGGATCCAAGATGGCGAGATGCTATCGGCGGCACGACGCCCGCTGATCGAGATCAGGTTCCAGACGCCGAGGAAAGTTCCCGGCAGCAGCATGAACAGCAGGCCACCGGAAATGAAGAAGATGAGCAAGTGCGAAAGTTGGACTTCTCTGGCGCTTGTACGGGCAAAAATCTCCTCAGGCGTTTCTGGCTCGCGGGCAATGGCTTGAACCTGTGTGCGATTCATTTGCAAAAAATGAGCGCGTTGCCGTGCTCGACCTCAGTTTCCAGGGGTATCGCGGGCGAAGCAGAAAACGTGGCACAACAGCCCAGCATTGATGGCGTTTGTCCGGTCGTCAGCGATTCTTAGTTGGCGAGCGCAGAGCTTTCGTACTCAAGCAAGCGCCTCTCGCCTTGAAGCGCCCGGAGTGGAGTCAAGTCCTGCGTCAGCTCTAGCGTCCCCAGATAGGCTCCGTCTGAATTGCGAACGGCAAAATAACGGACGTGTACAAACTTGTCATGAAAGTTGATCCAAAATTCCGCCACATTCTGTCTCCCGGCATGAAAATCACCCAAGATCTGCTCGACTGTTCCGACACTTCTGGGAGGATGGCAGTTCTGCACCTTGCGTCCAATGATGGTTTTGCTGCGGGCAAAGATGCGATCAGGCCCCTCGGTGAAGAAGGCCAACCAGGAACTATCCAATGGCTCAATCCAAATGCCTTTGTGTCTCCGGTGGATCCGGCGACGGGAACTTGCAACGGCGGCAACTCGACGCAGACCTGTCAATTCGGAAATCTCGGACGCAACGCTTTGCGCGGCTCCAACTTCTTCTGGAGCGACTTTTACATCACCAAGTGGTTTCCGCTCACCGAGCGGGTGAAGCTGCGATTCGACGCCCAATTCTTCAACGTGTTCAACCACCCCAACTTCGCCCTCCCGAGCATGGTGCTGGCCGGTGTTCCAGGGAAGCCTTCCACACAAACCGGCTTCGGTGCGCTGACGTCCACAACTTCTCCTCCGACCGGTTTGCTCGGAGTTGGATTGGGAGGCGACAGCAGTCCCCGGATGATTGCGTTTCAGGCACGACTACAGTTTTGAAGACGCGCCCTGAAAGGCGATTCTTGATTGTCGATGTGTCATCGGCGACTCTGGCGTTGTCGGCGTTAGTGTGAGTGCCGTCACATCGCGAAGCGTCCACGTCGTGGAAACATAGGCAGGTCCGCAGCTCTGGGGAGAATGTGTACCTTGGATCAACTGAAAGCACCCGAGTCCGATTCCACAGAGAATGTGCCAATCCGGACGTCTCAGATCGCGTCGTATCGCGACGAAGGCGAACTGCGCGCTATGCGCTTTGCCATGCGGATCTCGTTGGCTTTCGGCGTGTTAATGCTGGTCGGCAAGATGGCTGCGTACATCATGACGGGCTCGGCAGCCATACTGTCGGATGCAGCAGAGTCTGTGATTCACGTGGTCGCGGTGGCATTCGCCGCGTTCAGCTTGCGCCTTAGCACCAAGCCAGCAAAGCCAGGGTTCCTCTACGGCTACGAACGCATAACATTCTTCTCCGCCGGATTTGAAGGGGCAATGATCGTGCTGGCCGCCATCTTCATCCTGTACGCCGCTATCGAGAAATGGTTGAGGGGTCTGCAATTGGAGAACTTACGAGCAGGCACGCTCTTGCTTCTGGCGGCCGGTGTCCTCAACGCCGGATTGGGATGGTACCTGATCCGTATGGGGCGGCGCACCAACTCGCTCATCCTTGAGGCGAACGGCAAACACGTGCTCACCGACAGTTGGACCAGTTTTGGTGTGGTGGTCGGGCTCGGGTTGGTGATGCTGACCAACTGGAAGCCTTTCGATCCACTCCTGGCGATTGCGGTGGCGATCAACATTCTCTGGGCAGGCGGGCACTTGGTGTGGCGCTCGGCTGTAGGCCTGCTTGACCATTCAGACCCGGAAATTGGACGAGAGATTCGCGGCAAGCTGGATGCCCTCTGCAGCGAGTTGGGCTTGCAATATCACGGTGTTCGCTACCGCACAACGGGGTATAGGCAGCTCATCGAAGTGCACCTGTTGTTCCCGCACCCCATGGCCGTCGGCCAGGCACATCGGCTGGCGACGCTGCTGGAAGAACGCTTGCCGCCTGAACTCAGCGTGCCGGCGGAAGTGTTCACGCATCTGGAGTCGGTGGAAGACCACGCGGCCGTGCATACGAAGGAACACTACACAGGAAGGCCGGAGTAGAACTCCCCTGCGAGGCTCTTGATCGGAACGGTAACGGCCCTGCGCCGCATCGAAACGGGTTACGCCCTGCGCGCCATCGGCATGGGGATTGAAACGGGAAGCGCCGTCCTGCTGGCGCTCTCTGTGCGGACAGGCAAAGCGGCGTTACGCGACCTTGTTCTATCGTTCAGGAACTCATCGCGAAATCCTTTTCTCAACTGGTCTCAGGTGACGGCTTGCATTACGGGTTGAACCCAGGAAGCTCCACCCGCCTGGCGATGTGATCCTTAATCCAGTGTGCGTCCCACCATTCCTTCGGATCGATCTGGATGCCGTCGAGCTGCATCGCGAAATGGATGTGGTCGCCTCCGGCCATGCCGGTCTGGCCGCTCACGCCCATCACTTGACCTTGCTTCACCGTGTCGCCTT
>PLQW01000118.1 GCA_003160215.1 Acidobacteriaceae bacterium
AAGGCGACACGGTGAAGCAAGGCCAAGTGATGGGCGTGAGCGGCCAGACCGGTATGGCCGGAGGCGACCATATCCACTTCGCGATGCAGCTCGACGGCATCCAGATCGATCCGAAGGAATGGTGGGACGCACACTGGATTAAGGATCACATCGCGAGGCGGGTGGACCTTCCTGGGTTCAACCCGTAATGCAAGCCGTCACCTGAGACCAGTTGGGAAAAGGATTCGCGATGAGTTCTTGAACGAGAGAATAACGTCGCGTACCCGCGAACGGCAGAACCCGCCCTGGTGAGGGCCTACGCAGTGCAGCAAGAAGGCTGATCGTATTCCTTAATAGACCTGAGAATTAGCTTGCCGTTTTCGCTAGCCATGAGGGTAAAATGCGACGCCATGAAAAAACTCGTCGTCGCCTGCCTCTTTTTGCTCAGCGCCGCACCGGTATTCGGACAAACCCAAAGCCCATCGGTTCAACCAGCCACCAAGGCAGTAAACGGGCAGGCATCCGAGCGCCTCTCTGCCGATACCCCCAAAACCACCGTTCTCGGCAATGCCTTTGTCGCGCCCCAGGATTGGTCCATTCGCGTCAAGGGCCCGGCAACCATCCTGCAAACGCCCGAGGGAGACTCCTGGGTCGCGCTCGTCGATGTGCAAGCCAAGGGACCGGACGAAGCGTTGGCCGCCGCGTGGCAGGCTTACAAGCCCGAGGCGAAGTGGCCCGTGAAGGTCACGAACGATCTGCCCGACAGAGATGGCTGGAGCCGGCGTCGCTATTACGAATACCTGACCTCGCCCAACGAGAAGCGCGGCGTGGCCGCCCTCGTCTACTACTCCGGATCGAGTTGGACCGCCGTTATCGAAGATATGTCAGATGCGGTCGGCGAGAAGCGCGGCGGTCAGGTTGCCCTGATTTTCGGACGCTTGCTGCCCAAGGGCTACAGCCGCGAGTCGTTTGCCGGCAAGAAAGCGAACAGTCTCGACAACGCGCGCATCGCGCAACTGTCCCGTTTTGTCGAGCAGGGCCAAAAGGTGCTGGGTGTCCCTGGAGTCGCTCTCGGCTTAGTACAGGACGGCAAGATCATCTTCGCTGATGGGTTCGGTGTCAAGGAACTCGGAGGCACCGAGAAGCCGGACGGCGACACCCTGTTCATGGTCGCCTCGAACACCAAGGCCATGACAACACTGCTGCTCGCCAAACTCGTCGATGAACACCGCATGACCTGGCAGACTCCGGTCATCAGCTTGCTTCCCAGCTTTCGTCTTGGCGACGCCGAGACGACCCGTAGTGTTCTTGTCAAACACCTAATCTGCGCATGCACCGGAATGCCGCGCCAGGATCTGGAATGGATCTTCGAATACGGAAACATGACGCCCGAGAGCTCGCTCGCTCTCCTCGGAACCATGCAGCCGACCTCGAAATTCGGTGAACTCTTCCAGTATTCCAATCTCATGGCCGCAGCCGCCGGATACACCGGTGCCTACGTACTCTATCCGCAAACGGAATCCGGCGCCGCATACGATCGCGCGATGCAATCGTATGTATTCGATCCGCTCGCGATGAAGTCGACGACCTTCGACTTCGCGCGCGCACTCTCTGCCAACCATGCAACGGCGCACTCCCCCGACGCCGACGGAAAGCCCGCCAAAGCTTTGACGGCCATCAACTACGCCGTCATACCTCTGCGCCCTGCCGGCGGAGCGTGGAGCAGTGTGCGCGACATGTTGAAATACGTCTCCATGGAGCTCGCGGAAGGCAAGCTTCCTGATGGAAAAACCTATATCTCCAAGGAACCATTGCTCGAACGGCGCGCTCCCCAGGTTTATATCGGCAAAGACGTCTCCTACGGCATGGGCCTTATGGTCGACACGACCTACGGAGTGCCCGTCGTTCATCATGGTGGCGACCTGACCGGATATCACAGCGACATGATCTGGCTGCCACAGCAGAACGTCGGCGCCGTCATCCTCACGAACGGCGACCCCGGATGGCTGCTTCGCGACCGCATCAGACGCAGGTTGCTCGAGGTCCTCTTCGACGGGCGTCCTGAGGCCGAGGCGCTGCTCAATGCTGATGCCAAGAACTTCTATTCTAGTCTCGCCGCCGATCGCAAACTGCTCACTATCCCAGCTGATCTGAACGAAAGTGCAAAGCTCGCCAAACACTATGCCAATGCGTCACTCGGAGACATCACCGTAAGCACCTCGGGCTCTTCAACCGTCTTTGACTTTGACGAGTGGAAAAGCGAGGTAGCCACTCGCAAAAACCCCGACGGCACAATTTCCTTCATTACTATTGCACCCGGTGTCATGGGTTTTGAGTTTGTAGTGGGCGCCGGGCCCAAGCGAACGTTGACCATCAGAGACGCGCAACACGAATACGTGTTCAAAGAGCGTTGAGAAATGCGTAGGCCCGGGATGCGGCTGCACGGGAATGATCACGTTTGCAAACCTTGGTGTCCAGGCTAGTTCAGTTTAGAATTCGCGGCATGCTGCGGTTGATAATCATTTCAGGTTGCTTATTGCTGGTAACTGTTTGTGCTGCCGACGAAGATCCCACACATCCACGTGTGCGCCAAGCGAGCGTGCAGGTCGGGGTGATCCCTCCGGGACCGCTCAATGCCATCACCGATGTAGCTGGCGTCCTGGTCGGGCAAACAACGGTCGTACACGGCGAGAAGGTGCGCACCGGTGTGACCGCGATCCTGCCGCACGCTGGCAATCTCTTCCGCGAGAAGGTGCCAGGAGCAGTGTTTGTTGGAAACGCTTTCGGCAAATTGGCTGGGTCGACACAAGTGAACGAACTGGGTGAAATCGAAACGCCCATCGTCCTGACCTCAACGCTAAGCGTGCCCCGTGTGGCCGATGCAGTAATCGATTACATGCTGGCGCTGCCCGGTAACGAGGACGTGCAGTCCATCAATCCACTGGTAGGCGAAACGAACGACGGCTATTTGAATGACATTCGCTCGCGGCCGATCACCCGTAAGGACGTGTTTGCCGCAATCCAGAATGCAAAAACAGGTGCGGTTGAGGAAGGCTCGGTGGGCGCAGGCACGGTACCATTGCCTTCGGCTGGAAGGGCGGCATCGGCACTCCCTCGCGTAAACTTCCGCCTGCCCTCGGCGGATATATGGTTGGCGTACTGGTTCAGACCAACTTCGGCGGCGTGCTCTCCATCGCCGGCGCTCCCGTCGGAAAAGAGCTCGGTCGATACGCGTTTCGCGACCAACTGGAGGGAACCAAAGCCGAGGCAAGCGTCGTCGGGGATGATAAGGCCGACGGCTCTTGCATGATCGTGGTCGCCACCGATGCCCCGGTGGACGCGCGCAACCTCAAGCGATTGGCCGCCCGCGCCATCATGGGCATGGCACGCACGGGCGCGGCTGGTTCGAACAGCAGTGGAGACTACGTCATCGCCTTCTCCGCCGCGCCTGAACTACGGATTCGACCGGGCGAGGCTAACAAGCCTAATGCCGCGACCGTGCTGGGCAATGAAGCCATGTCGCCACTGTTCCTCGCAGTGATCGAGGCGACGGAGGAGGCGGTTTACAACTCACTATTTCGCGCTACCACCGTGACGGGTCGTGGACACACGGTTGATGCCCTCCCGCTGGACAAAACGCTCCAAATCCCGCGCGAGCACCGGGCGATGAAGTGAGAACAAATTAGATGGAGCGATCGTAGTCGGGGAATGTCTGCGCTCAGGAGTTTGCAACGTGCGTGAGGCGATCCGGCGACGGCTTAAAGTTGGAACCTACTTGTGCTCGATGTGCCGGAATGTCAGGTTAATCCGCGGTAGCGCGACATCAGGTTCTTTTGGTACCTCATGTTTGAAGTTTTTCTGGGTCTTTCCCGCCATGATGAACAGGCTGCCGTGGGGCAACCGTTCCGCGAAGGCAACCGCGCCATTTTTCCCTTTGAGACGAAATAGGCGTTCGGCCCCCAGACTGACCGAGGCGATCACCGGCCCCATTTCCGGCTCCGCATCCGCATGCAGGCCGACGCTGTCACTTCCGTTCTTGTAAAGGTTACAGAGTACGGCGTTGTAGCCCAGCCCCGGCAAGCTCAAATTGGAATAAGCAATTGCGGGAGTGGTCTCTTCGACGCGAGCCCTCAGGGAGAGCAATTCCGGAATCCAGGCCAGCTGCTTGTACTCGCGCCGCGAATATGTGTAGTTAGTGCCAGGATCGCCATAGTACGCTTCGTCGCGAGGCACGGCATATTTGAAGGAAGATCTATGTCGCTGCCAGGCGCACCTCGTCAATAGGATGTTGAACAAGATCGTCGCTTCCTTAGCTGGGAGGAAATTCTTGTCGTAGTAGATTTCTGCTCCCGGAATGGGAATCGTTTCCATATTGGTGCTACTCGAAAAGGACGGGCTGCGCAGCAGTGCCCTCGGGTTCCCGAAAGTTGCTCAAACCTACGCCGACGAGCCGATAGCGTTGCTGCGGACCGAGATCAACTCGCTCTCGCAGCTTCAAGACGATGTCCGTCAATTCTTCGCAGGAGGAGGGTGGGGAGCCCAGCGTGTGGCTGCGAGTGAGAATCTTGAACTCGCTTGTCTTCAGCTTGAGGACAACCGTGCGTGCCATCCGTGATTCTTTGCGCGAAGCTGACCAAAGCTTTTCTGTAAGGCGCCGGATCATGGGCTCAGTTTCTGCCAACAGCACGTCGCGCTCAAAAGTATCCTCGACGGATATCGATTGCGTCGGCCTGTCCGGGACAACTTGGTTATGGTCGATACCGAGGGCAAGCTCGTGTAGCCGCCGACCAAAGCGGCCGAAGTGCTGTTCAAGTACGGGCACGTCGAGAGTTCGCAGGTCCCTCACCGTCTGTGCTCCAAGTTTCGCCAGCTTCTCTCCCGTAACTTTGCCGACGCCGGGCAAGCGTTCAACAGGCAATGGAAGCAGAAACGCGTCTATGTCCCCTGGCTGGATGACAAAGAGCCCATCAGGTTTGCGCCAGTCAGAGGCGAGCTTTGCTAAGAACTTGTTTGGCGCTACCCCCGCAGAAGCTGTCAGATTCAATTCCTGGCGGATTTGCTCACGGATCGTGCGAGCCACCAGGGTAGCGGTCGCTAAGCCGGTCTTATTCTCGGTGACATCGAGATATGCTTCGTCGAGAGACAGTGGTTCTACCAGGTCTGTATGACGCTTGAAGATCTCCCGCACGCTGCGCGAGACGGCGCGATACCGTGTGAAATCCGGAGGCACGAAGATCGCATCCGGACACAAGCGTTCCACTCGCATTGCCGGCATGGCCGAATGTACACCGAAGCTCCTGGCCTCGTACGAAGCAGCGCAGACGACAGAGCGATTGCCTTGCCAAGCAACGATCACGGGCTTGCCGCGCAGCTGCGGATCATCGCGCTGCTCGACCGAAGCGTAAAACGCGTCCATGTCGACATGGATGATTTTTCGCACAGTCTTCTAGCAACAATACTATTCTGGGTCCCAGAACAGGGTGAACACGTATCGGGCGAATCGTTAACTTCGTTGCTGTAAATTCTAAACATGCACGCAGCCGTTCTCGCTCCGAATTTCTATTCCGCACTCGCGATTTCTGTTCTCTTCCTGCATGCACTGTTCATTTTGTGGGTCGTTTTCGGGGCCTTGCTGACGCGCTCGCGCCCAATTCTTCGCTGGCTGCATGTCGGTTCTCTTGTCTGGGGAGTCCTGACGGAGCTGCTTCCTTGGCCGTGTCCTTTGACTCTGCTGGAGAATTGGCTCGAAGGCAACGCCGGAGTCGAGCCTGCTCAGGGCGGGTTCCTGCTTCATTACTTGGACAGGCTGGTCTATCCGGATATTTCTTCAACCATGCTAACGATTGCGGCGGTAATCATCTGCGCCCTGAATCTTGCGTTCTATGGCCGGCAGGTCTGGATCGCACGACGCCGCTAGCCTACTAAAGCGGAAAGCCGCCGAGACCAACGCCATCCTGCACGTTACTTTGTTGAGTTCGTCGCACCTCTGCGGCGAACCTCTATCCGAAAAAGAGGCGACGCGTTTCTTGTGCACCGAAGCGCGTCCTTCAGTCATCTTAATCATCTTAATCAT
>PLQW01000002.1:0-7711 GCA_003160215.1 Acidobacteriaceae bacterium
AAACCAACTTGCCAAAAGCAGCAGTGTCCGAATTTCTTGACTTTATCGTGGTTGCACTTTCTGCACGTCATCAGCTTTCTCCTTGCGTTTTGCGGGAGAAAGCCGGACAATTTGATTGAGGTCTGAGTGTCGGCTAACCCCGCGCTCGGATTTAGCCCCGCCTCCCGTTGACGCGGGAGGCGGGGCGTTAAGTGTTATGGGTTGTGGGCTATGGTGGAATGACGGTAATTTCCACCGTGGGTTCTTTTGCAGTGAAACGAATTACGATGATGATTCTCACTGCGTAGCCTCCATTCTGAGACGCTCTGCGCTCGTAACGCGGAGCGTTTCGTATTTGACACAAACTTGTCATTTGGTGTCCTCTCCGTCACCTAAAGAGAGCTGAAGCATTTTCACGAGTTTGGGAAGGTCTTTCGCTGCATCCCAATCTTCCGGCAATTCGATTCGAACCAGTCTTCCGACTCCAAGAGGAATTGGTACGGTACGTTCCGCCTCGGAAGTTGAAGGTGAGCGCGCCGGCAGCACTTGTTTCGCTGTGGAATCGGTGCTGGTCTTGACATGCGACCCTTCATCAGCGACGCAACTTATATCGCCTACATAGAAACCCTTGAACCGAACCACGTCCTCATTTATCTCAACGAACTGTGACTCCTGCAACAAATCAAGGATCGTCTTAATAAGTGAACCCGCCCGAGCATCTTGCGACAACCCCCCCAAGAGGATTATTTCTCCCCTGAACCCCTCTGTCTTCATCTCACCTCTTGCCCTGAGTAGGTTGATGAGTCGAAACAGGGGGTCATAGCCTTTGACAACATCTTGCAGTGCCGTCGTAATTAGCGACTGATTGCTGTGGCTAATGCCGGTAGCGAGTCGGACGCCGAGGGGCGTGAGCTTATTCTGGTCTTCTTGCAGAATCCCAGAGGCTCTGAGGAAATTGTTGTTCATGCTGACCACAGGCCGCTGGACACCTGCCAGCCCCGCAATGTGCTCGATTGTCGGGCTCTCATCTTCTTGGGCAGCGTGGTATGCACGAATAATTTTCTTCACCGTCTCCCACGAGCTGCCGGGCATTTGAAACTGCTTTCCGTTCGCCATAGTAAGAATTATGCGCTCCTAACGTAATGTAGTCAAGCAGAAAGTGGTAAATTGTATATCACAAACAACGCGATTATTTTCATTAAGTTACGATATATTGTGTGGCGTCGTACCGTCGGGCGCGAACTATATATAGCTCTTTATGATTACCTCTGTTGACATCAGCCGCCGCAATGTTATTATTTGACTGAGGAGAATCTGGCCAATGAGGCGATGGTGGCTCGGTGAACGCAAGCAGATTGATGAGCGCAGGGGCGAAGCACGTGCTACGGCGCGGAAGATAATGCGAGGGCTTCTAAACAACGGCGATGAACAAGGGTTTGTGGCTTACGTCAGACTTCTAAAAACGGGCGTGACGGACGAAGAATTACAGAATTTGCTCAGGCTCTTTCGCGATGAGCATCAGGCTCTGCGCCGCAACGCTTAGCGGCATCCGTCAGCTTCCTCGATTCCTTTTCGAATTTGCTCAGGGTGCGTTTGTCCATAGCATCAATGCTGAAGTCAATGAACTCCTCCAGTTCACGAGGCAGCGCCTGAGTTCCGTGTGGCTCTGTCGTTGCCGTTGCCATTTGAGGCCCTTTCTTCTTCGGGAAGTTGGTCATGCCAATATACCCCATCTGTCAAGATTTTGATGCGCGATTCCTCTCGGGGGATTGAAATCGCCAATTTCCATGATATTCCAGAGCGGCAACAGTCCGTTAGATCAGTACCAAAAAACAGGAGATTCGTGGGGATGCTGGTGTACGGAGAGAACACCCCATTTGGTAAGCGCACAATCGTGTGAAGGTTGAAGTCCTTCAGCAGCTCCTCCTTAATCCGGGCACACACTCCATCACCGAATAGCGTTCCGTTTGGAACGACGACCCCAGCACGTCCCGGCTTCGGGGTCCTCCGCAGTTTCCGCATGATGAGCATGAGGAACAGAAGAGCCGTCTCAGATGTTTGCTTGTCTTCCGGGAAGTTCCCTTGGATACCTTTTTCCTCTTCGCCACCGAATGGCGGATTCGTCAGGATGATGTCCATCCGGTCCTTGTCACCAATGTCGCGGAGCGGGGTAATTAGGCTGTTGCGAGGATCAATCTGGGGGGCTTCCATGCCGTGCAGCAACAGGTTCATTTGAGCCAGCAAGAACGGCAGCGGTTTCGCCTCGCCTCCGAAAATGCTTTCTTCGAGCAACACCCGCCGATGCTGAACAGTTTTTGCTTGTTTGCTCAGATGACTAAAGGCTTCTACGAGGAACCCTCCGGTGCCACAAGCAGGGTCTAACACGGTCTCACCAAGCCGGGGATTCGTCACTTCCACCATGAACCGGACTAAGGGACGTGGTGTGTAAAACTCGCCTGAATCGCCAGCGGCGTCCCGCATCTCCTTCAACATCGACTCGTAGAGATGAGAGAGGGTGTGGATTTCTTCGGTGGAACTGAAGTGGATACCGTTGACCTTGTTCACGATCTCACGGAGAAGAAAACCACTGTCCATCCGATTAACCACACCCCGGAAAATGTTGGCGATCACGTCCCGCTGGTCCCTGCCGCCATTCGTCCCACGGAGTTGCCGCAAGTACTCAAACAGCCCCTTGCCCTTCTTTCCGTCCGGTCTGACGACCTCTTGGTCGTTTACGAAGTGTTTGAGGTCATCTCCGGTGATGCCGTCTTCCTTAGCCGCCCAATCTCGCCAGCGGTACGGTGCCTGAATGATCGGTTTGTAGGGCTTCCCGGCCAGTGCTGCCTTTTGTTCGTGGATGTTCTCAAGATCATCAAGAAACTTCAAAAACATCACCCACGTCGGCATAGGAAGACGGTCTATGTCGCCGTTCAGCCCCTTGTCCTTCCGCATGATGTCCCTTGCGGACTTGATGAGGCTTCCAAGCTGTTGGGTCGTTGTCAGGGGTTGCTTGAGTTGCTTCTTCTTCGTCGCCATTGGTTCCTTAGAGCGAATCCGTGGATCAAGTTCTATTCCGGGGCTCCCATCAAAGAGCCCGTGCTCAGACCGTGGTTCCGGAACCAGTCCTTGACTTCGCTCTTGTTGTCGGACAGTGTTCGGTCAATGTCATCGTTTTGCGGCGAATTCCAACGTTTCCAGCCGTACAACCGCTTCACAACCTCACCAATACGCTTGACCTCGTCCTCTGTTAACTCTCGATAGAAGGGACGTTCTCGATCTTCGCTGTCGTTCAGGTCTAGCTTCCCGCAGATCGCACCATGCAGCAATTCCGTCCACGCCATCATCGACTTGGAACGAAACATCCGACGGAGCCGAACTTGTGTCTGATCGTTCTCGCTTGCCTTTCCGTCCCACGCAGAAAGCCCATAGTCGTAGATCATGTTCATCAAAGCAACCGTGTTGTTCACTTCAACTTCGCGTTTGTAAGTGTCGGTAGTCAGATCATCAGCGGTAGGTTCCCGGTATAAGAAGCCAGCAAACAACGACTTCTGAAGCATGTCGAGTGTCAGGGGCTTTTCATCGGTGCTCCGATTTGTCGCAGATACTAGAGCCTTGAGGCGGTTATCTTCGTGTTCCAATACAGCCGAATACAAATAGCTCCGGAATCTGGTGTTCAACTGTCCCTTCGTCAGCGTCCCGCCATCGCTCCGGGACAAGTACTCCATGAACCCCGCCTCACTCTTGGGTTGCCCGTCTTCAAGATTCTTGTAGTTCTCGAAATCGATGCCGAACTGCGTCCCCAACTTTGCGACCATGACAGACGAGAAAAAGCGAGTTTGAGCGAATTTGTCATGAGCCGCAATATTGGTCTGGTTCAATAGCCGAACATCTGGGGTGAGATAAATCTTGCATTCGAACTGCCGTCTGCCGTTCCAGAGAAGGGCGGCTACCTTATGCTGCCCATCAAACAACCGAATGCGGCTATTCACGGTTCGCCCTATGGATGGCTGTAGGACTGGGTGACGCTGGAAATGGCGGTAAAGATCGAAAACCTTCTCCGGAATCAGATAGCGGGGCTGAAGTCCCGCTGCATGGTCCTCGTCATCATCGCTGTCGATGACATCTACATCCAAAGTGACATAAAAATATTTCCATCCCGTTGTTGGGCAGGTGTAGAGCATTTGAGAATAAGTTCGATCAGCCGCTTCGACGACGACCTGCCCGTCAGATTCCTTTACGGAGACGGGTTCGGCAAAACGCGGGATTTCTCCTTTCGTTTTTAGGTGTTCGAGAAGATGCTTGAGGGTTAGCTTGTCGCCTGTCTTAAAGAACTCGTTCAGCCGGAGCTTGGTCCGGAAATCCTCAAGCGATAACGTTCCCTTTTCCTTGTTGTGACGAGCACACATCGGAGCGATGTTGCCGAGTTCGCTTGGGAAGCCCAAAGCGTATGCCTTGATATGGTCGAACTGGAGGGATTCATCCGGCGGAATCTCGTGTCCGGTGGCGAAACACTTCCGCCCATGCTGTTTGAGAATCTCTTCCTTTTCGGGGTCTGTCAGCTGTCGTTTCAGCAAAACTGCCATTTAGGGTCACCTAGGCGGCGTAGAGAAGCCGCTGCATTTCATTCACTGCACTGCGAAGTTGTTGAACGCCGCCGAAGAAGCTGACAATCTCGGACACATTGCCGTATTCCGAGATCGGCGGCACCTCCAGAATCTCAGGAATGGAAAACTGCTCGGTGCCGTGATCGGCGTATTTGTCGAGCATGGCACTGAGAACCGCTCTTGCATCGTTCCCGTACTTTCCAAGGAAGGCTGAAGGGTCGTCTTTCAGCTTCGCTGCTCGGTCTTTCCGGGTCCGAACTGGGGCTTTGAATGCGAAGTGGCATAGCAGATCGAATGGGTCCGCATCTGGCATCTTGGCATCATCAGCCAGAGTCTCGAAGTCGATTCCCCGCTTCGCCAGTTCGTGAACGATCTCCCTCCGCCGCTCCAAGTCCACCCACGCATCGCGAAGTTCTTCCGGTGTGCGCCAGAGGGTCTTTACCTTCTCCCCAGCATACTCAGTGAGTTTGACCATCCGAAGCCGTTTGCCATCCGTATCCAAGTCCCAGACGACATTCGCAGCAATCTCCACTGCACCGCCATCCACGTAATACTTCCTCGGACCTTTCGGAGTGGCGTCAATGATGTCCTTGTGACCGTCGTCTGCCGGGTCCCCGAAAGTATTGACAAGGGTGTCCCCACCGAAAGGCTCCGTTTCAGTGGTCGTCTCCGTCACTTCTTCCGTGATCCCACCCTCATCGTCAATTTTGATTTTCTTGACAAATACGGGATCACCGTCGAAGTCCGGGTCTGCAAACAGCCGGGTGGCAGCTCCGGTGTAGTCGAGAATGTTGAAGTAGAGCTTTCCGTAATCATCCCGGACTCTGGTTCCACGACCAATGATTTGCTTGAATTCGGTCATGCTGCCGATGTTCCGCACAATGGCGACGTTCCGGCAGGTCGGGACATCAACCCCGGTGGTCAGCATCTGGCTGGTGGTGGCGATCACTGGCGTAATGGTCTCCACGTCTTTGAAGCGTCCCAGATGGCCTTTCCCGATGTCACCTTCGTCAGAGACGATCCTGCACACGTAATCCGGGTGCTTCTTCATAAGGTCAGGGTTGCACTTCGTCAATGCCGACCTCATGTTTTCAGCATGTTCTTGGTCTACACAGAACACAATGGTCTTGGCGAAAGGATCGTCCTTCAGGAAATGCTTGAGGTGATTGGCGATGGCGTCAGTCCGCCGCCGCAACACCAAGTCCTTCTCGAAATTCGGCGTGGTGTAAATCTGGTCCGGTATCTCGTTGCCTCGATCATCGACCTGTCCCGCTTCTGGACGCCACCCTGCCGCATCCACGGAGGTAAGGATTCGGTGGACCCGATACGGTGCAAGGAACCCGTCTTCAATCCCTTGGCGCAAGCTGTAGGTGTACAGAGGAGCACCGAAGTACTCGTAAGTGTCCTTGTTGTCCTTCCGCAGCGGCGTGGCCGTCATGCCAAACTGGTAGGCTGGTTCGAAATACTCCAAAATTTCCCGCCAGTTGGAATCATCAGCGGCAGAACCACGGTGGCACTCATCCACGACGATCAGATCGAAGAAGTCCGGGCCAAACTCCCGGTACAATCCGGGGCGATTTTCATCTTTTGCAAGGCTCTGGTACAGGGCAAAATACATCTGGCGGCTTTTGTGAGAGCGCCGGAGCAATACTAGACCGCATTACGCCGCGGGAGCGGCGTGATGCGGCGGAGGAAGAATAGACCGCCGGATCTTGGTTTCACGAAGCAGTTGCCGTAAGTAGGTGCTTCGTGGGACACCGGAGGGATGTACCAGGTGGAGATCTATGGGCGTATACGGCGAGCGGTTTTAGTCGAGGGCAGAAGTCAACGGTCGGTAGCGCGAGAGTTTGGACTGGCCCGCGTGACCGTGCGCAAGATGTTGGGTTATTCGATTCCGCCGGGCTACCGGCGGAAAGAGCCAGCGAAGCGGCCAAAGCTGGGGCCGTGGGTAGGCGTGATCGACGCGATTCTGGAAGAAGACCAGAGCAGACCAGCCAAACAGCGGCATACCGCCAAACGGATATTTGATCGCCTGCGGGTGGAGCAGGGGTTTACCGGCGGCTACACGATCGTGAAGGACTACGTGCGTGCCGCGACGCTGCGCCACCGAGAGGTGTTTATTCCGCTGGTGCACGCGCCGGGGACGGCACAGGCCGACTTCGGCGAGGCGCTGGTGATCGTCGGCGGTGAGCAACGGAAGGCCCACTACTTGACGATCGATCTGCCGCACTCGGATGACTGCTTCGTCATGGCGTTTCCAGCGGAGACTACCGAAGCGTTTCTGGAAGGCCACGTTCAAGCCTTTGCCTACTTCGGCGGCGTTCCCACCTCGATTCTGTACGACAACACGAAACTGGCGGTGGCGCGCATTCTGGACGACGGCACCCGGCAGAAGACGCGGGCGTTTTCCGAGTTACAAAGCCACTATCTGTTTGCCGAAAAGTTCGGACGACCGGCGAAGGGCAACGACAAAGGCAAGGTGGAAGGCTTGGTGGGGTACGCACGGCGAAACTTTCTGGTGCCGATTCCGAGAGTGGTCAGTTGGGACGAGTTGAACCAGCGGTTGCTGGACGCATGTCGGGAGCGGCGAGCGCGGAAGCTACGCGGCCACCAGGAGACGATCGGAGAACGCTTCGAGCGCGACCGGGCGGCCCTCTTGCCGCTGCCGGTCAGTGAGTACGAAGCCTGCGACAAGCAAGTGGCGCGAGTGAGTTCGATGTCGCTGGTGCGCTATCGCACCAACGATTACTCGGTGCCGACCGAGTATGGGCATCGCGATGTGCTGGTGAAGGGCTACGTGCACCAGGTGGTGATCGTGTGCGGCAGCCAGGTGATTGCCCGTCATCGCAGAAGTTACCAGCGAGAAGACATGGTCTTCGATCCGCTGCACTACCTGGCATTGCTGGAACAGAAGGCACGGGCACTGGATCAAGCCGCGCCAATGGTGGGCTGGGAGTTGCCGGAGTGCTTCGCCCGTCTGCGACGGCTACTGGAAGCACGACTGAGCAAGGGCGGCAAGCGGGAGTACGTGCAGGTACTGCGTTTGCTGGAGACGTTCTCTTTGCCAGAAGTCGAGCAGGCCGTCCTCGATGCGCTGCATCTGGGTACGATCAGTTTCGACGCCGTCA
>PLQW01000002.1:7799-8400 GCA_003160215.1 Acidobacteriaceae bacterium
ACGACAAAGTGGCGCGGCAGTGCGCCGCCGAGAGCGTCGATTATCCGCGCTACCTGCTGCGTTTGACCGAACAAGAGCTGCTGGACCGCGAACGGCGGGCCACCGAACGCCGCATTCATCAAGCACGTTTTCCGGTGGTCAAGAGCCTGGATACCTTTGAGTTTCTCGCCATTCCGGCGGTCAACAAGGCGCTGGTGCTGGAGCTGGCACGCTGCGAGTTCCTGCTGCGGCGCGAGAACGTGTTGTTGCTGGGCAACAGTGGTACTGGTAAGACTCACCTCGCGCTGGCCCTCGGACTGTCGGCCTGTCAACACGGCCATCGCGTGCGTTTCACGACGGCGGCGGCGATGGTGCACGAGCTGCTGGAAGCCCGCGATGAGAAACGGCTGCTGCGCTATCAGAAGCAGATGGCCAGCTACGAACTGCTGATCGTCGATGAACTGGGATTCGTCCCGCTGTCCAAGTCCGGCGCCGAACTGCTCTTCGAGGTCTTCAGCCTGCGCTACGAACGCGGCTCGACACTGGTGACCAGCAACCTGCCTTTCCAGGAGTGGACGGAAGTTCTCGGATCGGAGCGATTGACCGGTGCGCTGCTGGACCG
>PLQW01000111.1 GCA_003160215.1 Acidobacteriaceae bacterium
GTGCGCCTCCTCCTCATCGACCCTACTGATGGCGAAGCCCACGTGGACCAGGACGTAGTCGCCGACCTGCGTCTCGGGGACATACTCCAGGCAGGCCTCGCGCACAATCCCGCCAAACTGGACTTTGGCCATGCGGATACCACCGTGCTCGAATGCTTCCACGACTTTGCCGGGAATCGCCAAACACATATCAGTCTCCTCTTTGCAGAACCTCATTCGCGATGACCGCTTGGCCGAGAGAGATTCCTCCATCGTTCGGAGGAACCAAGGCGTGCAGATAAACCTCGAACCCATCGCGCCGTAATCCTTCCACGGCGCGGCGCAGCAGGTACATGTTCTGGAACGTACCACCACTCAGGCACACGCGCTTCAATTGGTCACGCTGACGGATACTGCGGCAAACTTCCACAATCGCGGCGGCGACCGTGTTATGGAAGCACGCAGCGATGTGTCCCGCCGGCTTAGACCGTGAAAGGTCCTCCACGATGTTCTCTATCATTGGCCGCATGTCCACCTGCGCCGGCTCACCCTCATCCACATTAAAAGGATACCGCTGTTCGAGGTTCGCTTGCGCAATCATTTCCAGTTCGATCGCCGCTTGCCCTTCGAAGTTGACCTCCTGCCGCAAATTAATGAGGGAGGCAACGGCATCGAACAAACGGCCGCAGGAAGAGGTCTCAACACTGTTGATGCCGCGCAAGAGCATGGCGTCCACCAGGTCGACTTGCTTTTCCGGAATACTTTGCAGGAATCGCAAGCCCGGCGGCGCAGAACCCGAACCGAACGTGTCGCGCACATAACTAAGCGCCATGCGCCAGGGCTGCCGCACCGCTGCATCGCCGCCCGCCATGGGGACGTAACGCAGATGCGCCCGCCGCTCGAATCCAGCGAAGTCGGCGACCAGAAATTCGCCGCCCCAGATCTTCCCATCGGAGCCATAGCCGGTCCCATCGAATGCTACGCCTATCACCTTGCCGCGCAGATGGTTTTCCGCCATGCAACTGGCGATATGGGCGTGGTGATGCTGCACGCCAATTTTGTGCTCCAGCGGCAATTTGAGAGCGAAACGCGAGCTCATGTACTGAGGATGCAGGTCGTACGCCACCGCTCGAGGTTCAACCCGGAAAAGCTTCTTCAGGTTCGCTAGCGTTTCCTCGAAGAACACCAGAGTCTCGTAATTCTCCAGATCGCCAATATGTTGACTCAGGATCGCGTAGGTGCCCTTGGTCAAGCAAAACGTATTCTTCAGTTCGGCGCCGCAAGCCAGAATCTCGCTCAGCGCGACGCCCAGATCCACAGGATGCGGCACGTATCCGCGGGAACGACGAAGCACACGCTCACGTCCCTCCAGGACTCGCGCCACTGAATCATCGGTGCGCATGTAAATATCGCGGTTGTGAAATACAAACCAATCGGCTACTGGATGCAATCGCTCCCAGGCTTCTTCATTTGAGGTGACAATAGGCTCTTCGCTAATGTTGCCGCTGGTCATCACCAACGCCGTGAACTGAGGCGGGTCGTCCGGCGAGTCGCTGAATAGCAGGTAGTGGAGCGGCGTGTAGGGTAGCATGACGCCAATCGTGTCATTTCCCGGAGCGACGGCCGGGGAAATCTTTGCGCCCGGGCGGCGGCGCAGCACGACAATGGGCCGTCGCGCACTGAGCAAAGCGGTGCGCTCCCGGTCGGAAACAACGCAGAAACTTTCGACCGCGGTAAGATCGCGGGCCATCAATGCGAAAGGTTTGTCGCTACGGCGTTTGCGGCTGCGCAACAACTTCACACTGGCGTCGCTCTGCGCATCGCAGGCCAGCAGGAAACCGCCCAGTCCCTTGACGGCTACGATCTTGCCCTGGCACAGCAGCTCGCGCGCCTGTCGGATGATCGCGGCAGATTCGGCAGCCTTGTAGGACAGATCTTTCGGAAGCGATGCTCCGGATTGCGCAATCGCCAAAGCCGGCCCGCACACCGGACAGGCATTTGGCTGTGCATGGAAGCGGCGATTCGCCGGGTCTTCGTATTCCGCCCGGCAAAGCTCGCACATGCGAAACGATGACATGGTCGTCATCGGGCGATCGTAAGGAATGTCCTGGATGATGGTGTAGCGCGGTCCGCAATTGGTGCAGTTGGTAAAAGGATATCCAAAGCGGCGGTTTTTGGGATCGCCGAAGTCGCGCCAGCACTCGTCGCACGTCGCCATATCGGGCGACACCAGGACGAACTCGCCCGCCTCCGAGTAGCTTTGCCGTATTACGAAGTCATCATCGCCAAGCGGTTCGAGCTCGACCACGACGATTTCTGCGATCAACGCCAGCGGCGGTGGCCGGAGCCGCAATGCGTCCAGGAATTTCTGGATGCCATCGTCGGCGCCCTCAATCTCGACCGTCACACCCGCGGATGAATTGAAAACGTATCCCGCTAGTCCGAGTTCACGCGCGAGCTTGTAGACGAATGGCCGAAATCCTACACCCTGCACGATGCCGCGCACACGTATCTGCCTGCGGATTAGCAACGGACGTGTCGTGGTCGCCATACCGGCGAGGTCCAGATTCCGGAAGGCAGGACGCCGAAGTATCTCTCCGTACTAAGACCCCGAGGCGAGCTTGTCGAGCGCCCGTCTCCAGAGCTGTTGCAGGCGCCTTCCTTTACCATGATCGCGCATCCGCACTCCGGGTTGGAGAATATAGCACAAGATAGGTGCAGTCTGGATTGTAGATGAATTTCTGGCATGGTACGGCAGCAGCACTTGGCACAAGAGTCCTCATAATCTGAGGTCGGCTCAATGCGGTGTCCAGTGCGGATGAGCTGTGAAGAGGCCGTCGACGAAGCCGATATGGAAGGTAATAAACAGTCCGAAGGCTACGCTGACGAGGCCCGACACCACTCCGAGTCCCCTATTGAAGGGTGCAAATCGCTTGCCGGTGTGAGCGAATGGCGCTCCAATGACCATCGTAATCAGCATCATTCCGGCGATCGTTCCAAGCCCGAAAACCAGAAGGTAGGCAATCGCCCAGCGGGGATCCCGGATCGTTGTCAAAACCAGCAGAGCGACTGCCGCCGATCCGGCAAGTCCGTGCACGATTCCCACTACCAGCGGCCGAAGAAGTTGATACATGCCAATTCGTTGTAGCGCCGTCTGAGGCGAATCTTGCGACAGCGGCTCTAGATGGATGTGAACGTCCGGTGCGTGGCCATGAACGTGTTTGTGAAAATCTTCGCCATGCCTATGCGTATGGGAATGGATAACTGCCGCGTGGTTGCGGATCGGCGTAGACCGATTGGTGATCCATTGAGTAATCCCCGTAAGATTGAGCACTCCCAGGAGAACCAGCATAAGACCGACGGCCAGCTCCATGGTGAGGCCAATGCGGGGCGGAATCGCCAGGTTGAATAGAATGATGGCGGCGCCCACGAACAAAATCGTTAGGGTGTGCCCCAGACCCCAGAGTATTCCGATCAGGCCTGCATGCCGGATGCTCCGTTGACGGCTCACAATCGTTGTAACGGCAATCACGTGATCGGGGTCCGTAGCATGGCGAATTCCTAGAAGAAAGCCAATGCCAACCACTGTTAGCAAGTTCACCAGCACCTACCTATGTCTTGCGAATCGAACCCGGCTTTACACTCTGCTCTGCTGTGTCCCGCCGGGTATCGGGGAGCGAAGCGCAATGGCCAATCCCAGGACGGTGACGACAGCAGCCGAGGTCAATGGTAACCAACGCTTAACTAACAGTCCATCGCTGCGGCAATTTGGTCACGAATTTACGAGCGTAAACCGCCAGAAGGCCTGCGGCGATCAAAATCGCCACCGGGCCGGCACTGAAGGCAACAATCAGAAATAAGCCGAACCCAACTCGATTGAGCGCCACAGCACTTAGGAGCGCCATAAGCGGAAGGACAAGGAACCATCTCACAGGCGATGCTAAAGGCAAGGAGTTGCCGGGATGAGAGATCGCCAGACCTGAAAATCTGTCCTATTTTTGGCGAGTAGATAGTCTGGTATGCTGTCGTGTCAAATATCACTATCATCTGGCGTCGATTTGCCGTGCGACCGGAGAGGTCTGTATGGAAGTCAGCGATTGGCTTACGCCGAAAGGAATGGCCCGGCTGGGATGCGCGCTCTTGTTGGCGGTCAGTGTTGGCAGCGCGACTGCTACAGCCCAGGAGGTTGAAAGTTCTGTAGACGTGCTCGGAGTGGATCAGGCCGTCCAACTGGCGTTGGCTAACAATCGTAACCTAAAGATCGTGTCCCTCGACCTCGACAAGTCAGAAGAAAAGCTGGCGGCGGAGAAGACCAGGCGGCTGCCAGCTTTCAGCACCTATGCCTTCGGTTCGCAACTGCTGCAGCCCATCAGCTTTACGGTACAAGCCGGCCAGTTCGGAACGTATCCCGGCATAGGTCAGATTCCCGCCACCAACACGAACATCACTACTCCGAGTCAGCCCACGGCGTATATCTTCGCCACAGCTTCGCAGCCGCTGCTGACGTTGTACAAGATCAACCTGCACATTCGCGGGCAGCAACTGTCGGTCGAGCAGGCCGCGCAGAAGGTACGCGAGGAGCGGATTTCGATTGTCGATGACGTGCGGCAGGCGTACTACTCCATTGTCGAAATCCAGAACGCTATTGACGCGTGCGTGGCCAGCATCAAGCAGTACAAGGAATTGGATCGTATCACGGCCCAGTATGTCGCCGAGCAAGTCGCACTGAAGTCCGAAAACCTTGAGGTGAAGGCCAAGCTCGCGGATGAGGAGTACAAGCTCCTTCAATATCAGGACAAGCTTGCCTCGGCAAAAGAAAATCTGAACAATCTGTTGGGCCGCGATATAAACACCCAATTTCGCGCGGAGAACGTGACCACACTGTCGCCACTCGAAGAGGACTTGCCGGCAGCCCAGGCCACGGCGCTGGCCCGGCATCCCAAGGTGAAAGAAGCCGAGATCACAGTCAGGCAGGCAGACAATGCCAGGCGGCAGGCGAAATCGCAGTATCTCCCGGACTTGGGCGTCTCTTTCCACTACCTCTCTCCCTTTGGCGTCGAGTTTGTCCCGACAAATGTGATGGGACTGGGGCTCGAATTCAACTGGGAGCCCTTCGACTGGGGACGCCGCAAGCATGACGTCAACGAGAAGGTTATGGCCGTTGAACAGAGCAAGCTAGGCTTGGACGACACCAAGGCGCAGATCCTGATCAACGTGGACAATCAATTCCGGTCACTGCAAGAAGCGCGAGTTGCCGTGGGTGTGGCAACCGCCAAAAAAGAGTCCTCGAGCGAGAAGCTGCGCGAAGTCACTAACCAGTACGAACAGAAAACTGCCTTGCTACGCGATGTCCTGCAACAGCAGTCGGCGGTCGAAGGCGCCAATGCCGATTACAACCAGGCCATGGCGTCCTTCTGGACGGCCAAGGCAAACTTTCAGAAGGCGATCGGTTCGGATTGAATCCAATGCGCAGAACACGACAAATGAAGCTCGGATCGATATGTCTGCTAGCGCTAGTTGCAGCATTGGCGACAGAGACGCTGACCGGTTGCAGTAAGGCAACTTCAGAACGGGCGCCCCTTGTGCCGGTGCGGACCACCGAAGTGCAAATCATCGATACCGGTGTCGGAAATACATATTCCGCAAACATCCAGCCTTACCAGCAAGTGGATCTGGCGTTCAAGTCGAACGGGTACCTGGCGAGCATCCGCCAAGTGCGCGACGCAGACGGTCATATTCGCAACATCGACCAGGGAGACTACGTCACCAAAGGCACTGTGCTCGCTACCGTCCAGCAGGACGACTTCCGGCAAAAGCTCGCGCAGGCCAAGGCGCAACTGAACAAAGCGCAGGCCGATCATGAGCGAGCCAACCTGTCCTTCGGGCGGATCTCGGCGCTCTACGCGGTAGGCGCCGCCACCAAACCGGATTACGACGACACCAACGCGCAGGCCCAAAGCACGGCGGCTGCGGTAGATGCTGCCAAGGCACAGGTCACCGAAGCGCAGATTGCGCTCGACTACTGCCAATTGAAGGCGCCGTTCGATTCGTGGGTGTTGAAGCGGAATGTCGATGTCGGTACCCTCGTGGGTCCGGCAACCAATGGCTTTACTCTGGCCGACACTCGTTCGGTGAAAGCCGTGTTCGGCGTTCCAGATACGGCGATCAGCCGGGTTAAGCCGGGCAGTTCGCAGAGCGTCACCACGGAAGCTCTTTCCGGCTCGTTTTCCGGTCACGTCACTTCCATCTCGGCGGCAGCCGATCCCAAGAGCCGCGTCTATTCGGTGGAAGTCAGGATCGACAATCCTAAGAACCTGCTGAAGGCGGGAATGATTGCTTCGATCACCATCGGCGTGGGGCAGTCAATTGGCAGGGTAACGGTTGTGCCTTTGACCGCCGTGATTCGTAGTTCCTCAAATCCGAATGGCTTTGCGGTGTACCTGACGGAGGGGACCGGGAACACGGTCAGAGTACACACCCAGGACGTCACGTTAGGCGATACCTACGGAAACATGATCGCCGCCTTGAGCGGTGTGAATCCGAAAGACCGCGTGGTAACAACCGGGACAAATATGATCAAGGATGGCGACCAAGTTCGGATTATCCCCTGAGGTTTTTGCAAAAGCGCAATGGCAACTCATCACAAATCTGACGCCGAGATAATCGCGACTACGCACAACACCGCCCGGTTCTTTACGGAGCATCGGCAGGTGGCGCTCGTTCTGTTGTTCGCGACCTTCGTGTGGGGCTTCTTCGGTTATCGGAACATGCCTAAGCGCAAGGACCCGAATATTCCGGTCCGCGTGGCCTCCGCCCAATGTCCCTGGCCGGGCGCGACCGCCGAACAGGTTGAGCAGCTCATTACGCGTCCCATCGAGCAGGCGGTCGCGCTAAACTCAACCCTCAAGCCGCCAAGCCCTTCGGATTTCGGAATCCGCTCCCTCAGCTTCCCCGGACAATCCGTTGTCTACATCCAACTCAATGACAACGTAAAGGACAAGGAGAAGCAATTCTCCGATATGAACTTGAAGCTGAATCAGGTCAACCTGCCGAGGGGAGCAGGGCCGATTCAGTTCAACAGCAACTTCGGCGATACCGCGGCGCTGATGCTAACTGTGGCCAGCCCCATGGTCACCCCGACGGAAGTCGCTCTGCGGGCAATCGCAATACGGAAAGCCATCGAAACCACTCGCGCCGGGCTGCCGGCAAACGCTCCGCAGCCGCGGGTGAGCGTGATCTACGCATTCCCTTTGTCCGTCGCCTCCGGGCCGGTTCGCACCGACTTCGAAAACATCGCGCAAATTGCCGCCCGACGCAAGACGTTCACCGATCTTCGCTTCTTTCAGGGACCGGGATACGTGGGCCTCGATGCCAGCACGACATTGGACGACGCCACGATTCGTCAGCGAGGCGAGGAACTGATCCAGCAAAATCTGCACCGTTCCGAGCTTCATCCCGACGCCTGGTCGCCCGCCATCATCCGTGACCCCGCCGATACCGCAGCGAGACTTGCCGAGGTTGCGGGTGCCAAATATTCTTACCGCGATCTCAACGACGATACCGACCTGATCCAGCGCACGCTGCAAGGCGTTCCCGAAACTTCGAAGGTGTCACGATCGGGCGTCTTGCAGGAGCAGATCTATCTTGACTACTCGCAGCAACGTCTCGCGCAGTACGGGTACGATCCCTCCAAGCTCAAAGATGTTTTGGGCGCTCAGAACATCACCCTGCCGGCAGGATCGCTCGAAGTGGGGCCCAAAGACCTGACCATCAATCCTTCCGGGCTGTTTCCGGACGCTCAAGCCATCGGCGACGTTATCATCGGCTTATCGTCCTCGAACAGCCCCGTTTACCTTCGTGATCTGGTCGACATCTCGCGCGGTTATCAAAGCCCGCCAACTTTTCTGAACTATCTCACCTGGCGGGACGAAAACGGAAAATGGGTGCGCAGCCGCGCCGTGACGCTCGCCGTCTATATGCGCGACGGTCAACAGATTGACTCCTTCGGCCGCCACGTCCACGAGAAGTTGGAGAGCGTCAAGCAGTATCTGCCCGACGACCTGGTCATGGTCCACACCTCGGACCAGCCTGTCCAAGTGAAAGAGCAGATTGATCTCTTCATGGACGCGCTTTACGAAGCGATCGGGCTAGTGGTCATCGTTTCGCTGATCGGATTCTGGGAATGGCGTTCGGCCTTGTTGATGGCGATCTCCATCCCGATAACCCTTGCTCTTACATTCGGCTTCATCTACCTGCTCGGGATCGACATTCAGCAAGTGTCCGTCGCCTCGTTGATCATCGCCTTGGGCCTATTGGTGGACGATCCCGTGGTGGCGGGCGATTCCATCAAGCGAATGCTGGCTGAAGGTCAGCCGCGGATCGTCGCGCCCTGGCTGGGCCCAACGAAGATCGCGACCGCGATCCTCTACGCAACCATCACCAACATCGTTGCCTACCTTCCTTTCCTTCTCGTCACCGGCAATACCGGAGAATTTCTTTACAGCCTGCCCATCGTGATGACGTGCGCCCTGGTCGCCTCGCGACTGGCGTCGATGACCTTCATCCCGCTGCTGGGCTATTACATCCTGCGTCCCGACAAGGAGCCTGAAAAGCCGATTGAGGTACGCCGCACGACGGGCTTTACCGGCAAATATGCGACTGTCGCCAAACTCGCCATCGAACATCGCTGGAAGGTTGCCATTGGATCGCTGACCTTCCTGGTTCTGGCCGCTTTTCTCTTCACTCAGTTAAGGACATCGTTCTTTCCCGATGACGTGCAGTATTGGTCATACGCCGACGTCTGGCTCCCCAACGATGCCAACTTCGACGCTACCAACCACGCGGCGCAACAGGTCGAGCAAATTATCCGCCAGCAAGCCGAACTTTGGGGCAAACAGCATCCCGACAAAGATGGCAACCCATCGCATATCTTGCGCTACGTGACAACGTGGGTGGGAGGTGGCAGTCCCCGCTTCTGGTTCTCTTTGTCCCCGCAGGCCCAGCAGCTCAACTACGCGGAGGTGCTGGTGGAGTTGACCGACAAGGACATCACGCCTGCCTTCGTTGACCAGGTCCAACCGATCCTGTCTGCTTCGGTGCCCGGCGTGCGCGTCGACTTCCGCCAGCTTCAAACCAACCCGGTGAATTACCCTGTCGAGATTCGTGTTGCCAGCCAGGCCGACGTGGGAACTGCCGGCAGCGCGCAAGATATCCGGACGTTGCGGCATATTGCCTCGCAGGTCATGGATCTTCTTCAGTCCGCCCCCGAAGCCGTGCGGGTTCGCAATGAGTGGGACGCGGAAAGCTCCCAGGTCAGTCTGGTGGTCAATCCCGACCGTGCTAACCTAGCGGGCATCACAAATATGGACGTGGCTAATTCAGCAACCAGCGCGATGAGCGGCGTTCCGGTTACTTCGCTCCAGGATGGCGACAAGAACATTCCCGTGGTAGCCCGCCTCCAGATGGACGAACGCGCCCGGCTCTCCGACATTCAGAACCTCTACGTGTACGGCTCGCAGTCCTCGACCAAGATTCCTCTGGTGCAGATCTCCGACATCCAGACCGGCATGGCCACGGACCGAATTATCCGCCTCGATCACTTCCGCACCATGTCGATTTACGCCTTTCCGGCACCGGGCCATCTTCCGTCGGAGATCACCAACGTCGCGGTGCCCAAGTTGAAGGAGCTCGAGAAAAATATCCCGCCGGGCTATAGCCTGGCCATCGGCGGTGAATTCGACAAGCAGAAAGTCGGCTTCCGCAACCTGGCGGTCGTGTTGATGATTTCAATCTCGGCGATTTATCTTGCCTTGCTGTTTCAGTTCAACAACGCCATCAAGCCGTTCCTGGTTTTCGCGGCAGCGCCTTACGGCGTCGCCGGCGCAATCATCGCGCTGTGGATCATGCGTACCTCATTTGGATTCATGGCCTTTCTCGGCATTGCAAGCCTCATTGGCGTAATCGTGAGTCACGTGATCGTGCTCTTCGACTTCATCGAGGAGATGCATGCCCAGGGCGAGCCCTTCGAGGAAGCGGTAATCGACGCGGGTATCATCCGCCTTCGCCCAGTCATGATCACCGTCGGCGCTACCGTGCTGGCGCTCTTCCCGCTGGCGCTCCATGGCGGTCCGCTGTGGCAGCCGCTGTGCTACGCGCAAATCGGTGGACTGACGGTGGCAACATTCATTACTCTGTTGATGGTTCCGGTCTTCTACTCTATTTTCGTGCTGGACCTGAAAATTCTTTCCTGGGAAACGAAGCAGGACATTTCCGGGTCAGCTATGCCCGTTCCAGCAAATCCGTCCACTGCGACTGCAACCTCTGGCGATTAGTCGCGAACCTTGATCAGAAATACGAAGCCGTACTGGAGAAAGCTATGAGAATAGAAGGTCGTTCCAAGTTGAAATTTGGAATTCTACTGGTCGCCGCACTGCTGGTCACTCCAGCCCTTGCCCAAATGGGTCCCGGTGGTCAGGGCCCTCCCGAACTACAACAGAAACTGGCCGCCCTGAAGCAGTCCGCGGCGAAAAACAAGCAACGGCTGCACCAGTACCAATGGGTGGAAACCCAGCAGCTCACGCTCAAGGGCCAGCCCAAGCCTGCGAAGTCGGACCTGTGCAGCTACGGGCCTAACGGGCTGATCCAGAAGGTGCCAATCGGAGAGCAACAACCCCAGCAGCAACAGCAGAGTGGCCGCCGCGGCAGATTGAAGGAGCGTGTGGTCGAGAAGAAAACCGACGAAATGGAGGATTACATGCAACAGGTAAAGTCGATCATTAGCCTGTATGTTCCTCCTGATCCCCAGCGTATGCAGAAGGCCTTCCAGGCCCACAATGTCTCAATGAATTCCACCCTCGGGGCCGGCGCGGCTCAACTGGTGTTCAAAAACTACGCGCAGCCCGGCGACCAGATGACGATTGCCTTTGACCCGGCAGCCAAGAAGGTCCAGACGGTCAACGTAAATACATACTTGGGCGACCCCAAGGATGCGATCACCCTGGCCGTGCGGTTCGCCACCTTACCCGACGGGACCAATTATGCAGCGCAAACCGTTCTCAATGCCCCGTCCAAGGAGATCCAGGTAACCACGACCAACGACAACTACAGCAAGCTGGCGCAGTAGCTTCTGAATCGGGCTGCGGGCGGTAATCGACTTGTCGTCCTGTGTATGGCGACGCTGGCGTTGTCATACACGGGATGACGGTCATGGAAAATGTCGCAAACGGCCAAAAGCTGACGAACCGCCCCTCTGAGGGCTGAGACTTGAAACTTCTCTCCACTAACCACAATCCACTTCCCTCTCACTGACCCTCGAGCGTGCACTCGACGTTCATCTCTTTGCAGACTTTCAGCACGCCTTCCACCACCATCGAGTTCGTCCCAGGCGCCGGCGGCAGATTCGACGCAATCACCAGTTGCGTGATCTTGTCGCCCAACGGCGTGGCCTGCAAACTGGCCACCTGCTGTCCATTGGTGAATTGCACCAGCCGCTTCTTGGCATCCTGCTTGGTTACGGTGACATCGGTACGTGCAGACAGGTTCTTGATCGCGGTCTGGTACACCTTGTCGGCATTGGCTTCCAGCACCACGGTGGCGACGTCAAAGCCCGAGCCATCTTTTGAACGGTCGCTCATCTGTTCTACTCGCCCGGCGACGGCGCGTGCCACCATCACCCATTGGGCCTGGACGGTGATCGCGCCCGCGGACAACGCCAGACAAACAACTACCATCGTCATCTTACGTTTAGCCATAGCTCTCCTCCGCAGCCTCAACCTATCTGCCACACCTGTATTTGAAACTTGAACAGTCTACTCTGGAATGCAGGCATGTCAATGAGAGGTGCGCCTGGGGAGCGGTTTCAGAGTTGGTGTAGTCCGGATAGAGCGGCGCTTTGTAGTGTGGAACGATATCGGACGCCAGCCTGAAGGCTGGCTCTACCCGGTCTATGCCAACTCTGAAACTGGTCTATGGTGCGTGAGATTTCACAACGCCGGCCCGAAGAGAATTTTGCCTACGGAATGATCACCGCTGCGCCGTCGATGGAGTCGTTCTTGATCGCGAGCAGAGCCTCGTTGGCCCGATGGAGCGGAAACTTCGTAACCTTGGGATGGAGCTTGATCTCGGCGGCAATCTTGAGGAAGTCGCGCGCGTCGGCGCGGGTCATATTCGCAACGCTGCGAATCTGGCGCTCGCCCCACAGCAGATGGTCGTAGTCGAACTGGGGAATGCGATCAAGATGAATCGCGTTAATGGCGACGACTCCTCCCTTGCGCAAACTTGCGAGGGCGGCGACTACAACGTCTCCGCTGGGCGCAAAGGTGACGGCGCGATCCAGTTCGACTGGCGGCTTGTCCGTTTCACCTCCAACCCACGCAGCCCCGAGCGACTTTGCCAATTCCCGATGCGACGCTCCTCGCGTCGAAACGTAGACATCGCAGCTCCAGGCGTGTAGAACCTCGATCGCGAGATGCGCCGACGCTCCGAATCCGAATAGTCCCACGCGCTCTCCGGGTTCCACTCCCGCAACCCGCAAACTCCGAAAACCAATGATGCCGGCACAGAGCAGCGGCGCTGCGTGCAAGTCGTCGAGCGCTGCCGGAAGTGGAAATACGAAATCAGCCCGAGCAAGCGCATATTCCGCGTAGCCTCCATTTACGGTATAGCCGGTGAAAACGGGAGCATCGCAAAGATTCTCCATGCCTCGGCGGCAGTACCAACAGCTTCCGTCGGTGCCGCCAATCCACGAAACTCCGACGCGCGTGCCGGACGCAAGGTCTGCTGTGCCGCCTTCCACGACGTCGCCGACGATCTGATGTCCGGGAATCAGGTGCTCCCGGCGCGGAGGAAGTTCGCCTTCCACAATATGCAGGTCGGTGCGGCAAACACCGCAGGCGCGTACTTTCAACAGGACATGGCCCGGTTCGAGCGCCGGGCGCGGAACTTCATCTATACGAAGAGGACGCTTCGAAACATCCTCGGCTGCGGTAAGGATCGCGGCTATCATCGGAGTCTCCGCTTGGGCTAGCTGCGATGATTTTAGCCGGTTCCCTGTTTGTGCATCTTCCGCCTCGCAAGAGATCGCTGCGCTGAGGTATTATTCTGGGGTGGAACGAAGCGGCTCAACTGCGATCATTCCGATAGAATCCTGGCCAGTAGCGGCCACAAACATTCGTCATAGATTGGAGCATTTATGGTCCAACTGAAGCAGGTTCTGGCGTTCGTCTTAACTTGGGGAATATTGATTGCGACCTCCCCATCCATCGCAAACGCGGGGCCTTCAGCCGCCATGTACACCCCGGTCAGTGGCATGCAGGAAGCTCCGCCGGCCAATGTTCCGGCTGCCGATATCGACGCCATCGTGGCTCCAATCGCTCTGTATCCTGATGCGTTGGTGGCACAGATTCTGGCCGGTGCGACTTATCCCGATCAGATTACAGAAGCCGACAAATGGCTGAAGAGCAATGCCAACCTCAAAGGCGACGCCCTGATGCAGGCGGTCAACCAGCAGCCTTGGGACCCGAGCGTGAAAGCCTTGACCGAGTTCCCATCGGTTCTCGACAACATGGCGAACAACCTGTCCTGGACTTCCGCACTCGGCGATGTGTCTTACAACCAGCAGGCTGATGTCATGGCTGCCATCCAGCGGCTGCGCAAGCAAGCCAAGGATGCAGGCAACCTGAAATCAACTTCCCAGATGACGGTGGTCCAGCAAAGTCCGCAGACCATTGTGATCCAGCCGGCGAATCCCCAAGTGGTTTACGTACCGACCTACAACCCCACAGTGGTTTACGGGACGCCTTATTACCCTCCCGGCTACAGCACTGGGGCCATGGTGGCCACGGGGCTGATTTCGTTCGGTGTTGGCATGGCAGTGGGAGCGGCACTCAGCAACAGTTGCTGCGGCTGGGGATGGAACAGTTGGGGCTGCGGCTGGCACGGCGGAAGTGTAACGTACAACCGCAACGTGTACGTTTCGCGCAGTAACGTCTACGCCAACGGCAATCGCTACAACTACAACAGCGGCCGCTACACCAACGGCAATCGCCCCACTAACTATCCCGCGAACGTCAATCGCTCTGGAAACCGTAACACCAACGTCAGCGGTAACACCGTCAACGTCAATGGCGGCAACCGCAATAACGTCAACAACGCGAACAACGGCAATCGCAACAACAACAACGTAAATCGAGGCAACAACACCGGCGGATACGGAACTAACCGCACAGGGAATAACAACGCTAACCGCCCAGCGGCTTCCACTCGCCCGTCTGCTTCACCGGATCGCGGCTATGGCCAAAGGCCCGCGACCGGAACCAAGACTGGCGCCTTCAGCGGATATGGCGCGGGTGGAAATACCCGGGCACAGAGCAATCGCGGACAGTCGAGTATGGGCGGAGGACAGCGCAGCGCACCTGCGGCTCGCAGCGGCGGCGGCGGTCGTAGGCGCTAACCTCTCGGCAAAAGCGGGCAGGTTAATTGGCACAATGGATTTTGGCAGTGGACCCGTGCAATGGAGAGTAACTGATGTCTCAGACAAATTTGCGAGGTATTCCGATGCAGAGGCACGCAAGGCTGGTCAAAGCCGCGGTAATCGCAGTCTCGTTGGTTCTTTTTGCCGCCGTAGCGAACGCCCAGGAACCCGGGCAAAAGACTTTTGCCACGTCGCAGGATGCTGGCAAGGCGCTGTATGAAGCGGTCAAGTCCGGCGATAAGGCTGCCATGGAGGCAGTCCTTGGGCAATCATCCGCCAGTATCATCTCTTCCGGCGACGAAGTACAGGACAAGAATAATCTCGAATTTTTCACCCAGCGCTTCGAGCGGATGAATCGCTGGGCCAAAGAAGCAAACGGGAGCCAGATTCTTTACATTGGCGCAGAAAACTGGCCGTTCCCCATCCCGCTCAAGAACAATGCCGGCCAGTGGTATTTCGACAGCAAGGCCGGAGTGCAAGAAATCCTCTTCCGTCGTATCGGTAAGAACGAGATGGCAACCATTCGCGTGTGTGGGGTCCTGGCCGATGCTCAGCACGATTATTTTGAGCAGACGCATGATGGGGATGCCGTCCACCAATACGCGCAGAAGTTCATTAGCGATGAAGGCAAGCAGAACGGACTTTATTGGAAGGTTGCCGAGGGGCAACCTGAGAGTCCGATCGGCCCCCTGGTAGCGTATGCCACCGGCCAGGGCTACGGAGGCAAACACGATGCTCCGCAGCCTTTCCACGGCTACTACTACCGGGTCCTGACGGGACAGGGCGCTAAGGCCAAGGGTGGCGCCAAAAGCTACATCGTGGATGGCAAGATGACGGGTGGCTTCGCATTCGTCGCCTATCCGGCCGAGTACCGCAACTCCGGAGTCATGACATTCCTGGTGGATGCGACCGGAGTGGTCTATGAAAAGGACCTTGGAGCGAAGACTGCCGACATTGTCAAGCAAATGAAGGACTATAACCCGAACCCAACGTGGGTCGTGGCCTTTAGCGGCGATGAGCAACAGACAGCAGACAGCTCCGACGAATAATCACCAGTAATGCCGCTTGCTATCGACACGCCGGATCTGGCAAACGCATCCGGCGTGGGATGGTATTCCACGCTGTCCGACATGGAACTGCACTGCGGTGATTGCCCCTAATCCGTCTCTAGCGCACGAGCCACGTGCGCCGAGACATCCAGCGTTAGAAAGAAGTGGATTGAAAGGGGCACAATCTGAGGATAAGAACTGCAATTCGATCTAGCCGGGGCCATCTCGCTGGAAGCGTCATCCTACTTGTTCTGCTGTTCCTAGCGCCACTTTCCGTGGCCGCCCAGCAGATACAGGTCACTCTGGATCCGGCGCAAACTACCGTCGAATGGACCCTTGTTGCTACCCTGCACACCGTCCATGGCACTTTCAAGATGAAAAGCGGGACGGTTAGTTTCGATCTGAAATCCGGAATTGCCAGCGGCTTAATTATTGTGGACGCAACCAGCGGCGAAAGCGGAAATCAAGCTCGCGACAAGAAGATGCACAAAGAGATTCTGGAGAGCCAGCGCTATCCCGAGATAACGTTTACTCCCGAACGTGTGATTGGCAATGTCTTGCAGAAGGGGAATTCCACCATCCAGGTCCAAGGCTCGTTTCACATTCACGGGTTCGATCACCCTTTCACGCTATCCATTCCGGTGCAGATCAACGGCAACGAGGTGAAAGCGAGCGCAAGCTTTGTCGTGCCCTATCAGGACTGGGGCATGAAGAATCCCAGTACTTTCCTCCTCCACGTGGAGAATAAGGTGGCTGTCAACGTCTCGGCGGTTGCCCACCTCACCCCGACTAACGGTGCGGTAGCTAGCCGGCCGCCGCAGCACGCGGCTTCCACTGCATGCGTTCGCGCAGCGCGGTAATGTGCGTCAGGTGGTGCGCCGAGTGCCACGCGTACATCGCCAGCATCCGGTCGAGTGAGAGCAATCCATGCTCAGGATGGTTCAGCGTTCGCGCAAACTCCTCGGGCTTCATCGCGCCCAACAAGTCGACCCACCGCGAATGCAGGGCGGCGAGCAGTTGCAGCGAAACTTCGATGGGCGTTATGGCGTTGTCGGGCAGTTTGGCCCACGCGTCTTCGCGGTAGGGTTTGATGGTCGGCCCGTCTTCGGTAAGCGCCAGCTTGAAGCGGATGTAGGCGTTCATGTGACTGTCGGGCACATGATGCACCACCTGCCGCACGCTCCAGCCCTCCGGACGATAGGGCGTGTCGAGTTGTTCAGGATTCAAATCCCGCACTGCCGCCCGCATCTGCGCCGGCAGCTTGGACAAAACCTCGATGTAGTGCACGCGGCGCTTGGCCATCTGGGCTTCGTTCTCGGGGGGAAGCCACTCGAATTTGCCGATAGGGTATCGCAGGTCGCTCATTAAAATCCCCCGTTCACAACCTATCCTACCCCAAAATCGATCGCCTCTTAGTCCAATGTGCGCACCGATTCGGCAGGAAGTAATTCGATACTGCATGGCTCTGGAGGGCCCTGTGACTCCTGGCTTGCAACCGCGGCGGCCGGGGCTTTCTCTTTCTCTTTGCCGGATGGGCCCGCGGTCGCTGGACTTGCCGCCGGCCGCCCGCAAGTCACTACTCCTCGCCGCACTACGCGCACTTCCGCCGTCGCCGGAAACTTCATCCCCACGTCGGTTTTTTCCAAGACAGCCGACAAGCTCTTCAGCCCGTCGCTTCCTTTGATGAACTTCACCTGTTCCACCTTCGCGGGTGAAATCAGCAGGTAGAACTGGGCACTGGCTTTGCCAGATGTCTTAAGCGCGGTCGTCCGCTCCCGTTGCAGTTCGTGGCGGGCTTCCTCAACCTTGTGGTCGACTCCTTTGCTCACTCCGAGCGCAGTCAGGCGAGCACGCGCACTGTCGCTTGGCGGATCGCCGGCCAGTGCGGAGAGGTACGCACGAATCGCCTGCTCACGCTTTCCCTGCTTCTCATAGACTTCGCCCAGGTGTTCGCCGATGGTGCCACTGCCGCTCGCTTGCCAGGCCGCCGTAAGGTATTGCTCCGCCTTGTCGAGATCGCCGCGCTTGAACGCGATCCAGCCCTTGGTGTCCCAGATCTCGTACAAGAACAGCGCGGCTGCCAGGTCCTGAAAGCGAAGACTGTCCAGCCTGACGTCGCGCAGTTGCGTCTGCAGCGCATTGATCGCCGCGTCGGCGTATTTGTCGGCGCGATCCAGTTGTACGTTTTGTTCTGCCAGGGAATACGCGATGTTGTTCCAGGTAAGCGGGCTGGGAGACAGGCTGATGGCCTTCTCAAATTGCTCCATCCCTTTGTCGGTCTGATTGGTCGCGATGTAAGACTGCCCTAGCGAGATCAGCAGTATCGGGTTGTTGGGCTGAAGCGTCACGGCTTTCTCCAACTCCGGAACGGCTTCCGCGAATTTCTTCTGCGCGACGTACACCTGCCCCAGACTGGCGTGGGCCCGCGGATCGAGTGGATTGATCTCAATCTGCTTCTTGAACTGCTGAATGGCTTCGTCGTATTTCAATTGCCGCTGGTAAGCCACTCCCAGGTCGTTGTAAGCGTACTGGTGGTAAGCATCGATCTCGATCTGTTTCTTGAACGCGTCAATGGCCTGATCGTTCTGGTTGAGTGCCAAATACGCGCGCCCCAGCTCGTCCCACGCCATCTTATGCTTCGGTTCCAACTTCACCACTCGCTGGAACAGGCTTAGCGCCAGTTCGTAATTGTTGTTGTTGAGGGCCTGCAGCGCCGACTCGTTCAAATCGTCAGCCGATTCATCGGCGCCCACTCCCGCCGTTCCCGGGGACTTGTTGTCCAGCGAGATCTCCTGCGCCTCATCGGCGAACGCGGCCCGCCGGAAGGCGGCATAATCTTCACGTCGCGTTACCGGCACTTCCCCGCTGAGCAGCTTCAACCTGCGCACAGCGGTCAGCTGTCCAGCGTCGAACTTATAGCTCGAGGCATATTCAGCGTAGTCGCGCTTCACCTCGACTCCGATCGGAAGGTGTACGGTGTACTTCGACGGGATCGTGACCCGCACCTCGACGCTCGACTCCCCGGGCGCACCCAGCTTGATGGGCTTGGGATGGGTCTTGTCGTCGTCCTCGGCGTCACCCTCTGCGGGAAGAACCACCTGCATCAGCGGCAATCCCATCTGCGACTCTGGCGCAGACCAGTCGAAGTAGTTGTTCCCAGTGGCATCAAAATCAATCTGCAGCGGATCGTCAGGATTGCTGGGGTCGCTGACTTTCAGGTTGTCGATCTCAGCCCCCTTCATTCCCGTGCGTTGCAGAACCATAGTGAAAAAGTCCTTCCAGCGATTTCCCGGCGTCTGGCGCAGGGCAAAACGCAAGAACAACTCTTGGTCGCCTCGCACCCGAATGGAGACATGCGCCTTCAGCGTCCCGGTTTCGTTGATCGAGCCTTTGACCTGCGAGCGATCGAAAGCCTCAAACGGCAGCTCGGCAGGAGTCCATACCAGGCTGGCCTTGCCGTCAGGAGGAATCGCCAGGGCTTCCTTATTGCGCAACGGTGCGGCCAGCATACGGAAGGGAGCCACGCCATTGGTGCTGTCGAGCCATATCTCTTTCCCGTTGACCGGAACGCGGGTGATCACGTGATCGAACTGCGACGGAGAAGGAATCTCGGGGTCGAGTTCATGTTGCGACCCGATTAGCACCGATGTCGCCTGAAATCCCTCGGCCGCCAGCAACGCCGCCAGCAGCGTGTTCTTGTCCTTGCAATCGCCGTAGCTGTTGCTCAGCACCTCGCTGGCCTCGTGGGGCTGGTATCGTCCCAGCCCGAACGACAGACTAACGTAGCGAATGTTGCGCGAGACATACTCGTACAGCGCTTTCACCTTCGCCATGTCGTCGGTCTTCCCTTGCACCAACTCCTCGGCCTTCGCCTTGATGGCATCGTTAGGCTGGCGCCGGTCGCGCTCCAGCGACGCATACCACGCCCCCAGTTCCTCCCAACTTTGAAAGGTGGTCAGTTGGACCGTGGGAATTTCGTCTTCCGACCTGTGCGGGTTCTTCTTCTTTTTCTTGCCGGGCTTGCCGTCATCCTCATCCTTCAGGTGCGTGTAGGTCCAGCGATAGATGCGCCGGTCGCCCTCGTCGGTAGTCTTGGGCTCGCAGCCAGGCTTGCTCTTCAGCTTGATCTGCCGTCCCTTGGGAACGTTGATCTCCAACTGCTGGTCGAGGATGATGCCCTTCTCGGAAAAGTTGACGCTGGTCCAGAACTGTCCCGGGGTCAGCGGATTCGTAATGGTACGGACGAACTCGTACTCCAACACGTCTCCGGGACGCAGCGACGGAACGCTGATGTGCTTCTCGTGATAGTCGGTGTACACCGGGGCGTCAGGAAGGGTGAGGTCCTGGATGGCCGAATCCTGCGCCGTAATGACGGTCCCGTCGGGCTTACGCACTCGCACATAGACGATTTCCAGCTTGTCGCTGAGCGCACTGTAGCCGACCTTGAGCTGCCCCAGCGCCTGTACACCGCTCTCGCCGACCACTCTGATTTGCGCATCGAGCTGGTCGCGCCCGGTCCCGTCATTCTCGAAACGCATGGCCTGGCGATAGTGCTCGATGACGTAGGCTTCTTGCGAATAATCGGGAGGCGTGGGCGACTGCTCCGGTCCAGCCTGCGCCGGATTCACCACCGTGGGCTGCGGCGGCGGCTCTTGCCCAGGAGGTACTTGCATTGGAATGACAGGCGTTTGTGGCGCGGGAACGACTTGCGTTGGAGTGCCCGCCGGCACCTGCTGCGCCGCTGCGAAGACCGTCGTGAGTACGAAAAGAAAAAGAAATCCGGCGAGAACTGGTTTCATGGCTGTGCTGCTGGGGTGAATACCCATCCTACGCGAGCCGGAAGGAGAAGCCAAACGTAAGAGACGCGGACGACGCGGCCTCAAGGATCGCAGCTACGCCACTTCGCTCTGAGCCCTTTAGGTCCGCTCTAAGGTAGCTCCCCGTTGTAACGAGCTTCTTCTACTCGTGCGGAGCCGAAGAGCCTGTCCCGAGTGCAGCCGAGGGGACCCCTATCGCGGCAACGGACTGCTCGCGATCCTATTGAGCTCGTAAGAGGTACGCGTTCGCCTCGCGATTCGTTGTCAAAGCCGTATGGTGTCGCCAGGCCACGATGCTCATGCGGGTCAGGTCGTATACGCCATAGATAATGTTGGCGCGCCAGATGTCACTGCGGAAGGTCAATATCTGCCTGCGAACATAGCGGAACACCTGGTTACCGGGCCTGAATCGCGCTGACGCCGTTCCCGACGCCAGTCCCGGCACCATCGGCTGGCATTCCTTCAGTTCCACGACTGCCAACGCACCATCCGTGCTGACCAGATCTCCCGTCGAAATTTTGGCTAATGTTCGCCATCTTGGGCCGCGGCACCAGATGGACCGCTTTCACACAGCCTGCCACGTTGAGATCGCGGACCACCTTGCTGCGTTCTTCGTCAATGTCGGGCGTAATGTGGTGCATGAATTGGCGATGCTCCAGCGAAAGGCTTGCTCCTGTATCGTGGGTTGACGAACTCACCCAAACGGTTTCGGAGTTCTATGGGCCGGACCATTGCCACACGCGCAGATGGTCGCGGCGGGCATAGCTGTTCAGGCTCTTCTGCCAGTTCATGTCGGCGGGTTTGCCGTCCAGCAGAAAAGGCCGCATCGGCGCTTGCGCGTAGCCGCTGTTGTTGAGAAACGCATAAAAGTTACGGAAAAATGATTTCCTACTAAAGGCATCGCTGGTGTTCCACCCAGCCTGCTCGAAAGCCGACGCGACCTCCTGGCGCGAGCCCACGAAGGCCAGGTTCACCACATCCGCATCCACCAGCTTTACCGTGGTGGAGCGCTGTGGAAGCGACTGGACCAAACTATCGAGTTCGAGGTTTTCCGTTCGATCAGCCGCATCTTCCATCGGCGACTCAGCTACCGTCGCTAGTGCTGAAATTGGTTTGGTCAGCTTTATGCGAAGGTCGGTACCGGCTGGGAAGTAGATCTCGGGTTGCTGAAATTGGTTCGGTCAGCTTTATGCGAAGGTCGGTGCCGGCTGGAAAGTAGATCTCGGGTTCGGGAAAGATGGGAAAGGCCGCTTTGAACACGATCAGCCCCGCGTCCGAATAAGGGTTCCAGGTAGCAGGTGCCTGAGGCGGCTGTTGATTCGTCCTTGGCGAGAGTCGCTGCTAAGGACTCCCTGGATCACACCCTTGGAGACCTGCTCGCGGGCATTCTCTACTTCAACCACTGCGGCAGACATGACCACCGGCGGGGCTTCGCTTGGAATGGCGCGATCGAACTGGAGCTGCAAGGCAGCGGTCTCGTGGCGGATGCCCCAGCCCACTTTGCGAACCGAACGCACGATTCCATCGATTCTGGTGCCGACCGGGAAGACCACCCCGCTGTCACATGCCACGGCTTCAATGAGAACGGCATGCACGGTATCGCCCGCTTTCGAGTTGTAGGAGGAAACCGGCGAGCTCAGGCGGACCCAAAATGTCCACCCGGCTGGAAGGCCTTCACAGGCAAACGCCAGCGTGGAACAGAAGATCAGCAATAGGGGAGCCAGTCGACGGCATGCACCGGGCAGGACTCTCATCAAAGACCAATATTCCTTTATCGAGGGATGCCCTCATCATAAATGATAACGGCGTGCGGGCGCAGGGTTTCTCGAATGCGCTCCAGTGATGGCCCGGTGACGCCCTGCAGTTGCCGCTTCAACTGGGACGCGGCCTCTTCCACGTCCTTGGGCGTTAACGGCTGCGGGCTATCCATGTTCGTCTCGCGGAGTAACAAACTCGGCCGGAGGCCAAGGCCCGCTCAAGCGAAGCCGCACCCCCTCGGATGGCCCGGCGCTTCTCAACGACGCGACGAAGCGGTCGCGGCTCTCCCGCGGTACCAGCGCAAACCAGCGATGGTTCTTGCGCTCCTGCCTCGCCCGCCACTCGCGCACCGAGTCGGTCGTGGCGCTTTTCAGTTTGCTGTCGATTGCCGCAATGCGTTCCGTCGCCTGCGAGCGTCGCTTGAGATATTCACGGCCGGTGACCGGAGTCGCCAAGTCAGCCTGATCATCCGCGGCCCAGCTTCCCACCACCTCGTATTGCACGGCATCGCCGATCCGCTCCAGGGCAGCGCGATACAGTTCCTGCTCGGCTTCGAGATGCTGCTCCATACTGTCTTCGCTCTCCAGCAGCGTGGGAAAGCGAAACGGAATCGGAGTGGCTGCCGCCAGAATCTCGCGCAGCACCTGGTGAAATTGCAGCGCCGCCTTCTTCAGCGATTCGGCCGTGCCCAGGCATTCTTCCGGGTCGGCGATCTCGCTCCAGTAAACCTGCACGCCCACCATCTCACGCGACTGCACCGCGCCTTCGCACACTCCCGAGGCCACGTTCACGGTCTGGTTCGGCTGGGTGACGCAATAAAGCAAGCAGGGCATTCAGCGGCTCACGAGGCGTGGTTCTCCACCGCTCACTCT
Organism: Acidobacteriaceae bacterium; assembly: GCA_003160215.1. GTDB lineage: Bacteria > Acidobacteriota > Terriglobia > Terriglobales > Acidobacteriaceae > Bog-257. The sequence continues at coordinate 22,946 of PLQW01000111.1, forward strand.
CGCACGCGCCCCGTCCCCACAGCAACTGTTGTTGTCGTTCTGGATGTCACATGCCCGCTCATAGGAATGAAGATCGCCACGGAGACGCGGAGATCGGGGAGAAAACTCGATAGAAACCAAAACTCCGTGCCCTCCGTGTCGGAGCCTGCCCTGAGCGAAGCCGAAGGGTGGTGAATGATTTTTTATGGAACGGGCCCCCTGTTGTGCCGGCGCCCCGAACGTCGCCGCCTCAACTCACCAGATACTCCATCGCTTCCTCCCTCGTAGTGAACGTCGGGATCTGGCGACCGGAGAAACTCTGGATGGAGTCGTAGAACGCTTTAGGAAGGTTCTCGGTCAGCACCCAGGCCGACCGCTTCAAGTGAGGACGATCGAAGACCGCCGCAATCTTCACATGCTCGACGGCCTCGCGGCTGAATTGCGCACCGCTGAAGTCGGCCAGCACCAGCACCGATCCGAGCGGCTCGCGGGTGACGAAATCGGGCAGTAGGTCGGCAATCGTGGCCACCTCTCCCGCCATGCACTGGCTGCAATCGACCAGCAGGATGCGCTGGTCCCGATGCGTAATGAACTGAATGCGATCCAATGGCTACTCCTGTCCAGTGGTTCGATACAGCCTTGTCTGGTCAAGCCCAAAGTCTGAGTTTGCGCAGTTTACTTCAGAACCCCCGGGGACTCAAGCGATTGCTGAAAGGAGCGGAGCTCGGTTAGTGCTGGCCTTCATTCAGGCTCGACGTTCGGGTAGTGCGGGCCTTCAGGTCCGCATCAAATCCCTAATCTTGTCATCACGAGTGGGCTTCAGCCCGCGAGGGATCTGCTGTTTCTATCCAGTGCAGAGACTCATTCAGCGTCTCAAGCGGCGGCTTGCCGCGTGAATCCCCACCCCGCTTCGTGGTAGTTTGGAACCATGGTCCACGAGATCTTCCCGGTCGGCCCGCTGCAGTGCAATTGCTCGGTGATCGGCGATGAACAGACGAAAGAAGCCATGGTCATCGATCCCGGCGATGACATCGAAGACGTGATGGCCGTCGTACAGCGTCACGGGCTGACGGTGAAGCAAATCGTCGTCACCCACGCGCACATCGATCACATTGGCGGAGCGACCAAGCTGAAGCGTCTGACCGGCGCGCCCATTCTGCTGAACCAAAACGATAATGCCCTGCTGAAGATGCTGGACGTACAGGCCACCTGGATCGGCATGTCGCCTCCGGAGAAGGTCGTGATCGACGCCAGCCTCAGCAACGGCGACCAAGTCCGCGCTGGCGGCCTGGTGGCAGACGTCCTGCATACGCCAGGTCACACCGAGGGGAGCATCTGCTTGTATTTCGCTCCCGAGAAGAAGCTGATCGCGGGAGATACGTTGTTCGCGGGCTCCATTGGCCGCACCGACTTGCCGGGTGGCTCGTACGAAAAGATCATGCAATCGCTGCACGGCCCCGTACTCGCCCTGCCTGACGAGACCATCGTCGTGCCCGGACACGGCCCGCTCACCACCATCGGCGAAGAGCGGGAGACGAACCCATTTCTGGCGAGGTGAAACAACTTGCTTTTCGCTCTTCGCTTTTCGCCGGACAGCGCACTTCGGTTTGTCTGCGTCGGAATGACTTGCACTTCGTTTTATTCACTGTTTGCCGGCGGTCGCGGGTGCTGGGTTTCTCCTCGCTAGTCTGCCGCAGGTCACTTAACCGCTCCCGCCAGAGTTGGCGACATCTAAATTCCGAATCTCGGACGAGCTGTAGAGAAATTCTGTTTTGGCGAAAAGCGAAGAGCGAAAGGCGAAAAGCTCCTCCTCATCCGCCAATTCTCCCTTAAATAAACTGCGCACAATCACGCTTTGCGGCACTACGAGCACAAGGAGGTAAGACAGGATGGTTCCCCCAATCACCCCCACCGAACCAATGTGCCGCACCAGCGCGATGGACAATGCGATATTCACGGCCGCCGCCACGATCGACAGAAACGCCTGTGCACGCGTCCGGTTCAGCGCCGCCAGCAAGCAGGATTCGACGCTCATGAATCCGCTAATCAGCGCCCACACTCCCATCGCCAGCAACAGGGAAAACGTTGGCACCGCCGCCGGACCCGCCCACGCCCGAATCAAGGTGCGGCCAAAGACAACCAGTGCAGCCACGCAGCACAGATTGAGCACAACAGTGCCTTTCATGGTCAGGGAGAATGTGCGCCTTATCCAGCCATAGTCCCGCTTGGCATAAGCCTCTGCGTAGGCAGGCCAGAGCGCCGGAAAGATCAGCGACTGCAATACCGCAGCGAGTCCCACCAGTCGCCAGGTGACGCTGTAGGGCGTGACTTCCGCCGCTCCAAGATAATGGCTGACTACGATGTTATCGGAGCTGAACACGACCACCGCCGCCACCTGAATCAGGAAGAATGAAGAGCCGGAGTTAAACAGTTCCTTGCTGGTCGAGCGGTCGATGAGCGCCGGCCGCGGCAGAAGCCACGGCTTGTGCCACGTCACCACAAAGATCAGATTAGCCATGCTGGCGAAGGTCAGGCAGCCCACCGACATCACAAACAGCGCCGGCATCGAGACGCGCAAGGCGATACCTAGGGCAAGCCCGATTACGCTGGCCACCGCGCCCGCGCAGACGGCGTAGTTGTTGCGGTGCAGTTCCTGGTAGCCGGCGAGAAGTTTCCCGCCCAAGTTGCAGGGCAGGCCAAGCAACATCAGCGCAGCGGCAACCACTACTGTGTCTCTCACCTCGGCGGCTTGCACGTTCGCGCTCACGTTGAACAACTTCATCCAGTTCACGCGAGAACTGACTACGGCGAATACTCCGCCCATCAACGCCGCCATACTTCCGGTGATCAGCAGCGCGTTGGTGAAATAGCGTGATGCGGAAGCTTTGTCGCTGAGCGCGTAGGCCCGCGAGATGCTGTTGGTTAATGTGTTGGCGATGCCCAGGTCCAGCAGATTGATCCACACTACGGTTGTGGTGATGGTCGCCCATACGCCATAGCGTTCGGCTCCCAGGTAGCGCACGGCGAGCGGCAACGACACCAGCATGATTCCTGCCGACAAGAGCCTCGCAGCGGCGCCCGAAGACACCGCCTTCACGATTCGGCCATAACGGGATGTCGGCAAGAACGCTGAGAACATCGTTGGTACCGCTTCAAGGCAGCCTTGCAGGCCTGCTCTTCCCGGCCTTGGGAAGTTCCGTCGCTTTTTTGAGAGCACCGACCGCGGCTGCATTGATTGCCGGGCGCGAATCGTCGTTATGCGGAGACGCCATATTCGCCTGCATGCAGGCCAGCAAAGATGGACCTCTCAGTAGGATTTCGCGCGCGGCAGCGACGGCCTGGTCCACCGACACAGCCCTGATGCAATGTGGGTCTGAGGAGAGGCACTCGGCTTTGCATGCATCCAGCCCTGCCGCAGGTTGCAGAACGCGCACTCGATCGCAATGAGGTGCAAACCGGATGGGGCTGTTGGCATGGTTCGGATCGCCGCCACTCGGATGCCGCGAAATTACGATTGTCTTGCAGTTCATCGCTCCGGCCAGATGCGCACTGCCGCTGTCGTTTCCGATGAAAAGATCGCAGCGCTCCAGCACGGCACACACCTTACGGAGCGGCGTGCCACTGACGATAATGGTCTCGCCGCGCAACAGTTTCGCAAGCTTGCAAGCCTCTTTCCTTTCGTCGTGTGAGCAAATGATCACTAGCTGCACAGGACGCTCGTTTCCCAATCGCGTCAGGCTCTCCGCATAATTTTCCAGCGGCCATCGTCGGCTGGCGCTACCGCCGCCGATACCGACGGCGACCAGCGCGCTCGAGGCGGGTACGTTCGCCAGCAACTTCGACGCGAACTCACGATCCCGGTTGGTGAGGCTGATCTCCAGCTTGCTGTTGTCCACTTTCCCGCCCAAGGCTTTTACGATTTCAAGATTGCGCAACACCTCGTGTTGCACCGGACCCGCCGAAAGGCAGATGTTAAATGCCGCGTCGAATCCGCGATTGTGCCGCTGCTTGGCAGGCGACGCCGTCTCCGTATAGCCCACCCGTTCCGCGGCATCCGCCAGCGAGCACAGAAATATCGCGAGCCGGTCATCGACATCCCACCTCGGAGAGATGGCAATGTCGAAGCGCCTGCCTCGCAATCGGCCCCGATACAGCAACAGGACGGACAGCAGACTTCGCAGCCGCGCCGGCAGCCACGCAGCCTGCAACGGGCGCAAACCGATGATCTCGTCAATGTTCGGGTTGGTTACCAGAAGCGGGCGGAAGGCATCCTGCACTACCACCGTGCAAAACGATCCGGGAAAAGCCCGCTTCAGTTCCCGGAAGAGAGGCGTTGTCAGGACCAAGTCGCCCAGCCCATCGAGCCGGATGACAAGCAACGAGAGCCCCTCGCGACGGGGAGATCCGATCCAGGTTGCGGGCGCCAGGTGGGCGCGCCAGAAGATCGCCAACTTGGTGGGTACACGGACGGACAAGAACAGAGGCGGCAGCATCGATCCTTTCCAACCTATGATTCAAACCATGATGGCGGACGAGGCCGGCCTCGATGGAAGTTCCGGCGTGGCCTTCGCGATCAGGCGTGTCGTGCTGATTCCCTCGACCAACGGTATGAGTTCGACGCGTCCTCCGCAGGCCCGCACTTCGCGGGCCCCCACGACAGCTTCTTCGCGGTAGTCGCCACCTTTCACCAACACGTCCGGGCGAATCGCCTCGATCAGTTTCAAAGGTGTGCTTTCGTTGAAGACGACCACGGCGTCCACGGTGCTGAGCGCGGCAAGAACCCGCGCGCGCTCATGTTCGCCCACGATTGGCCGCAACGGTCCCTTGATCAGGCGCACCGACTCATCGCTGTTGAGTGCGACAATCAGGCGATCGCCCTTGCGGCGCGCCCGCTCCAACAAAGTAATGTGCCCGACGTGCAGGATGTCGAAGCATCCATTGGTGAACACCACGCGATCGCCGGCAGATCGCCACACCGCCGCGCGGGAAAGCAGCCGCTCCAACGGCAAGACTTTCTCGTCCATGTGCAGGGCAACTTCTTGCGACAAGGCGCCCAGCAACTCTGCCCGCTGAATGGGAACCGTGCCGACCTTGTTCACCACGATTTCCGCTGCCAGATTCGCCAACTGGCCGGCAGTCTCGATCTCGACATCGCATGCCATGGCCAACGCCAGAACTGCGATGACCGTATCGCCGGCCCCGGAAACGTCGTAAACCTGGCGGGCGACTGCGGGCGCGTGCAGGCGCGAGTCCTTGCGCAATACTGCAATGCCCTTGGCGCCCAGTGTCACCACCATGAACTCCATATCCATTAAGCCAAGCTTGACTTGGCCCACAGCCAGCAGTCGATCGATGTCAGCGACCGGCTCGCCGGTAGCTGCCGACAGTTCCTTCAAGTTGGGACAAATCGTAGTAGCGCCCCGGTAGCGCGAAAAATCTCGCTGCTTGGGATCCACCAATACGGGGACGCCCAACTTGCCGGCTTCCGCAATGATGGAATGGCACACGGATTCGGTCAGCACACCTTTGGCATAGTCGGAGAGCACGACGACACGGGTGTTCGGCAGCGCGGCTGAGACGCGCTTCAGCAGGTCGGCATAAGCCGCACTGGACGGTGACGGGGCGGCCTCCATGTCGAGTCGCATCATTTGCTGGTTTCCGGAAAAAATGCGCAGCTTGGTGGTTGTCGGAATACCCGCAACCCCTGTCAAAGCTGGCTCAACGCCAGCCTCGGCCAACATGGATTCCAATCTGTCCTGCTCCTCGTCATCGCCGGCGAACCCGGCGACTGTGACACAAGCCCCCAGTCCAGCAAGGTTCATCGCCACGTTGGCCGCGCCACCCGGCCGCTCACTCTGCCATGTGGCGCGGACCACGGGAACCGGCGCCTCGGGCGAAATGCGTTCCACATCGCCCCAGATGTACTTGTCCAGCATCACATCGCCGACCACCAGGACCTGAACGTTGCCCCAGCCCGACTCGACAAGAGCGATTATGTCAGGCAAGTTTGCGATCACCGTTCGCCTCCTTGGGCCACCGCGCGTGTGATGCAGGTGGCCAGCTCGATCCATTCGCACAGAATGTGCCCGCAAAGAATATGGGCTTCCTGAATGCGCGCCGGATCGCTGGACGGAACGCGCAGGCAGACATCCGCAAGCGTTGCCATTCGGCCTCCGGTCTGGCCGGTCATGGCCACGGTGAAGAGCCCCAGTTCGCGCGCCTTCGCCAGGGCGGCGCAAACGTTCTTGCTGTTTCCCGAAGTCGAAATCCCGACTAACACGTCTCCCGGCTGGCCGAGAGCTTCAACCTGCCGTTCGAACACTTCGTCGTAGCTCCCGTCATTGGCGATGGCGGTGAGGACCGAAGTGTCGGTGGTAAGGGCGATGGAAGGAAAGGCGCGGCGCGTATGGCGGAAGCGTCCGACTAGTTCAGCGGCAAGATGCTGTGAGTCGGCTGCACTGCCGCCGTTGCCGCACCACAGAATCTTGTTTCCCGCCAGCAGGCAGTCGGTGATGCGGACAGCGGCGCGCTCGAATGCATCTTCCTGCGCTACGAACTGGCGAACGATCGTGAGGTGTTCGGCGATAGCGTCAGCAAAGACGCCAGACAGGTTCAACGAAGATGGCATGCGCTCCTCGTTTCCGACAACGAGTTTCGAGGATCTTCGCAGGACCTTTGGGAATAGCTGTTACTGTGGAATTATAAACGCTATGGGCGAGCACAACGCCAACAACTTTTCCGATATCGAGTATGTTTTCCTAGATCGGGACGGCGTGTTGAACCGAAGCCTTCCCGATGGCCGGTTCATTACCCGCTGGGAGGAATTCGAACTTCTGCCGGGCGTCGCCGACGCGATTGCCCAACTGAATCGCTCCGGGCGCAAGGTGATGGTGGTCACCAATCAGCGTTGCGTCGCCCTGGGGCTGTGCTCAGAGGCTGACCTGCTCACCCTGCACGAGCGCTTGCGGAATCAACTCACCCAACAGGGCGCGCGTCTGGATGCCATCTACTACTGTCCCCACGATGCAGGGGAATGCAATTGCCGCAAGCCACTTCCTGGATTGTTCGAGCAGGCGTTTCGCGACTTCCCGGGCGCGGACGTCAGAAACAGCGTCATGGTCGGCGATTCCCTGCGTGACATTGAGGCTGGCGCTCGGATGGGAATGCGCACCATCTTTATCGACGTCGAGTCCGAGGCCGGAAGCCGATCGCCCGAGGCCGATCGCTCCACTGCCCTGGCGTCTGCCGTAGCGCTGTCTCTCTCGGACTGCGTGCAACAATATCTCTCCCCGCGAGGGTACGAGTAAGGTTCACGAATCAAAGCCGCAGGGATGAGAGAGCTATAGATCGCTGCGTGAGTAATGCCCCATGTGGGTGTTTGCCATTGACGGTTCGCCTCTGGAATTGTCGTTACGAGCGAAGCGAGGAAGCTGCTGTTGTTTGCACCTGGAACGACGGCTGGGGGCAACAGCAGATCCCTCACGGCCTAACTAAAGGCCGTTCGTGATGACAACTCAGGGATGACACGAGAGCCGGAAACTCTTGTCCGGGCAAAGATAATGCCCAGCGTTCAAGCCGGGCATTACGGTGTGGAGCAGCGAAATTTATTAGTGGATAAGTTGTTCGAGCGCCTGATGCACCATGCTCAGGCTGGCTGGCCAGAGTGTCACGATCATCAGCGAGGCGGCCATCAGTGCGGCGGCTCCGCTGACCAGGGGAATCAATTCCTTCGCCGGCTTGTCGGGAATGGGCTGAGGACGCAGCAAGCGGTCCACCCTCTCGGACAGATCGTGATCATCGGCCATTAGGGAGCTGGTCAGATAAGAAAGCTGCGGCTTGTTGCCCATTCTCGCCACTCTCACCAGGGCGTCGGCCAGTGAAAGGGCACGACGGGGATCGCCTGCGCTGGCTTGATCGTCAGCCGCCCATTCGATGGCTTTCGCCCAACTCCGTTCCAGAGTTACGAAACCGCGCATGAAGGGCAGAACATCGGGCGCGAGCAACATGAGAAATCGCTTGAGATTGTCGCCAGATGAGCGATGCGCACGCTCATGGCTGAGGGCTGCGTCAATTTGCTCCGTCGTAAGTCCGCGCATGACGCGGCGCGAAATAACCAGCCGGGGATGGACCACTCCCGCAACGGCCAACACTGGAGACCTATCTTTGAGCAGCAACGCCGGCCCGGTTTCTCCCGGCATTGTGATTTTCTCGCCGTGGCGCTCACAGCGATGCAGATAGCGCGCCGTACCGCGCACCGCGCTGACCACCCGTACGATCGCGAGTGCCCAAATCGCCGCTCCCAGCAATGCCGTCAAGAAACAAACGAATCCGACTTTTTCGCCGGTCGCTTCCGGCTCCAGCCATAGATAGCTGGGAATACAGAAAGCCAGTACCGCAAAAAGTGTCAGTGTCCATGGAAGCATGCGCACCGCAAACAGAAGCCGCGCCGCGGAACTTGGCTTCAAGCGTTCCGCCATGCGCACCGCCGTGCCGGCACTCAAACGGGCCGCCACAGCAAGCGCCAGGTGAATCATGAAAAACGAGGCGCAACACAGGCAGAGCAACCGCAAACCGTATGGGAGACTCACAGCTTCCTCCCTACAAACAGCTCTTTGCGCTTCTTCCGGATCTTCTCTTCCAGTTGATCGAGCAGGACCGCATCGTGTTGGCCGACGGCGTCAACCAGCGACGACAACAACAGATCGCGAGCAGGTTGTGGACCGGCAAGAAAACCAGCGACCAAGTCGCCTGCGCGCCGGCGCTCCCACTCCTGATTGGACAGACGCGGCAAATACAGAAACGCGCGCTCCGACTTCTGCCTAGCCAGCATGCCCTTCTTGAACAGCCGGTCCAGCGTGGTCATTACCGTGGTATAGGCAAGCTTACGTTCCAATTTCTCGACCACGTCGCGCACACTGCTCTGGCCGGCGGTCCACAGGACTTCCATGACACGAATCTCCAGCGGACCAAGCATCGGTTGCTGACTCGTGCGGGATGTCCCCTCGCTATGCAAATCTTTGTTCCTTTCCCCGAAGCTTAAGAGGTGCGGTGAAGGTTGTCAATTCAGAAATTGGCTCTACTTCCCTGCCGAGCTGGGTTTACTGGAAAACTCCTGGCCTCGGACCGGTGCCAGAAAGGGAATAACGTAGCCCCTTATATCAAAATGGCCGGACTTGAGCGCCTCAACCAGGAGGTCGTACTTGAACTCGCCTCGGCTGAACGAATCATCAGTCAGATGGAAGACAATCATCTGGTTCTTAGCGCCCCGCAGCGAGATCTGTTCAGGCGTCATATTCTTGACGACAAGCAAGATCGATCCGCCTTTTTTCTCGTCCGCCTCCCGCTGCTCTTTTGACTCTCCCTTTTCTTGCGCTTCCCGCTTCTCGCGCGCCTCTCGATCTTCTCGCGGCAACTGGAATCCTGGTATCAGCCTGCGGGCCTCCTCAAGATTCGTCGCCGGGAAATTTCCCGGCCGCCAGGCCGCCTCCAAAATGTCGCTCGGGCCGTCTAAGAGTGGAAATGTCACTAAGTTGTTTCCCGGTTGCAGCTCCCTGTCTCCGTTCCGGAGGGTAAACTCGCCCACGGCCACAGGTAGCGCAATCACCTTTGAGCCTTCCGCAATAAACAAGGGCCGTGCGCCAGGTTCAGTCAGATCGGGAATGCGAATATATGCGGTGTCAGGCGTTTCGGCCACGACCATCGCCGGGCGATCCTCGAAAGCGGCGAAGGTTTTGTTGCTGTCACCGCTGAACGGCCCACGAACGGTACACATTTGCCCTTTTAGGCAGAGCGCCGGCGCTTCAAACGAGCCAGGCGTCCTCTGCTTCTTGGGCGCGCTTGGGGGCAAGGTTATTAGCTTCGAAACAGACTGAGCCGAACCCCCCGATTGCCGAAATGTGACGTTAAGTCCCGAGCCCCCCCTCGGTACGGTGAAGACAATCGGTCCGTCGGCACGTTGCGGGGCTTCGCCCGGTATCTCGACGGTCCAGCCCGCCAGCGTCGAACCTTCGCCTGCCGATTCAAGCGGCACTGCGATTCGAGTCACCGCGACCCCTGCCACACCTTCATATGCGACGGGGTTTGTGACCGCAATACCCGAAGCTCGCTCGCCGCCATTAACCTGCGCAGGCACCACCAAGCCGACCTCCTGTTTCGCCTGGGCAGTCGACTTTGCAGGACTCGCGGGTTGCGGCTTCTGCACTTCGCGGGACGTCTTTCGGGCGGCGTTCAGATGTTGCATCACTTCGTCATAGGTGAACTTCTTGGCCTCTTTCGGTTCCGATCCGCCCGATTCCTCGCCCGCTGGACAGGGGATGATCCTGTAGTTTTGTGTGGCATTGTTCCAATCGGCGCAGGTGTAGACGTGGGTCATGGGATCGTGGGTCAGCCGGTGGCCGGCGACTTGTTTGCCGGATTCGTCGAAGTCTTGGACGAACTCGCCCGTGAAATTTGCGCTCACATCGTATGTGTTTTTGGTGATCCTGTGAACCTTGCCATCCGGCCAATAGGACGTGGTGGATTGGTCTGCGACGTAATATCCAGGCCGGTACTCGTAATCGACTTTTTGCTCCAGTTTGCCATTCGCGCCGATGGTGCGCTGCTCCGTTACCTGGCCAGCGGCGTTGGAGTCGAACTCCAGCTTTCTGCCGCCTCCGGCATCCTGCACCACGGTCTTTTGTGCGAACGATGGCGCGGCACTGCAGGTCAGAACCATGAAGAAAGCGAAGCTGAGCCAAATATGCGGGAGGTAATAGTCGCGATTTTGTCGCACGTGTATTCCTTTTGATTGAGAGTTTTGCCCTGGATGAAAGTCTTTAAAACTCAGGGAGCTGAAATCTGGGAGCCTTTCGCATTCTGCGCACACAGTGGGGCTTCCCGGCAGCGGCCAACCTTTCAGTTTAGCACGGAGACCCTCCATCTGCGGCCTGCCCGCAATCGCGCTAGGGCGTGTTAACACTAAT
>PLQW01000224.1 GCA_003160215.1 Acidobacteriaceae bacterium
TCGGAAATTCTCTGCGGGCGCTTCGCTCAGGATGACACCTCACATTCATGAATAATCCAGACTAAAGTCCAGCTTCCCCTGCTGAAGGAGGGGGCCCCCACCAAAAGTCTTCCACGGACTTTTTCCGCAGCCTGTGAAGGCGCGCTCCACCGATCGCCTATACACCAGATGCGAAACTGCTATAGAGTTTCCAGTTTGCGGTTACGAGTCCTTGCGAGCGTTACTGCTCCGAGCGTTCGCGAAAGACTGCGACCGTGAACCCGAGACTTGAAAACGGCAACCACTCACAACGGAGGCGTGCGTATGCGGCGCAGTTCGCGTTCTCTCACCACAGTTGTTGCAAGCTTGGCAATTGTAGTCGCGCTGATTGGACCGGCGGCGACGCTCGCGGCCAACCGTCCTACGGTTTCCGATTCCGATTCCAATTCCAATGGAGCCCGCACCGAGCGCTACTTCCAAAGCGTTCGCAAGGATCCCAACCTGCTGCTGGCCTTTCTGCGCGAGATGCCCAAGGGCGGCGACCTGCACAATCACCTGTCCGGCTCCATTTACGCGGAATCGCTCATCCAGTGGGGTTCGGAGAGCAAGGATTGCGTGGATCCGAAGACCTTCACGATAAGCGCCGGTCCCTGCGGTCCCACGACCCCTATCAGCAAGGCCTTCGACGATCCGGGCCTCTATGCCGGAATGATCGACGCCTATTCCATGCGCAACTGGCAGCTGTCTGGACAATCTGGGCACGACCATTTCTTCGACACCTTCGGAAAGTTTGGGAAAGCTACGGACGGCGCCGAAGGCAAAATGCTGGCCGAGACCGCTGCTCGGGCGGCGTCGCAGCACGAGCTGTATCAGGAGCTGATGGTAACGCCGACCGGCAAGGACCTGGAGACACTCGCGGAGTCCATCGGCTGGGATGATGATTTTGGCCGGCTGCAACAAAAGCTGCTGGCCGGCGGGTTGCCACAGATTTTGGCCACTGCCAGTCAACAACTCAATGCGGCGGAAGTGTCACGCGACAATATCCTTAACTGTGGCGTAGCCAAAGCCGATCCTGGTTGCCAGATCAAGCAACGTCTCCTGTTCCAGGTCGCGCGGGGCAAGTCCAAAGAGGTGGTCTTCGCCCAGATTCTCTCCGGCTTTCTGCTGGCGGGGGCCGACCCCAAACTGGTTGCTCCGAACCCTCACGTGTTGGGCCTGAACCTGGTGATGGCGGAAGACTGGTATGTCCCCATGCGAGATTTTCCGCTGCACATGCGCATGCTCGATTACTTTCACGAGCGTTATCCGCATGTGCACATCGCGCTGCACGCGGGCGAACTCGTCGAGGGCCTTGTCCCTCCCAAGGACTTGCAGTTTCATGTGCGCGATTCGGTAGAGGAGGGGCACGCCGAACGCATCGGACATGGCGTTGACGTGATGAACGAAAGTCGCCCCTTCGAGCTTTTGCAGGAGATGGCCGACCGCAATGTGATGGTGGAAATCTGCCTCACCAGCAACGACGTCATCCTCGGCGTTCGCGGGCCGCAGCATCCGCTAAGCGAGTACATACGCGCCGGCGTGCCGGTGGGGCTCGCAACCGATGACGAAGGTGTCGCCCGCTCCGACATGACCCACGAATACCTGAAGGGCGCGGAGGAACAGAATCTCAGCTACCTGCAGTTGAAGCAAATGGCGCGCACCAGCCTGGAACACGCCTTCATCGGAGGTGCAAGCTTGTGGCGCGACGGTAAAGCGTTCGCCGTGGTTCAGCAATGCGGAAGCGCTGGGGCCGCGCCGCCATCGTCGTCATGCCAGAAGTTTCTCGATGGCAGCGAAAAGGCGCGCTTGCAATGGAAGTTGGAAGCCGAGTTCCGCCAGTTTGAAGCGAACTCGTGGACAAGTACCGACGATCGTAATCCCGCGGCTCGGGAGAAAACAGCGTCGGGTTCCCGATAACCTTTCGTGGCCTGGCCCGGCTGGGCCTTGCCGACCCCGCTACCATCGAGGTCATCACCTTCGACATCAGTCCTCGGGTGAACCGGCACCTTGAGCGTGCCCGAAAGGACGCCGCCGCCGGCAAGCCCTACACAATCCAGTTGCTATCGAGCCCATCGGACCAATGGAGCCAGGAGTACCACAGCGGCTTCATCGAATATTGGCAGAAGCTGGGACACAAGATCGGGAAACCAGTTGCGCGAATTCCAGTTCCGGAGGCGGCGGGAAACATCTGGAATCGCGCCGTGAGCGTACGGTCCGGCGTCGTGTTGAGTCAAAACCTCGGTGCCCATTGCTTTGCGGGAGAACGGAGTGCTGGAGATCGAATCGGAGTGGACGGCCAGAGATCGTGAGTTGAAAATGTTCGGTGGGCCGGCCCGAACCTGCCTCTGCCCAGGTTAGCGTCCAACGGACGGACGCGGACCTGGGGCACCAGGCACCAGGCCATGCTACCGTTACGTTGCACGACGTGCTCCTAGTCTCACATGTAGAGGCCACCGGTATAATGCGGGCATGAGCGCCGATCGATTTTCGCGCATGATTCTGAAGATGCAATTTGTCGTGTGGGTCGTTTACGGCTTTCTTGCAGGCCTGCGACGTTGGCCGGCGGGAGTAGCTTTCGGGGTTCTCGCCAGCATAGGCTTGCTGTCGCTGGAAGCCAGCCGTCATATTAAAGTCAAGCTGATGGACTGGGTTTTGTTGGGGTACTTTGTCATCGCGGCGATCGCGACATTTCTAATTCGGTCGGCCGCGTTTCCAACCTACAGTTCGGTGGTTATCTGGGGGCTATACGCCGCTGTGACCTGGGCATCGATCATTGTAGGAGCTCCCTTCTCCCTGCAATATGCGCGCGAATCGGCGCCACCTGAGAGCTGGCATACTCTCGCCTTCCTCCGCGCGAACTGGGTCATCAGCATGGTTTGGGGGCTTGCGTTTTCCGTCAACATCGTCTTGGCGTCCATCGCCCTGAATCCGCGCAATAGACCTCTGGTGGTCGGCGTCCTCGCTCCTCTACTCACTATGGGTGTCGCCACAATTTTCACCATCTGGTATACGAAGATCTCGCGCCAGCGCGCTGGGCGAGCCTAGCCGGAGTGTTGCGCCGCGTCCCTTGGTAAGAATTTGTAACGGTTAGACACGCATCCCTGCTGCTTGGTGCCCCAGGTTCGCCCCGCTGTTGGGCTAACCTGGGTCGCTGCACTGGGCAGCCGCAAAAGTGTAGGTTGCGTTCATGCCACGTGATCTGCGCCGGTTTCACGAATCCGCACAATCCAGTGAAACGCGGACTGGTGAAGGAAAGCAGGAGACTGGAAGTGGAGCAGTTTCCGGCATTATGCTTTGCGGGAGAACGGAGTGCTGGAGATCGAATCGGAGTGGACGGCCAGAGATCGTGAGTTGAAAATGTTCGGTGCGCCAGCCCGGACCTGCCTCTGCCCAGGTTAGCGTCCAAAAGACGGACGCGAACCTGGGGCGCCGAGCAGGAGGCCGGCGGGCAATGTAGTCGCATCTCAACTCCATCCTGGATAGCCTGCGGCATTCAGTAACGCGTCATCGAATCAAGATGTTGCAATGACATCTGCGTCTTCCGCCCACCCGCCCGAAATGCTGCTCTCGACTGGGAACGGCCCCAGTTTGCGCGGCGTGGTGGGACTCCGAACCTCCGACGACCGGGCTGACCGAACCGTCGAAGTTTGCCGGAAAGGCCAAGCTCTCGGAACCCCGTCAATCGGGCGTTTTCTCGAATTCCTGCTCAGAGACCCACACCATTGAAGGGACCGGCGTCTCCGTCACGAGTCTGGCTGTCCGAATGGTGCCCTCCTGGGTCGCGATCTCTGTATCAGCGCCACAAGCGAAGCACTTGATCGTCCCTTCGTAATCGTCATAGGCCTCGTCGAGATCTATCTTGAACCCGCAACCAAGGCAGTTGATTTGCATCATATACTCTCCTCTTTCCCCTACCGAGTCCCACAACACTCAGGCGATGGCGTTGAGCTACCCGCCCACCAGAAGCACCATATCGACCTTATCGTGGTTTCATTCACTGCGGTACCTCTTCTCTTTCCGGAGGTGCTTCGAGTCTGCCAAACCCGCTGGCAGTGGCCACATTTGCCATGTTTCGTTCTCTTTCCCAATGAAAGGGCTGTTTTAACCCTCGGCCAGAACAGAGCATGTGATAGGCCACTCCTGTCATCCCGATAAGTGACTGAAAAAGATCAGACTTGCTTAAAACATGGCAGTAACTCGGTAAATGATTCCATAGACCCAACTCCATACAATCATCCAATCTCCGCGAAATCATAGGGTGGCCAAGAACCACTTAACAATCACTTCGTGCTACCTGCAAGGCGGATTTTCCGGGCTTAATTCCCAAAGGGTTCGACGTCGGTTTTCGGCGTCAGAAAGTAGAGCGAAACCAGGCGTCCCTGGCCTGGTGCCCCAGGTTCGCCCCGCTGTTGGGCTAACCTGGGGTCACTGCACTCGCCAGCCGCAAGGGCGTAGATAGTGTTCTCTGCGCCGGTTTCACGAATCCGCACAGTCCACTGAAACGCGGACTGGTGAGGGAACCAGGAGACTGAAGCGGAGCAGTTTCCGGCATTATGCTTTCCGGGAGAACGGAGTGGTGGAGATCGAATCGGAGTGGACGTCCGGAGATCGTGAGCTGAAAATGTTCGGTGGGCCAGCNNTTTTATAATGCGTGGCCCAGGCAACCAATGTGAGGGGGCACCGCCAGAATGTTAAGGTGTGCAATCCGCGGTCACGCAATGACCGATACTTCGCCGTGCTCCTTGCGCGTGGGTCTTACGGTAATCTTCACGTCCTGCCCAAGAGCGGTAAGAAAGTCCATAAGCCGTTCGACGGAAAAAGCGCCCGAGCGGTTGCGCATCAAGGCAGAGACGTGAGGCTGCTTGATACCGAGGATTCTTCCGGCTTCGGCTTGTCGGAGGCCGCGTCTTTTGATGAGACGGTAAATCTGCAGCGTGAGCTTGGCTTTCAACAGCTCCTGTTCGGGATGGGGAAGGCCGAGGTCGGCAAAAACATTCCCGCTACTTTTTGCTGCGCTCATAGGCTTTTTCGCTCTCGTAGTCATGTCAGTTCTGCCTTTCTCGATGGATCCGTTCAACTTCGGCCAGGCGGCGATGGATGAGGTCAATGTCCTTCTTGGGTGTGGCGATCCCTCTCTTCGATTTCTTCTGGAAAGCATGTAAGACGTAGATTGCCTCCGCGTAGCGGACCATATAAAAAGTGCGCCAAGTGTCGCCGTGATGCTCCGCGATCAGTTCAAGTACAGACCCTCCGCCGAAACCGCGCAGCGGTTTTGCCGATGGATCGGTTTCTCCCTGTTGCGCCGTGTACAGGGCCTGCCCGACGTCGCGCCGGACCGCGCGCGGGAAGCGGCGCAGGTCCCTCCGACTGGAACCGACCCATACCAGGGGGCGCTCCGATCCTGTCATTATACGCAAATACGTCTATTCGTATATATTGTCAAGAGAAGTCTTAGGGCAGCAAAGGCCAGCAACACTAGTATCTCCGAGTGGATTCGCAGCACGTTGCTATCATTTGTCAAATGTTTTTGTGTTACAAGTTTTATTCAGAACCAACCAAGAGTTTCAACACCATGACCGAAGAGCACGGCAGCCAGGATAGTCAGACAGACAAAGATCGGAACCCTGACCAATCCTCCAGCGATCCACTCCCTAAACTTCCAAATGATGGCAGAGGCCAGGTAGGCACCCCAAAAGGCGCAGATGAGATACCCAGTCCCAAGCGCCTTCTTGTAGAAATCGTTAAGGACGATACCCTTACAACGTTTGAGAAAAGAATGTTTTGGCTTACCCTGGGCGGGGTCATATTGGCGCTCGTTACGGGATACATCTTCTACCGTCAGTTCCGAGAGATGTCCACGCAAACCGGGATACTTAGTCAGCAGGCCAAGACTGCCCACGATGATTCTGTCGATGCTGGGAGAAAAGCCGATGCACAAATCGTCGCCCTCCATGGACAGGTCGCCACCGCTCAAGAAGCTGTTAAGCTCGCGGCTAAGGACTCTGCTCAAAATGCTGTAAGAGTCGAAAAGCAGCTGAAACTCCTCCAAAGCCAGGCCGAAGCGAACCGCGACCAAGCCGACGCCGCGCTCAAGTCCGCTATCGCCATCCAAAAGCAAACCGACATTTCTGAACGTCCTTGGCTTTCTGTCGAGGCCACGCCAGTAAATGGCCTGACGTTTGTGAACGGCCAACAAGCCGTTTTGGTACTTAAGTTGTCGATAAAAAACGTCGGCAAGTCCGTCGCGAAGGATGTTCAGGCCGATGCCAAACTCCTCCCGACACCTGTTGGCATCCCCCTCGCTCTCGATGCCGCCCAAAAACAGCGGGAACTCTGTGACAACCCCAAAGTTGACCCAGTTGGACGGTTTGACATATTCCCTGGAGATCATTCGACAGAGCGGGAATTGGACATAAGTTCCATACCCCCTGCCAGCATCATTCAATCTGTCACGAATCCGGGCGAGAAACCCCGCAGCTTTGTTGGATTCTATGTTGTCGGCTGCATTAGTTACCATTCCAGTTTTGGAATGGAAATGCACCAGACTCGTTTTGGTTACCATCTCGTCGGCCCTCCAATCATTTCTCCAGACGGGAAGGGCTTCCTCATGCTGTCGAATGGACAGCCGCTGATGATGGGCTTCGAGATGGGGGTAAACGTCCCAGAAGACAAGGTTGGTTTTTGGCACGAGCTGTTCAGCCGTAACGATGCCAACTGATAGGAACAACAAAAAGCAAATTAGGACACTACCGGATTTTGTCTGCCGATGACAGCGCCCACCAACCTGCTGCAATAGGGCTCCTTCGACTCGGTCGCCGCGGCGACCTCGCTCAGGATGACAGGCGGATTCGCTTAGGATGACGGACAGAAAAGAGCAGCCCCTACACCCTTGCCAAGTGCACTCCAAACCATTTCTTTCGGTCGCACCAGGTGTGCTCCAGCGTGAAGCCGCTCTCGCGCAGGATCGATTCGATCATATCGTCGGTGTACTTGTAGCTGTTCTCGGTGTGAATGCGTTCTCCCGGCGCGAACGACAGGTCCAGGTCGAGCGCCGGGATGAATACCGTTTGCAAGGCGGTGCTCTCCAAGTAGGCCTCGATACGCGACAGCCTGCGGTTCCACATTGCGATGTGGCGGAAGCGGTCGACCGCGAAGTCGGCATCCAACTCGCGATTCAAGCGGGCAAGAATGTTCTTGTTAAACGCCGCCGTAACTCCCTGCGAATCGTCATACGCGGGCAGAAGAATCTTGGGGCTCTTGGCGAAATCGGCGCCCAGCAGCAAAGCGTCGCCCGCGCGCAACGTCCTCCGAATCCGCCGCAAAATCCGCACCGCCTCGTCCGGCTCGAAATTCCCGATACTCGATCCGATGTAGAGCACCAGCTTGCGCCCGCTGATGCGGCTCAGCGCCGACACACCTCCGGTGTAGTCAGCCACGATGGGATTGACCCGCAACTCGGGAAATTGCCGGCCGAGATGCGCTACCGCTTCCTGCAAAGCGGAGGGCGAAACATCGATGGGATAAAACAGCGCGCGGCTTTGGCGCCTCAGTAATTCCTCAATCAGAATGCAGGTTTTGGTGGCTGTGCCGGCCCCGAGTTCGACCAGAGTCAACGACGTTCCGGCGTGCTGCAGGATCTCGCCAGCGTAGGTCTCAAGAATCGACCGCTCGGTGCGCGTGAGGTAGTACTCCGGCAACTCGGTGATCTGCTCGAAGAGGTCCGAGCCAATCTGGTCGTAAAACAGTTTCGAGGGAAGCCGCTTGGGTGTCGCACTGAGACCCTCGCGCACTTCCAGCGCAATTGCGTCATTCGCCAGGAACTGAAGTTGCTTGCTAGTTGCCATTTGCCAACCGTATGCCCATAAATTGCCAGCGCACATGGGGCGGAAAGAAGTTGCGATAGGTCGCTCGAATATGCGACTGCGGCGTGGCGCAGGATCCGCCGCGTAGCACCATCTGATTGCACATGAACTTGCCGTTATACTCGCCGACGGCCCCCTCGGCCGGCTTGAAACCGGGATAGGGGCCGTAGGGGCTGGCCGTCCATTCCCAAACATCGCCGAACATCTGCGACAACGGTTCCGCCGGCGCCGCCGCCTCCACCGGGCGCGGATGCAGATGCCCGCTCTCCAGCAGATTTCCCGCCACCCGGCAAGATCTCGCCGCAACTTCCCATTCGAATTCAGTTGGGAGTCGCGCAGCCGCCCAGCGAGAAAAGGCGTCGGCCTCGTAATAGCTGACATGACAAACAGGCTCGCTCAATTCCAATGGCTTCATGCCTTCGATGGTGTAATGCCACCACTCGCCATCCCGCTGCTCCCAGTACAACGGAGCGCTCCACTGATTGTTGCGAACGCAGTCCCAGCCATCGGAGAGCCACAGCTCGGCGGTGCCGTATCCGTTGTCGCGCATGAATTCCAGATACTCGCCGTTGGTCACCAACCGGGAGGCCAGGCGGAATCCTTCGAGATACACATTGTGCCGTGGACCCTCGTTGTCGAACGCGAAGCCGTCGCCCGCAAAACCGACGCTATAGATCCCTTCGTCGAAGCTCCGCCATTCCGTGGGGGGGACGGAGGCAGAGGCACCCTGTGCCCGGTGACTTTCTTGCGTTGGGCGAAACGCTGGCCGGAGCGGATTCGTCCACAGCCCGTTCTTTACGTCGGTGACAATCAACTCCTGATGCTGCTGCTCATGGTTGATTCCGAGCGTCACCAGCGCGACCAACTCGGACGCAGGCTCGGTTGTGAGCATATGCACGATGGCATCGTCCACATAGGAGCGGTACGCATGTACTTCGTTCAATCCAGGACGCGACAGCGTGTGCCGCAAGGCCCGCAACGGTCGATCGCCCACGGCGTTGTAATACGAATTAAACAGGTTGCGAAATGCGGGATGGAAGGCGCGATAGTCTTGCTGGTATCCCGACAGAAGAAAAGTCTCGAAGAACCAGGTGGCGTGCGCCAAGTGCCACTTGGCGGGACTTGCGTCGGGCATCGGCTGCAAACCGTGATCTTCAATGCTCAGGGGAGCGCAAATTCGCAGAGAAGTCTCCCGCACGGCCAGGTATTTCTCCAGTAAAGAGGCTTCGGCTTGAGTCGCCGCCGACATCGGCAGATCGCGAATTGGGCTGGTGCTGTGCATAACACGCTGGAATCGTGAGTCATCTGTAAGATGCAGAAATCGAACGTTGCGGCCATGCCCACTTCGGAGCAGGGGTACCCTTCTTGCCGCTCCAAGAGCAGATGCGAAGATCGCAAGAAGGCTACAAAATTTAGCTTGGGAGAATTGTACCCAGGCTGGCGGGCCGAGCCGGTCCAGTTCGCCAGTCCCAGAGTTGGTGTGCCCCGGGCAGAGCCGGCCTTCAGGCCGGCGTCGAGGAGGGCGTGCTGTAGGCTTCTTGTTCGCGTCAACGCGGCGCTGGACTAGCCGCAAGCCAGGAACCTGCGCCTCGCATCCGCGCTGGTATAATCGAAGATTCAGCTATCCACTCTGGAGTTCCTAAAGCATGATTCGATTTCTGCAAACGCCCGGCCCGATCAAGAAAATTGTGCTGGGCGGCATTCTTCTCGTCATCTGCGTGATGATGGTCATCACCCTCATCCCCGGCGGCGGCTTCCTCAACGACATGTTTGGCGGCGGCGTCACTCAAAGCGGGATATTGGCAAGAGTTGGCAATCAGGACGTCGGCCTGCAGGAAGTCTCGCAGCAGGCTCGCCTTATCGGCCGCCAGCAATTCAAAGGCAGCGTTCCTCCCGCCATCATGCCCTATCTGATGCAGCGGGCTGCGCAAGGCTTGATCACACAGAGGGCGCTGGTGTACGAAGCCGACCGCATGGGCCTGGAAGTCAGCGATGAAGAACTCCGTGGTTATCTGCACCAGGGGCAAATGGGACAGATGATATTTCCCGGAGGAAACTTCATCGGTCAGCAGGCCTACGAAGATTTCATTCAGAACCAGTTCAGTATGGGCGTGCAGCAGTTCGAGCAAGAGGTGAAGTCGGAGATTGCACAGCGGAAACTGTTGGCCCTCATCAACGGCGCGGTCTCCGTCAGCGACAAAGACGTCGGCGAGGAAGTGCAGAAGCAAGGCGTGAAAGTGAAGTTCGAGTACGCCGTGCTGACGCTGGACGACGTCAAGAAGCAGATCAAGCCGACCGATGCCGAGCTGAAGGCGTTTTATGAGCAGAATAAACAGCAGTACGTGAATTCCATTCCGGAGAAACGGAAGGCGCGCTACATCCTGATCGACACCGCCAAACTGGCGGACAAGATTTCGCTCAGCCAGGCCCAGTTGCAGCAGTACTACGGTCAGCACCAGGATGAGTACCGCATCCCGGAGACGGTGACGGTCCGCCACATCCTGATCAAGACCCCGACGCCCGATGCAGACGGTAAGGTAGATCAGAAGGGCGTGGACGCGGCGCGGACGAAGGCGGACGACATTGAGAAGCAGTTGAAGAGCGGAGCCAACTTTGGCGATCTGGCCAAGAAATATTCCGAAGACCCTGGCAGCGCACAGAGCGGTGGGCTGCTGCCGCCGATCACGCGCGGCCGTACCGTTCCGGAGTTCGAGCAGGCCGCCTTCAATACGCCGGTTGGCCAGACCACGAACGTTATCCGCACCAACTACGGCTTTCATATCATCCATGTCGAGGCTAAACAACAGGCGCGGTTGAAGCCGCTCGACGAAGTGAAGTCGCAGATTGAGCCGTTGATTAAGCAGCAGCAGGTCTCCAGCGAAGCGCAAAGCTTGGCCAATACTGTGCAGACACGGGCCCGCACGGTTGGTTTTGACAAGGCTGCGGGCGAAAAGGGACTGACCATCACGACCACGGATTTCATTGCGCAGACCGACCCTCTCCCGGGCGTTGGCAACGCGAAGGACCTGGTCAGTGCGCTGTTCGAAGCCAAAAAGAACGATCCTCCTGGCACAGCGCAGACGTCCCAGGGATATGCAATCTACCAGGTGACCGACATTCAGCCACCGCAGACGCCGACGTTTGAGCAGATCAAGGCGCAAGTGGAGCAGCAGTTTAAGGAACAACGCGCGCAAGCCCTACTGGCGCAAAAGACGCAGGAGCTCTCGGACCGTGCCCACGCCGATCACGATCTGAAAAAGGCGGCCAAGGAGCTTGGCGCCACGGTCAAGACCAGCGATTTGGTCGATGCCAATGCGCAGGTCCCCGAAATCGGTCCCATGAACGGCGCCGCCGCCATCGCTTTCGGCATGAAGCCGGGCGAGATCAGCGGCCCTCTGCAGGGCGGTCCGAACGGAGTCGTACTGAACGTGCTGGAAGCTCAAAAGCCTTCGCCGGAAGAAGTGAAGCAGAACTGGGACAAGGCCAAGGAGACGTTGCTGGAACAGAAGCGCACCGAGTTTGAAGGACTCTACGTGCAAGGCCTGCGTGATCGGCTGGAGAAAGAAGGGAAGATCAAAATCAACAAGACGGAGATGCAGCGTCTGTCCAGCCTCTCCGAGGGGACGTAGCGCAGCGAGGGGTTCCGAGTCTTTGGCCAGCGGAGAAAGTCTGCTGGCCTGCTTTTTCTTGATCGGCCGCAACCGAATGAATGCCAGATACTGGCGACTATTGTTTACCTCCGTCCGTCTAACTATTGCTCATGCTTTCACAACGCTCATCCGGCATTCTTCTACACCCCACCTCGCTCCCCTCGCGCGGTGGTATCGGTGATTTGGGCCCCGCGGCGTATGAGTTTGTAGACTGGCTTGCCGCCGCCAAGCAGACCTTGTGGCAAATTCTTCCGCTAGGTCCGGTGGGATATGGCGACTCGCCGTATTCGTGCACTTCCGCATTCGCCGCAAACGTCCTGATGATCAGCCTGGAACGTCTCGCCGATCGTGGCCTCATCGATCGTGAGCGAGTCGGGGCGGCGCCCGACTTGGATTCTCCGGTTGATTTTGACAGCGTGCGCCAGCACAAGCTTCCCCTCTTGCGGGAGGCGGGCAGAAACTTCCTGCGCTCGGCGCCGAGTGCGGCGCGTGAGCGCTACGACCGCTTCTGCCGCGACAACCACTGGTGGCTCGAAGATTACGTGCTGTTTAGCAGCTTGCGGGAGCGCTTTGCCGATCAGCCCTGGAATAGCTGGCCCGAGGAAATCGTTCGCCGGCGCCCGGATGCCATGGCAAGACTGCACACTGAGTTGCGCGAGCAACTCGACCAGGAGCGCTTCCTGCAGTTCGCGTTTTTCGAGCAGTGGGAGGCTTTGCGCTCCTATTGCCGCGAGCGGGGCATTCGCGTTATCGGCGATGTCGCAATTTTCGTCAGCTACGACAGCGCCGACGTCTGGACTCACCCCGAAATTTTCCGTTTAAGGGAAGACCTCTCACCCGAGGTGGTGGCCGGCGTGCCCCCTGATGCCTTCAGCGAAACTGGGCAGCGCTGGGGCAATCCGCTGTACGACTGGGATGCGCTCCGGTCTCGCGGCTACAGTTGGTGGATCAAGCGGATGCGCTGGGCGATTGAGACTTGCGATATCGTTCGCCTCGATCACTTCCGGGGCTTTGAGTCCTGCTGGGAAATTCCCGCCGACGAGCCGACCGCGATCCACGGCCGTTGGGTGGCGGGACCAAACGCGGGCCTGTTCACAGCACTCAAGAGTGCGCTCGGCCAGCTACCGTTCATTGCCGAAGATCTTGGCCATATCACCCACGAGGTGACCGAACTCCGCAAGAAGCTTGATATTCCCGGCATGAGGATCCTGCAATTCGGTTTTGGAGATCGCGGCGCTCACAAGTATTTGCCGCACCGCTTCGAGCGCGACTCGGTCGTGTACACCGGCACACATGACAACGACACCACCGTCGGCTGGTGGAACTCGTCCGCAACCGAGGACGAGAAAAAGTTGGCGTCGGCCTACCTGGGAATTGGGGAAGATGGAGTGCATTGGGCGTTGGTTCGAGCGGCGCTGACTTCCGTGGCCAACCTTAGCGTGATACCCGTTCAAGACGTGCTGGGGCTCGATAGCGATGCGCGCATGAATGTTCCCAGCAAGATGGCCGGCAACTGGTCGTGGCGACTGCGACGCGGCGCGTTGACCGCGCCGCTTGCAGAAAAGCTCGCTGCCCTGGTCGAAGTCACCGACCGCGACGAATGCGTGAAGCAGCCGTTACCGCACGGCGAAAAGAGCGACGGGAAAGTGAGCGAAGATTTCGCGGCATAGCGAGGCGCGTTCTGCCACGTTGAGCACTTCGTCAGTAAAGATATTGTGCCACCGAGCGCCCCTCGCCTCCGGCGGCAACACCAACTCCGAATCACTCCAGGCCTCAGCCAGCGGCGGTTCCGCATTTCCCTTCGTCAGGGTGTAACTCAGCCGCGGAGCCGCTACAATCGCGGCTTCTCCCTGGCACGCCCGCGCGAAGGCCACGACGTGTTCTTCTTTGCCGCAGTTTGCGTATAGCGGAACATACTTGCCAGATTGGAAGAGCTCTTGGTGTTCGCGCCGGAAGTTCAACGCCTGCATGGTGACCCAAAGCTTGATTCGCCCATCGTAGTAGTTACGCAGCAGTTGCTCGCAGAGCGCTACTAAGTGACGGTCGGCTTATTCTTGTTGCCGACGTGTTACTATAACTCGTAATTCCCAATAGGCAGGATAGCAGCCTCGACCAGACTCTCGGCTGTCGAGTTACCAACCCTGCTCCCAGCGCCACGAGGATGCGGATTAAAAGCCAGCGAGGTTACGGCCTGTGCTTGCGTCTGTTCAACGATGACTCCAGCTCATGGATGGCAATTGCAAGGTTCGCCTGTGTCCAGGCTAGTGGCGTGTGCTCGTTAGGAACATAAGTTCCATGCTTAAGATAGTATAGTTCGGCACATGCGCCATCGACCGTGAGTTGTGCAAGGGCTCGGTTCAGAAATTCGAGTTGCTCGGCTAAGAGATTTCTCTCTCCATAAATGACGGACAAGAGAGGATCGAACAGACACCATTGCGCCTCGCATCCGGGCTGAAGTAGTTCATCACGAAGCTCAATCCGATTGCTGAAATCACCAGCCCGCTGCTCAGGAGAAAGCCATTTGTCATAATCCTGGCAATAGTAGGAATCGCCTATATATCGCTTGATGCCATTCGCGCCTAGTAATCTGGCTCGGACCAGGGACAATATCCAATCCTGCAATCCTCGATCTCTAATAACTCCTGAAGGGCTAATGAGTCTCAGGGGGTATATGAGGAATAACGTTGCCGCATCTGTCTTTCGGTTAGGGGGCGACTCGAACGGAAGTTGCTGGTGGAGGGTTTGCAGGCCATGGTTTATAAGCGCATCGAGGCGTTTCCGTTCTGCTTCGCTGGGTCTTTTTCGGCCCTTCTCCAGTTTCTGATACTCGAGAAGAGCAGCAACAACCGCGCCCACGCTGGAGGAATTTACTTTTCGGCTCTCTTCCCAGGCCCCACTGTCGAGGTCCTCCCAGTACCTGATTGCCCGAAAATATGCTGGGAACAAATCGTACAGGTCACGCTCATGCTGGCTCAGCCGAAACTGTGGGTCGCTGCCAGCCAGGCGGAGCCTCAGCCAAGCCACGTAGGCAAGAGCATCGTTCTGGGCGTGAGCCCAGCCTTCACCAAGTTCTTTCAGGGTTTTCGCGTTAAACCGAACGTGCGGACGCCGCTGAACATTCTGTCCCAGTTCGGGGTGATCGATGATTGCTTCCATTTTATGGGCCTGAGTCTTCAAGAAAGTCGTTAGGCCCTGCAAAGTCTTGAATGCCGACTCCGAATCTCCGCACTGCCAACGGGAGAAGGCAATCATCGCGTTATCGCGCAGCCAGGCGTCTTGATAACCAGTCGGAGAATCCCCCGTCTGGCTTGCACTCGCGGCGTAGACACCATTTTGGTTTACTGGGATGTGGAGAGTTCCAGAGTCTTCCAACTTACGATGCAAAATCCTCAGTTGACCGCGGACATCGGACGCGCTCAGCTGCGGAAAGTAGCAAAAGGCAGGGGGGCTATTTTTCTTTTTCACAAAGTCTTTTGTCATAGTTATCGAGTCTTAGCGCGATCCATATGAAGAGGAAAAACAGAATGAACTCGACCGTGAATAGGGAGCCCACGAGGGGCCCATGTTGTGGCTGGGGTCCGTTCCAAATCAACCAAATGATCGGCACCAAGCTAGGCACCAAGAATAGGGCCCATCTTAATTTCTCGCCCACTGACAGGACAGATCTTAGCTCGCACTCTTTTCTGATGAATGGTTCCCACGTCAGGCATAGCGCTCCATCAGCAGGGTCGATCAAAGTCGGTCGAAGCTCGGTATGGATATATTTTGCTGCGCGCAGAACACGAGCCTTTGCATCCAAATACAGAAGCCCAAAAATCAGAAATGGAAGAGGGAAAAAAGCCACCACTTCGAAAGACTTGCTCCTAGAAAGGAATAGTCCGGCAATGGCGCCTCCCAGTACAACGCTCCAGTTCATGAATTGAACCTGGAGCGACAGGAATGTTGTAATCTCGTTGCGTAGAGTTGTATACTCGGCAAGCAAGTTCCGGCGGGACTCCTCGGATATCAAATTCTCCTCCCAGGAAAGCATCACTTAGCATTTAGCATTGCGGGCCCGATCCTCAGGTCAGACGATTGTACGGGAATTTCCGTCTTAGCCCGCCACGGCGCGCATCATACATCCCTCGAACGATTCCAGTCCACTGTATTTTCCTGTGGCTGGGTGCGGCGCTCGGGTCAGGCTCCCCTCTGCCCCACCTCTGAACAGCAAATGCTAATCGTGGACGAGTTGGACGAGTACCCGCATCTAGCCTCCTTTACTTAATCGCGGGTGGCGACGAGAATAAGAGCTTGCCCGGTCTTTGCCATTGAGTTCCGTGCCAGCTGCGCTCCTGGAAGCGCTGACCGGGCCAAAACGCATCATTCCTCCGCTTTGTTACCTGCTCTCGAAAGGATTGGTATGGCCGCCACTGGTGAACTGATTCGCATGATGAACTTCGTGGACGATATTGCGGCGACGCTGCGCCGCATCAACAGCAGCTTTTATCTGCTCAGCGGTGAAGAGAAGAAGCGCTTGGCCGAATATATGCGCAAGGCCGATCCCAATTTTCTGAACGTCATCGAGCACCTGGAAAAGGGAGAGTAGCCGATGGCCGAGGTCCGCACCATCGCCGTGATTGGCGCCGGTATTATGGGCCGCGGTATCGCTCATGCCGCGGCGCTAGGCGGCTATCGCACCATCCTGGAAGATATTCTCCCCACTGCCTTGCGCAAGGCCGAGACGGAGATTCGCGCCAACCTCGACAAGGCGGTTGAAATCGGAAAAGTCACCAAGGATGCCGCCGACGAAGCTTTTGAACGCCTGGAATATGCCTCGTCGGTGGAACAGGCGGCGCGCGAAGCGGACTTGGTGATCGAAGCCGTGCCGGAAGAAATGGAATCGAAGATCGAGATCTTCACGCTGCTCGATAAGGTCAGCCGGCCAGGCACCATCCTAGCGTCTAACACTTCGTCGCTCAGCGTCACGGAAATTTCTTCGGTGACTTATCGCGCCCCGAAATGCGTGGGCATGCACTTCTTCAATCCCGTGCACAAGATGAAGCTGTTGGAGGTGGTGCGCGCACTGGAAACCGATGACGAAACGCTGGCCGCTGCCGTCGAGGTGGGGAAGCACATGGGCAAAGAGGTCGTGGTCATCAAGGAATCGCCGGGCTTCATCACCAGCCGCATCAATGCCATGATCGGCAACGAAGCGTTTTACATGTTGCAGGAGGGCGTTGCTTCCGCACACGACATCGACAAAGCGCTCAAGCTTGGTTTGAATCATCCTATGGGCCCATTCGAGATGGTCGATCTCGTCGGACTCGATACTCGTCTGCACATCCTCGAATACCTGCACAAAACTCTGGGCGAAAAGTTTCGTCCCGCGCCGCTGCTGGTGCAGTACGTCAAGGCCGGACGCCTGGGCCGCAAAGCTGGGCGGGGGGTGTATGAATATCCACAACAGGAGCCGGGCAAAGGTGAAGCAGGGAAGCAGAAATCGATGGGTGAAGTAGTGAGCGGGGAGCAGAAGTAGGAGCCGACAATGCAGATAGAGCAGGCTTCGTACGTTGTCATTCAACCCGAACTCACGGCTGGCGAAACGGTCCTCTGGGCCGGACAGCCGGATCCTTCTGTGAGGCTTCACAGGGAAGATGTTTTTCTCATTCCATTCAGCTTGTTCTGGGGAGGATTCTCGATTTTTTGGGAACTCGGTGTTGCGGGCTACTGGGGCTCCGGTTCCAACGCGGGCAAACAGTAGTTTTTTGGCATGATTTGGGGAATCCCGTTTGTTCTTATTGGCCAGTACCTCATCTGGGGCAGATTCCTGGTGGCTGCTTGGAAGAAGCGACGAACTTACTATGCGGTCACCACCCGTCGTGTAATTGTCGTGCAGAATGGATGGAGCCGCAGGATGGCTTCTGCATATATTGACACCCTTCCAACCCTTATTAAAGAAGGCGGTCGGAAAGGCTTGGGTTCTCTCCTGTTTACTCAGCCACAGCCATTGTGGTCACGAAGGAGCAGTTGGGGCGGTTGGGCCGCATGGGATGGTATGTCGGTCGGAGATGTTCCCCGAGTTTCGTGATATCAAGGATGTGGATTCAGTATATCGTCTAATTTCCGAGCATAGGGAATCGCTCCGACACGTAGCTCATTAATGAAAATCGTGCGACCGCACCTCCGCGTCCGTCACATCCACCGTCTCGGCTGCGTACGCTTCGCGCATGGGCGCAAGCCGATCTACCTTCACTGAAATCACGCCTTCCTGATTTTGCAGCACGCCTTCCAGCAGCAAAAACTTTTCCGATTGAATCAAAATGCGGTTCTGCTCCATCACATCGGGCGAGATGATCGCATTGCTGATTCCGGTTTCATCTTCCAGGCTGAGGAAGACGAAGCCCTTGGCCGTGCCCGGCCTCTGTCGCGCGATCACGCACCCGGCGGTCCGCACATAACGGCCGTGTACAACTTGGGTCAACTCCTGCGCGGAGAGCACTTGCGCCCGGCGTAGAGCGGTCCTGCGGTACGCCATGGGATGAGGCCCGACCGTTAGCCCGGTGCCGTGGAAGTCGGCAACCAGCCGCTCCTCGGGTGTCATGGGTGCAAGTGGCGAAGCCGTATCGCTTTCCGGAATCGCATCCAGTAGTGGTCCCGCAAAACGCACGGCGTGCTCTACCTGCCACAATGCATCGCGGCGATGCAGTCGTTGCTTGCTGAGCGGATGTTGTTGTCCCGAGGACGGGTGGAGCAGGCCTTCAGGCCTGCAGTCAGGTTCCGTTAAGACTTCGCGCTTTAGCGCCTGAGGTAAATGGTTTGCGATCACCTCAGCGGCTAAAGCCGGACTCCCAGGCGACTCTCCAATGCAGCGCTGAAGCGCTGCTCCACCCAAGTCCAGCAACCCTGAATCCGTACCGATGCTTGCGAGCGCGTCTTTGTCGTTGTTGCAGCCAATCGAATTGAGCGCGCCAATCGAAGCCAGCAGCACCAGTTCCTTGCGGCGCAACTCGGGCACGCGATGGGCAAGGTCCACGATGGACGCAAAGGGCCGCTTACTGCGCTCGCGCACAATGGCTTGTGCTGCCTCTTCAGGCAATCCTTTGGCATAACGAAACCCCATGCGCAGCGCCAGGCCATCGTGGGTTTGAAGGGGCGCGCCTTCAGAGCCCGCCCTGAGCCTGTCGAAGGGCGCGCCGCAAGGCCGCTCTTTGCCGAGTGGCTTTAGCCACTGAGGGGCTTCGCTATTCCATGGAATGCGAGTTTCCTCAGCGGCTAAAGCCGCACTTACTGTGAGTTGTGTACGGCGCGGCTTCAGCCGCGCCCCTTCATCCTCCAACGTACACAGCCACTCCGACCGCGTAATGTCCACCGGCTTCACTCGCAGTCCATGCCGCTGCGCGTCTTTCACGAGGGTTGAAGGGTGATAGAACCCCATGGGCTGATTGTTCAGCAACGCTGCCGTAAAAGCCGCTAGGTAGTGGCACTTGAGATAGGCGCTGGCGTAGGCGATCAGCGCGAAGCTGGCGGCATGCGACTCGGGAAATCCATAGAGCGCGAACGAAGTAATCGAAAGGATGATCTGCTCCTGCGCTTCGGGCGGGATGCCGTTACGCTCCATGCCCACGCGGAGCTTGATCTCGATATCGCGCATGCGCCTTTCGCTGCGTTTGAAGCCAAAGGCGCGGCGCAGTTCCTCAGCTTCGCCGCCGCTGAAGCCGGCGGCAATCATCGCCATGCGCAGCAGTTGCTCCTGAAAGAGCGGTACCCCCAGCGTGCGTTTCAGGACCGGCTCCAGCGAGGGATGCGGATAAACGACGGCTTGCCGCCCCTGCCGGCGTTGCAGAAAAGGGTTAACCATCTGGCCGACGATGGGCCCGGGCCGGATGATTGCGACTTGTACCACAATGTCGTAGAAGCGCGTGGGATGCAGGCGCGGCAGGCACGACATTTGCGCCCGGCTTTCGATCTGAAACATGCCCACCGTGTCGGCCTTTTGTAGCGTGTCATAGACTGCCGGATCGTCGGGCGGCAACTTTCCCAGATCAACCTCTTCTTCATAATGATCGCGGATCAGCGTGATGGAATCTTCCAGCACGGCCATCATCCCCAGCCCCAGCAGGTCGACTTTGACGATGCCCAGGTCGGCGCAATCTTCCTTGTCCCATTGCACCACGACGCGGCCCGGCATGGTCGCGGGTTCCAATGGGACCACCGCATCAAGCTGCCCCTGGCAAATCACCATGCCGCCAGAGTGCTGTCCCAGATGCCGGGGCAGATCTTGCACTGCCAGGCAAAGCTCGAAAAATTTGCGCATGCGCGGATGCCGCAGGTCGAAGCCGGCATCGCGAAACTGCCGTTCCAGCGTGTCATCCGGGTCCTTGTACTCCCAGGAACTCACCAGCCCGGAGAGGCGGTCCAGAGATTCGCCATCAAAACCGAGCGCCTTGCCAACTTCGCGCGCCGCCGAACGTCCGCGATAGGTAATGACGTTGGCCGTCATGGCAGCGCCGAGTTTGCCGTAACGTTGATACACGTACTGTATGGCGCGCTCGCGCTGATCGCCACTGGGAAGGTCGAGATCGATGTCGGGCCATTCGCCGCGCTCCTCCGACAGAAAGCGCTCGAATAGCAGGTCCATGCCCACCGGATCGACGGCGGTGATGCCGAGGGAATAACAAACCGCGCTGTTGGCCGCCGATCCCCGGCCCTGTACCAGAATGCCCTGCTCGCGGCAGAAGCGCACAATGTCCCAAACGATGAGGAAGTAGCCCGCCAGTTCGAGCTTCTTGATGAGCCCGAGTTCGCGCTCGATCTGGCGTTGCGCGCGCTGCCACAATTCGCTTTGCCCAGGGCGCAGATAGCGGTCGCGGGCGCCTTCCAGGGTTCGCACCCGTAGAAACGAGTTCATGGTTTCGCCTTCGGGCACGGGATAGCGCGGGAACTGATAACCCAAATCGTTCAGCGTGAATTCAAGACGCGACGACAACTCCAACGTGTTCGCGGTTGCTTCGGGCAAATCGGCGAAGAGACGCAGCATCTCCTGCGGAGTTTTGAGGTAGCGCTCGCTGTTGCGCGCCAGCAGGCGGCCGGCCGTGTCGAGCGTGCGATGGTTGCGAATGCAGGTAAAAACATCCAGGATCTGGCGCTCTTCCGGCTTGGCATATTGCGCACCTTGGGTGGCCAGCAACGGCAGGTCCAGGCTGCGCGCCAGCGCAATCGCCGCCTGGTTGCGGTCCTCTTGCGCGCGGTTGAAGTGGCGCTGCAGTTCGACGTAAACATTCTCGCGCCCGTAGATCGCGATCAATTGTTCGAGTGTGCTGCGGCCAGCTTCCATGCCGCCGGTAGCCAGCGCATGCGCCAGCGGACCTTCGTCGCCGCCTGTCAGACAAATCAATCCAGTCGCATATTCACGGAGGTCGTCCACGGAAGCGATGGCTTGTGAACCAAGAACGAGTTCGTTATCCAAGACCGCCTTTGCGCGGCGAGGCAGCGCAGCCGGATACTTTGGCGCACGCAACTTCATGCGAGTCACCAGCCGACAGAGGTTCTGGTAGCCTTCCCGCGAGGCGCACAGTAATGGCACGCGCGGAGTCGCAGCTTCGCCGGTCTTAGGGTAGGGGGACAGCAGGGAAGTGATCTCTGCTCCAATGTGCGCCTTGATGTCGAGCTTCTTCGCCGCCAGATGAAAGCGCGGCGCGCCGTACACTCCATCGCGATCGAGCAATGCCATTGCCGGCATCTTGAGCGCGGCGCATACCTCGGCGAGTTCTTCGGGAACCGAAGCTCCTTCGAGAAAGCTGAAGGCAGAGCGAGCGTGAAGTTCGAGGTACATGAAACCAGTTGCCAGTACTCAGTTGCAGCCTGACTGCTAGTTGCTAGTTGCTAAATTGCTAATTGCTAATTGCTAATTACTAATTGCTAATTGCACCCATCAGTCATAGCTGGCATCCGCAAACCACTGTCCGCTCGCGAGATTGCGGTAAATACAATAGAGAGCCACACTGCCGCCGTTTCCATCAGCGAGCGCGACATCCCATTCTTCGCGGTCCCACGGATCAGACTGATCTTTACTTGCGCTTTCCTCTTTCGCGTTCTCCGTCCACCAGTCCCCGGAGGAGCGCCACGGTCCTGCCGACCATAGAACTCTCCCTTGCAGTTCTCCTCGACGGGTTACTTTTGTGACGGCCGTCAAAGCGATGGGACGTCCTTCTGCCAGTCTGACCAGCAGCTGCCATGGCGGGCGAAACATGCGCAAAGCCAAACGTGCCTGTTCCTCTACATCTGACATTGTGAGAGCTTCCGCCTGCTTCGGTCCTTCTGCAGAAGCCACAAAGCGATCCAGGAGAAAGCCGTCCCGCCGATGGGTATCCAGCAGACGCGCGATTCCTGCCCGCCGCTCGCCCACGATGCCGCTGATCCGTGCCAGCGTAATCTCCAACTTCTCCGCTTCGGGAGTAATGGGCAAAAAAAGTCCATGCTGTGCCGAACGGGGAGGCGCCGGCTCGGCTGTGATCCATACTTTTGTGATGGGAGCGCCCGGCGGATGTGCCGCTAATTCCAACTGCAGCAGCTTGAGAAAAACCTTGGCATCGCGCATGGCCACCGGCAGGCGCACAATGCGTTCCACAGAGTTCCAGTCTCCCACAATGTGGGATGACGCTCCGGCCAGTTCCTGCGCAGTCGTTGTCTCCTCATCGGCGACTCGCCGTTCCAGACGTAAACGCAAATGCAATTCCTGTACAGCCAGAGCTCGGGCCTCCAGCCGGGCACATAGTTGTTCCAGCAGCCGGTTCAAGACGAACGACAGCGGTTCCAGCGTTTCGACCGGAGATTCCAACTCCATCGCCTCTTCAAAATGGGTAACTGGCTCGCAGAGTGCCAGCGTGCGCATGCCTGCTCCCCGAGCCAGACGCTGCAAACGCGTGCCCGCTTCGCCCAGCCGTGAAGCCAGCGCATGCTCCGGTAGCAGCGCCAGGGTGCGGAAATCGCGTACGCCCCATCGTTCCAGCGTGTCGAGCATCTGTTCACGCAGCTTTTCGCGTTCTCTATCGGAAGCAGAACCTTTGTTCATCGAGATATCGAATGTATCCAGCAATACCTGCAACGGCAGCACTCCCAGGCGGTGTGCCTCTTCTCCGGCGGGGAGCACGGTGGTCCCGCTGAAACCCCGCGCGGCATGCAAGGCCGCTTCAGGATTGGCGGCCAGCGCGATGTTTGCCTCCAGCGCAATCGCGTTTACCCGCGACGCCAGATCGCGCGCCATGGTCGCGGGCGCACCGTACAGGCGTCCCAGGCCGGCCAAGTCGAGCAACAACGTGTCGCTGGCGGTGTCTTCCACGCGCGGCGTAAAAGCATGGGCAACGTCGAGCAGCGCGGCATGGGCCGAGTTCTCCTGCTCGGCGGAGCGCTGACGCAAGATCGCAGGACCAGGCTTCGGGTGGCTTCTCGTGTTCCGGGAAGAAAGCTCGATCTGCGTAGTCTTGGAATTTGTCACCCTGGCTTCGCTGGAATGGGCCGCCCCATTTGCAGGAGCGGAGAAAACAGCGGCTTGCAGCTTGGTCATGCCCACCTCCATTCCCAGACAGCGGGCTTTTTCGTTGAGCGCGACCACGCGCACCAGTGGAGGTTTGCCTTCCAGCACAGCCACCGCTTGTTCGCGCAACCATGGCTCAACGCGGACGATGGCCTCCACTGGAAAATCGGGAATGTAGATACAAGCAAACATCCAAGCCTCGAAGTCGAAGGTTGAAGAATCACCACGCGGCGCGCAGTTCAAAGCTGACGTCTGCTCGCTGCGCTGGTTTGCGTTGCGTCCACGAGCCGGGGTCCGCATCGCGCGCCCCTTTTGCACTCGGTGGGATGGAGGAGCGCACTACCTCGGCGCGCAATTGCATGCCGCGCAATAACGCGGCATGGCTCACGACATTGTTCTCGGGAATGCCCGAGTCGTCGTGCGACACAATTTGCCAGCCTACCGGCCCATTGCACGCGAGAGTTGCCACTGAATCGCGGGCGCACACCGCTTTACGTTCCAATCGCACGACCAGGGAAGCGCAGGTCTTTGCGCAGGGCTCTTGTTCGATGAGCAATAGCACGGTCGCCGTAGGTTCCACCGCGCGGCGAAAACGAAACCACGAGGTGAGCGGCACGCGCCGCGCACTTTCGGTGGGGATATCGCCAAGATCGAGCACCACCATGCCGAAGCCACCGCCTTGCAGCAGCAGGTCCGTCACCTTCAAGACTTGTTCGAGGCGGCCAAGCGCAGCTCGCGGTGGATGGTCTTTATGCGGTGGCAAACTGGAGCGTTCACTGCAACGCACCCACAACAGGCGCTCAAGATCCACGCCAGCGGCCGCCGCCGAAGCGGGATCGAAGCTGTCGCTGGCGTCCACCAGCGCGCACACCTCCCGCCGGCGAGTAGCTTCCGCCAGCGCTGCCAACATTACTCCGGTACGTCCCGAAGAAGCTGCCCCGGCAATTTCGCTGAGCGCTCCACGAGGCAGACCTCCGGTAAGCGTATCGAGCGCAGCCACCCCGGTTGAAACCGTCAACGGTGCAGCGCGCTCGTGCAGCAACAGCGTGGAAGAGAGGCGCTCGCCCAGCGAAGACTCGATGCGGGCACGAAGCGTGGTAGCAGACGGCATAAGAACCTCAGGTGGGCGAAGCGGGTACAGGGCGGGAGTTACTTTCGCTTTTTATTCGCCTACAGATGAGATTCTGCTACGGGGAACCAAGGTTGTCAACCCCTCTGCGAAAGCCGCTCTAAAAGAGGCGTTTCGCGGGCTTTGCAAGGCGCGGTACTGTCTGAAAAGTGCGTTGATGGCTAACAGCGAGCGCTTGCTTTTCGGTCCCAGTCGCCTTACTCTGACGGCATGGCATCGAACCGCAAGGAACTAACGGCACTCAAGAATCACCGATCATATCCTTGCCACAACCGATCTGCCACAGAACGGCACCGCCAGGTGCCGTGAACTGCTCAGCGCTGCCCTAGCGCTGACCGATGATCTGCTAAAGCAAACCGGGCTGCCGGCAGCCGCCATATTGGGCGCGAAGGGCGGCTCCGTGACCGCGAGGCGCGGCAGTGACTATTTCCGCAAGTTGGCTGCTCGGCGCAAACACCATCGCGGCGGCAGACCGCCAAAAGAATCCTCTTAGAGCAATTCCTGCCAATAGATAGAATGGGGTGTTCTGAAAACGAAAAGCCCGGCGCGATGGCCGGGGCATTTTCGATTGGACTTCGAGCAGTCTTCGCCGCATGTAGCGGAGAACGCCGTCGGCATCCACCATATCTCATACTTCTCTGTCTTGGTACTCCTCGTACCACGCCATCTGGATGGCTTCGAGCTTGCCTTCATTCGACATCTTCGGGTCGTCCACGAACGTCGGCAACTCGGTAACGTAGCGGTGAAGATCGGTAAAGCGGACTTCCAGCGGATTCTGCTCGGGAAATTTTTCGGCCAACTCAATGCCGATGTCTTCCGTGTCATCCCATCTCAACTCAGCAGCCATAGATCCCTCAGAAGTTCAGGTAGGGCGGGCCTTCAGACCCGCGGAAAAGATCGGAAACGCTTGGGCCTTTTGCTCCGAGGTACATCGACCGGGGCTGAAGCCCCTGTCTTGAAAACGTACCAGATACGAGGGCTTGAAGGCCCGCACTACCACTCAGTCGTGGTGGGTCGCCGCTTCCGAAACATAGTTGCGGTTCCATGCCGGAATCTCCACCACTACTTCGCCGGGCTTTTCGATCACGGTTTGACATCCCAGGCGCGAGTTGAGCTGCAGGTCGGCGGCCATGTCAAGCCGATCGGCTTCGTCATCGTCCATCTCGTTGAGCAGCTCCTTGCCCTTTTTGACCACGACGTGACAAGTCGTGCAAGCGCAGTTTCCGCCGCACGCGTGCTCCAGATGCAGCCCGAAATTCATGGCCACATCAAGGATCGACTCCGGCTTGCCATGGTCCTGGTAGGGAAGCTTGCCGTGTTCAAACTCAAATGTCTTGTTCTCGGGAAGGAAGGTGACCCGAACGGTATTCGGTCCGGGAGCTTCCACCGTTGCGGCTCCGCCGCCTTGCATTTTTTCTTCTGGCATAAATTCTCGTTACCTCGGACTAAAGCCCCTTCTCAACGCCGCGATTTTTCGCAGGCCTGAAGAGGGTTTGTGAGAATGGTGCCGTCCCTGAAGGGACTCGCGGTCCTATCACACGCCCACCCAGCGCTGAAGTGCTGGGCTAAGCTCTTTCGCCCCCTCGGGGCTGATTCTTGTGCGCTTCCTTCCACTGTGGCAAACCCATCCCAAGTCGCAACTTCAGACCATCTGCGCCATGCCCAGCAGCCGCAGAAAGTCAGAGGCGCCGAGCCTGCCTTCCAGTCCCCACAATCCAGTCTCCACAATGCGGGGCAGGAAATTGTGGCTATGCCGATTGTGTCATCACAACGACGATTTACTAACCCCTAGCCCCTTACTTAATTTCAGCCTGCGCGATGGGATGCGGGGATGCCGGTCCCTCTCCCACATCCGCGGTATCCATGTTTTGTCCCTTCAACGCTGTGCCCACCGCGGATTCCATCATCATCTCGGCGAGATGCATAGTTCCCTGGTTCAGAGCATCGATTGCCGTGCGAATAGCCTGAAAGTCGTCGGCATTCATCACCGCGCGGAGCGCTGTTTCGAGCTTGCCAACGTTGCTGCGCTCCTGCGACGACAACTGGTCCCATGCGGGATTCTTACGGCCCTTCTCCAGGGCGGTTAGCATCGTCTCGGCTTCATTGCGCGCTTCGATCACCTGGCGCCGGCGGAAGTCTTCTTCCGCATTGTCGAACGACTCGAGGATCATGTTCTCGACTTGCTCGTCGGTGAGACCGTAGCTGGGCTGCACCTGAATCTCAGCTTCCTTGCCACTGCGCAGCTCGCGCGCGGAGACATGCAGAATTCCGTTCGCGTCGATCAAAAATTTCACTTCAATGCGCGGCAGTCCCGCCGGCATGGGAGGAATGCCTTTCAGGTCGAAGCGGGCCAAGGAGCGGCAATCGCTTGCCAGTTCGCGCTCGCCTTGCACAACGTGGACGGCAACGTTGGTCTGGCCTTCCACGCCGGTGGTGAAGTGCTCGGTTGCCGACGCCGGAATCGTCGAGTTGCGATGAATTATTTTCACCACGCCTCCGCCCAACGATTCGATCCCGAGCGATAGGGGCGTCACGTCAAGCAGCAGCATTTCCTTGGTCGCTTCCGAGCCACCGGCAAGGATGTGAGCTTGTATGGCCGCGCCCAGCGCCACCACCTCATCGGGATTCAATCCGCTGTGCGGGGTGCGTTGAAAGAGCTCTTCGACGAGTTGGCGGACCCGTGGGATCCGCGTCGAGCCGCCCACCAGCACGGCCTCGTTGATCTGCTTTGGGGTCAGCCCGGCATCTTTCATGGCCTGCCGAACCGGGCCGATGGTGCGATCGATCACCGGCTGGATCAATTGCTCGAATTGCGCGCGCGTGACCTCGCGCTGATACCGTTTGCCGCCAGGAAGTGCGACGTCGAACGTCGTCTTCTCGTCGGACGATAGAGCAATTTTTGCGTCGATGACCGCCTTGCGAATCGCCTGCACGATCTCGGCGTTGCGGCGGACGTCGACCGCCAGGTCGCCCTGGATGTCGTGCAGCGCGATCGTGATCAGCAGATTGTCGATGTCGTCGCCACCGAGGTGGGTGTCGCCATTGGTGGCGATCACTTCGAAGATGCCCTCGTGCAACTTGAGAATCGAGATGTCGAAAGTACCGCCGCCCAGATCGTAAACCGCAACCGTTTCAGCGTTCTTCTTATCCAGACCGTAAGCGAGCGATGCCGCCGTGGGTTCGTTCACGAGGCGTAGAACTTCGAGTCCCGCGATGCGGCCTGCGTCTTTGGTGGCTTGCCGTTGCGCATCGTTGAAGTACGCAGGAACAGTGATGACAGCTTTGGTTACAGGCGCCGCAAAGTAGCGCTCGGCATTGCGCTTCAGTTGGCGCAGGATGAAGGCTGAAATCTCCGGCGGGGTAAAAGTCTTGTCGCCGAGCTTGATGCGCAGCACTTCGCCGGCGGCGAGGTCCTCCGCCAGCCGGAAAGGGAAGAGCTTCAACTCATCGCGTACATCCTCGACGTCGCGGCCCATGAGGCGTTTCACGCTGTACACGGCGCGCGCGGAGGTCTCGATCAGATACTTGCGCGCGGCGCTGCCCACAACAATCTGGCTGTTCTCGTCCAGCGCGACGACCGAAGGCACCAGGTTCAAACCGTCCTCGCCGGGAATCACGACCGGACGGTCGCCTTCCATGTAAGCCACCAGCGAGTTGGTAGTGCCCAGGTCGATTCCGACGATGCGTTCGGTTGACATGCTTCGCTTTTCGCTTTTCGCCTTTCGCTCTTNNGAGTCGAAGGACCCCTATACCCGCCAACAAACCTGTGTCTGTCGTCGGCTGAAGCCGACTCCAAATCAACAAAAAATAAGCGGCCTAAACGCGGGCCTGAAGGCCCGCACTACCCGAACAGTCAAGTTCGACTTTCCAACACTTCATCGATGTCGCGCAGCAGATTGCGCAGGTAGGTACGGCGATTCAGCACATTCACCATCTTGTCGCGCACCGCCATGCGATCTTCGTCCAGAACGCTTCCGCCCTGCTCCGCGCGGTCAATCAAGGCATCCCACTCGTTCCATGCTGCGTGCAGCTCTTCCAGCAAGCCGTTGTACTTGCCCTGCAACTGCTTCTTAGTGTCCTGTAGCTCACGCTCGAGGGTGCGGTCAGGCTCTCCCATTTTCTTGTTCATCCGCATCTCTTCGAGCTGCATATTCAGTTCAAAAACCTGCTCCAGCAGATCGGGAGGAACCACCTGCTTCTTAATCTTGCCGGTGCGGCGCGCCTCTTCGGTTGCGGTCTTGGATTGTTCTTCCAGTTGCACGCCCTGCAATCGCAGTAGGTACTCGGTCCGGCTGATGGGATCCTTCAGGGTGCGGTACGCGTCGTTAAGTTGTGAACTCTTTTCCAGGCTCCACTGCTGTTCGCGATCGCTGTTGATGGCGTTGATGTCGGGATGCAAGTGGCGGCTTAAGGCGTAGAACTCGCGTTCCAGTTTTTCCGGCTCCAGGTTGAGCCTGAAGGGAAGCCCGAAGAAAGTGAAATAGTCCACCGGAGTTGGAGGCTGCACTTTGCCGCACTCCTGGCAAAAATGGGCTGCGCGCATGGCTCCGCAGGACCAACAATTCGCCTTGGTCGGCCGGCTTTGGTTGACAACCAGAATGCCGCTGTCCGGTTGCTCAGGTTTCTTGTGGTCAGTCAGGGCCATTGCATCCTTACTTTCTGAAAACGCTAGCGTAATGTTTCTTCCGCTGTGTCATCCTGAGCGACGAGCGCCGCGAGGAGTCGAAGGACCCCTATACCTGCCAAGAACCTTGTGCCGTCCCTGAAGGGACTCGTTAATTTTTCCCACTCTACCCAGCGCTGAAGCGCTGGGGTAAGCTCTTTCGCCCCTGCGGGGCTGGTTTTTCTGTACCACCTTTATCTGTGGCAACGCTAACAAGGCCGCGAGACAATTCCTCAAGACCGCACCGCAACTGCCGTTTACACCAACTCCGAAACCGCTCTCGACAAATAATCCTCATCGCAACGGGCGAACCAATCACCCCAGAATTCCACCATCGCGGAATCCCTATCCTTCAGCCGGTCGCATTCGGGCGCCGTTACCATTATCTTAGGAAAACGAAGTGCCGCAGCCGCAAGCCTTCTTCGCATTCGGGTTCTGGAAGGAGAAGCCCTGGTGCATCAGGCTTTCTTCGTAGTCGAGAACCATGCCGTGCAGGTAAATGAAGGACTTCGGATCGACAAAGACGCGAACGTCGTCGAACTGAAAGATGCGATCGCGTTCGCGCGGCTGCGTGTCGAAACGGATGTTGTAACTCAGTCCCGAACAACCACCACCCTGCACCCCCAGACGCAGTCCGCCCTCGGCTGGCGAGATGTTTTCCTTTGCCATCGCCAATCGAATGCGGGCCAGCGCCTTGTCCGTCACCTGAATGCCTTTGGCAGCGGGGGCGGGCGCCTGGGCCGGATTTTCAATGTTGACCGTGCTCATGGTTGTATTCCGGTGTTCCCGATCGAGAGACGACGCGACCCACCGGTCCTCAAAGACAGTTTACGCCCGCTGTTCAACCGGCTGGGCCTGGGGTTGTGGCTGGCTGTGCTGCCCATTCTTCTTCTTCCAGTCGCCGATGGCGGCGCGAATTGCGTCTTCCGCCAGCACCGAACAGTGGATCTTCACCGGGGGCAGCGACAGCTCCTTCACGATGTCCGTATTGCGAATCGTGAGCGCTTCGTCCACGGTCTTGCCCTTCACCCACTCGGTGGCCAGGGAAGACGACGCAATCGCCGAGCCGCAGCCGAACGTCTTGAACTTGGCGTCTTCGATGATGTTGGTGGCGGGATTCACCTTGATCTGCAGCTTCATCACGTCGCCGCACTCCGGTGCGCCCACCAGGCCGGTACCCACCTCGGTGCTGTTCTTGTCGAACGAGCCGACGTTGCGAGGATGGTTGTAATGATCCAAAACCTTGTCACTGTAAGCCATGTGTTACCTCCTAAACTCGAAAAATCTCTGTCAACAAAACCTGCCGCCGGCTAACTTTCACGGCGCACCTAAAGGTGCGCCCTTTCAAAACAAATTCGACCCGGAACGCGGCGCTGAAGCGCCGGTCTACCCGTGCTAATGCGTCGGCTCGGCCGCCCATTGAACCTTGGTCAGATCGATGCCTTCTTTCGCCATCTCGTATAGCGGCGACAACTCACGCAAACGCTTCACCGTGTCAACCACACGCTCGGCCACATAATCGACTTCGGCCTGAGTGTTGAAGCGTCCGATGCCAAACCGGATCGAGCTGTGCGCCAGGTCATCGCCCGCGCCCAGTCCCTTCAATACATAAGATGGTTCCAGCGTCGCCGAAGTGCACGCCGAGCCGCTGGAAACTGCAATATCGTTGATGCCCATCAGCAGCGACTCGCCTTCCACATAGGCAAAGCTGATGTTCAAGTTGCCGGGCAGACGGTGCTCCACCGAGCCGTTAATGTAAACCTCGTCGAGCTGGCCCATGATGGCGTCCTTCAAGCGGTCGCGCAGAGCGGCGAGCTTAACCGCTTCTTCGGCCATGCCTTCACTCGCGATCGCGCAAGCTTTGCCGAAGCCCACGATTCCCGGAACATTCAGCGTGCCCGAGCGCATGCCACGCTCATGCCCGCCGCCATCGATTTGCGCCACCAGCTGAACCCGCGGGTTCTTGCGCCGAACGTACAACGCGCCAACGCCCTTGGGGCCGTATAGCTTGTGGGCCGTGAGCGACGCCAGGTCCACGTTGTCTTGGATCACGTTGAATGGAACCTTGCCGATCGCCTGCACCGCATCGGTATGGAACAGTACGCCACGCTCGTGACAAAGAGCGCCAATTTCGCGGATCGGCTGCAACGCGCCTATCTCATTGTTGGCGGTCATGATGGTCACCAGGATGGTCTTGTCATCCATCGCCCGCTTCAGATCGTCAAGATCGATGCGGCCGTCCTTCTGCACCGGCAGATAGGTAACGCGAAAACCGTACTTCTCCAGGCGCTTGCAGGTGTCGAGCACAGCCTTGTGTTCGATGGCCTGGGTAATGATGTGATTGCCCTTTTCCTTGTACATCTCGGCGACGCCCTTGATGGCGAGGTTGTTGCTCTCGGTCGCGCCCGACGTGAAGATGATCTCCTTGGAGGTCGCGCCAATCAACTTGGCGATGCGCTCACGCGCCTGCTCCACGGCCTGTTCGGCCACCCAGCCGAATTCGTGGTTGCGGCTGGCAGCATTGCCAAACTTCTCCGTGAAGTACGGCAGCATCTCTTCCACTACGCGCGGATCGGTGCGCGTCGTGGCATGGTTGTCCATGTAGATGGGCAGCTTCACGTCCTTGTTCCCATTGCCCGAAATCACATTGGTGCTCATTGCTTGTGCCATCTCCTAAACGTGTTCAATCTTGTTTGGCGTCCAGCCCAGGGTGACCAGTTCCGGTGCGGATTCAGGCTCCGGTTCGGTCATCTCCCAAATCGTCAGCCGGTTCAAAACCTCTTCAATACTGCGGCTCACCTTGCGCAGCGGTTCGCGCACCGTGCAGCGGTCACTCTGGTCGCAGTCTTCGGTTGCCGAACTGCACGAGGTGATGAACAAAGGACCGTCGATGGCCCGGATCACCTCGAAGGCCGAGATCGTCGCGGCGGGCCGCGCCAGAGCGTACCCTCCGTTGGTTCCCGCGTGCGAGACCAGCAGCCCGGCGCGCGCCAGCGTCTGCAGGATCTTGGCCAGCAGCGGCGGAGGAATGTGGTACGCCTGCGCAATGTCCTTGGCGCTCTGCGCGGCGGGGCTCTGCGCGCCCGCGCCCGGCTGCTCGGCCAGATACTTGAGCGCCATCAGGCCGTAATCCGCTTTTTTGGTCAGACGAA
>PLQW01000120.1 GCA_003160215.1 Acidobacteriaceae bacterium
GCTTCCTGGCGGCACGATACGGATTGGGAGCCACTACACGGCTCAGCGATGTGATTCCTTGGGGCTTGTGCCTCGGCTTGAATGTGTTTTGCGGGATTGCCTTGGCGGCGGGCGCGCTCACCCTAGCCAGCGTTGCCTCCGTAATCGGTGGCACGGAATGGCGGGATATAGGCCGGGCATGCCTGTTGATCGGCTGCATTGGTTACCTCGTGGCGATGCTGGGAATGATTGCCAACGAGCCCACGGATAACAATTGGCGAACGCTACTCCAGGGGTGGACACAACGCTCGATCCTGTCGGGAGCGGCTTGGACGGTCCTTCTTCTTGCTGTGCTCTTGTTCATTGAGTTTGTGCCGCAATACTCTCTCCTCCTCACGCGTACGCGGTGGTTCGCAATCCTACAACGACTCGACCTGCCGTTGCTGATTTTGGCCACGATTCTCGCGGTGCTTCACCAATTCGGCTTGAACCGGCTGATCAAGCTTTCTGAAACCCGGTTCTCTCCGCTGTGGTCAGGTCCCAGCTTGTCCCTGATGTTCTATCTGTCCTCCCTGTCGATGGCGTTGGCCGTGCTCCTTTTTGCTTCCTGGCGGAGCCGCTTGGCCTTCGGCAAAGCGCTGCCTTCATCCGTGTTGCCGACAATCGCGCGCGCCCTCACGGCGGCAGTGTTCGTTTATCTCGTCGTACGCCTGATGGACTTGATGGAGCGCCACCTGCTCCTTTCCACGTTCAGCGTTACTCGAGAAGGACTACTGCTCCTGCTCGAAATCGTTCTTCTCCTCGTCGGCATGATGTGGATCAAAGGCAGCGAGGAGGAACCGCGGGAGCTATTTTTGGGGGCTGCGCTGATCATCGCCGGAGTAGTTGCCAATCGGCTCAATACCGCGATCACCGCGCTCGAGGCCGGAGCCGGTCAGGACTATTTGCCGCGCTGGGGTGAATTCCTGATTTCGTACAGCTTGGTAGCCGCAGGGGTGGCGGGGTTTGCGTTGGGAGTGAAACATCTGTCGGTTTTTTCCGAGGTTGAGCCCTTGAATGAACTAGCGGGCTGAATGGCAGTAACGGAGGGCAACGATGGAACTGAAACGGGTTGTGTTCATTTTGTTCGCGGACGTGTAGTCGAGGTGACGGACTGGCCCATCCATCCATCCATCCATCCATCGGAGGAAGGAAAGTCATTATCCGAGCCGAAGACACGCTGGCTGACTTCGTGCGCCGCATCCCAGTGGACATGGTCGTGCTCTCCGTCGGATTGGAACCCCAAAGCGACGCGCGACGTTCG
The DNA here is from genome assembly GCA_003160215.1 of Acidobacteriaceae bacterium. Taxonomy (GTDB): domain Bacteria; phylum Acidobacteriota; class Terriglobia; order Terriglobales; family Acidobacteriaceae; genus Bog-257. The sequence continues at coordinate 1,283 of PLQW01000120.1, forward strand.
CCGCATGTTCAATATCAGTTGCTCGCAACAGAAAAGGAGAGCCAATATCCGAAGTGACACGTTGCTTATAGACCGGCTCCTCTTCTGTGGCGGAGGAACACCGGAACCACGCAAGGTCGGGCCCCGCATACATTCGTCCATGGGGACAATAGCAGCCATCTATCACCAAATCTGGTGACCCCAGTCACCGACTTTCTTGAACAATCAGCGAGAAGATTGAGAATGCGGGGGAATATATTTTCCCGGCTTCATGGAGGTGTGCTTTGGCTACCCAAGTTAGACTCTCCCGCATAGCAATTAACAAAATCCTACTGGCAACCGACTTTTCTCCCGAGTCGCAGAACGCTCTCAAGTGTGCCATTTCCTTGGCTAAACGTTACGAGTCTAAGCTTCTCCTCGCCCACGCGATCTCAGGAGAAGCTTCGCTTACGGCGGGAGACGTGTGGCCCGCGTTGACTGACATGGCGCAATGCAACGCGGAAAAGAGCATGGCCCAGCTAGAGCAAACGGAAGATTTGAAATCTCTTCCTCATGAAGTGGTGATGCGACCCGGTGACACCTGGGAAGTGCTGTCGCGGGTCGTGTCAGACCAGAACATCGATCTCATCGTCATGGGTACCCATGGAGGTGGAGGGATCGACAAGCTGATGTTGGGGTCGACGGCTGAGAAAGTAGTACGCCACGCGACCTGTCCCGTGCTCACAATTGGGCCCCATGTCAGATTGCTGTCCCTGGAACGGTTCGGCAACATTCTTTATGCCACCGATTTTTCTAGCGGGTCTCTGCGGGCCCTAAACTATGCGCTGTCGCTCGCAGAAGAAGATCGAGCCGAATTGACCCTGCTGCATATCATCGAAAGCAACCCCGTCTCGGAAGCGGAATTAGTGGATTGGAAGCGCCGGGATGGCGAGCGATTGAGTCAACTGGTCCCGACCGACATCGATCTCCCGTCCAAGCCCGAGATAGAAGTTGAAACTGGGGACCCTGCGAAGGAAATTGTACGGCTGGCGGACACTCGCAACGCAGAACTTATCGTCATGGGTTCTCACTCAGGCGGCACGGTGTCAACCCACTTACCGTGGACGACGTTGCATCACATATTGCAACAGGCACATTGTCCCGTGCTGACGGTCCGCGCGACATAGATTGGTGAGCTGACGTTGCCAACGCGCTACTTCAGCGGCGAAAGGTCGTCCTCGTGATCGTGGGTTTAGGGGTAGATCTGCTGGAAAACAGCCGTGTCGCGCAGGAACTCGCGCGCGGCGATTGGCGGCAAGAGAACGGAGTCTTCACCAGCGAAGAAATCAAACGCTGTAGCACCGGCAAGAATCCAGCGCTGCGCTATGCGGCCTGCTTCGCAGCTAAAGAAGCCACGCTGAAAGCGCTGGGGATCGGGGTCAGCGATTTGGCAATGTTTCGCGAAGTGGAGATAGCTCTGGATGAAAACGGCGAGTATGCAGTCGTTCTGCATAATCGATTGAAATCGGAATCGGAACAGTTGGGTGTACGGCACATCAGAGTTTCAGTTGCTGCCGCTGCGAAGCAAACCGGCGCGATGGTCATTCTGGAGTCTTGAGCGGCCATCAGCGCCATGATGGGAGATGCCTATGAGCAACCTGACGTGCTGCGAGGAGATCGCCGCGAAATCTTATGAGGAACTGACCGCAGACTTCGACTGGTCCATCGCGGAGCGGGAGTTAGGCTACAAGCCCGGCGACCCGATCAACATTGGCTGGATGTGCAGTGACCGCATCTGCCACCTGGGAATGGCAGACAAGGTGGCCCTGTACTGGGAAGATTACCAGGGCAATCGTCAGCAGTTCACGTTCGATGACCTACGGGTTTTGTCCAACACCGTGGCGCAGTTCGTCTGCGACCTCGGCATCAAGCCCGGCGAACGCGTCTGCCTGTTTATGGACCGTGTGCCCGAGTTGTACATCGGATTTCTCGGCATCCTGAAGACGGGCGCAGTTGCACAGCCGCTGTTCTCCGCTTTCGGCGATGAATCGCTTCTCGTCCGGCTGCAAAACGCCAACACCTCGGCCATTATTACTCAGAAGAAACACGTCCATAAAGTACGCAAGATCCGCGAACAGCTTCCGAACTTGCGGCACATCATCGTAGTGGACGCAGGCGACTCTGCGCTGCAACAACGCGAAGTGCCGTTCCACATGGAGCGGGCACAAAGGGTCGAGGACTTCGCGGTTTATCCGACGGTAGCCGAGTCGCCATCGGTTCTGCATTATACCTCCGGCACCACTGGCCAGCCCAAAGGCGCGCAGCACGTGCACTACTCCATCGTTTCGCAGTACCTCACGGCGAAGTGGGTGCTCGATCTGCAGCCGGATGACATCTACTGGTGCAACGCCGATCCGGGCTGGGTCACCGGCACGTCGTATGGCATCATCGGCCCGTGGGCGAATGGCACGACGCAGGTCGTGCTCGATTCCGGCTTCAACGCCGAGCGATGGTACGAGTTCATCGAGAAGCACCGGATTACGGTTTGGTATTCGGCGCCTACGGCGATCCGGTTGCTGATGAAGGAAGGCACCGAAGTCGTGCGCCGGCATGACCACTCAAGCCTCCGCCACCTGGCAAGCGTAGGCGAGCCACTCAATGCCGAGGCCGTTCTCTGGTCGCAGGAGGCTTTCGGCAAGCCGTTCCACGACACCTTCTGGCAAACCGAAACCGGCTGCATCGTGATCACTAATTTTCCCGGCATGCCGGTCAAACCCGGTTCCATGGGGAAACCATTCCCGGGAATCACCGCAGCGGTGCTGAATACGAAGACATACGAACCCATCACTGAGCCGGGGATAGCGGGATTGATCGCGCTGCATCCCGGCTGGCCGTCTCAGATCCGCGGTTATTGGAACAACGAGGCGGGATACAAGGCGAAGTTCAAAAACGGCTGGTATCTGTGCGGCGATCGCGCCTCAATTGACGCCGACGGCTACTACTGGTTCATGGGCCGCGATGACGACGTCATTAACACCGGCGGACATCTCGTCGGGCCCTTCGAGATCGAATCTGCGCTGCTGGAGCACCCCGCTGTGTACGAGTCAGCCGCTGTCGCCAAGCCTGACCCAGTCAATATGGAAGTAGTGAAAGCATTTGTAACCCTGAAACGCGGCTATCAGGTAACCGACGATCTGGAACTGGAAATCATGAACCACATTCGCAAGCGGCTATCGCCGCTGGCCATGCCGCAGGAGATCGAGTTCGTCGACTCCCTGCCGAAAACTCGCAGCGGGAAAATCGTCCGTCGCGTTCTGCGCTGTAAAGAGTTCAACGAACCGGTGGGAGACCTTTCCACCATCATGGATGACTAGGCCAATAACCGAACAAACAGGACAAAACGACCATGGATGAAATTACTAAACTAGTTCGCGATTACGTGATCCGGGAATATCTGGAAGAAGGCGACGACCGCGAAATCACCGAGACCACCCCGCTGATTTCGGGCGGGATTGTGGATTCGTTCTCGATGGTGTCGCTCAAGCGCTTCTTGGAAAAGAAGTGCAACGTTCAGATTCCCGACGCCTGTGCTACGCCTGACGCCTTCGATACCGTGCAGGGCATTGTTGCGCTGGTACACCGGTTTCAGAAAGCACAACCCGTTACCGTGTGAAGACGCGGTTGCAGCGGACAAACATGTCCGTAACCGAAGCCGCTTGCGTCTGGGGCACTGAAGAGGGCGTCTTGGCCGCCGGCACAGCACCCATACCGTAGTTATCGAGGAACGTCATGGCCTTCATTGATGCATTTCGCAATCGTTACCAGACCGAGATCGACGGGATCAAGGCCGCCGGTCTCTTCAAGGAAGAACGCTACATCCATTCACCGCAGTCGTCGGACATTGAGGTGGAGTTTCCGGCCGGCTCGAAAATCAAGAAGTGCATAAACATTTGCGCCAACAACTACCTGGGACTGTCCAGCCATCCCGAAGTGATCGCCGCGGCACACGCCGGGTTGGACAGCCGCGGCTATGGGATGTCATCGGTGCGCTTCATCTGTGGCACGCAGGACATCCATCGCGAACTCGAGAACCGGCTCACGGAATTTCTCGGGACCGAGGACACGCTCCTCTTTCCCTCTTGCATGGACGCGAACGCCGGCTTCTTTGAGGCGTGCCTAAACGAGCAGGACGTGATGATCGCAGACCGGCTGGTGCACGCCTCCATCGTGGACGGGATGCGCCTGTGCAAGGCCATGCAGGACACGTTCAAGCATTCCGACATGGGACATTTGGAGGAGAAGCTGCAAGAGCACATGGACAAGCGCTCCCGCATGATCATCACCGACGGCGTCTTTTCCATGGACGGCGACATGGCGAAGCTCGATGAGATCGTTGAGCTGGCCGAGAAGTATGACGCAATGGTCTTTCTGGACGACTCGCATGCCAGCGGTTTCATCGGCCGCACTGGCCGCGGGACCCACGAGCATTGCGGTGTCTTGGGGAAGATTGACGTGATCACCACTACGCTGGGCAAGGCGCTGGGGGGAGCATCCGGCGGCTGCGTTAGCGGACGTCGCGAGTTGGTGGAGATGTGCCGCCAGCGGGCCCGTCCATTCCTGTTCTCCAATTCCGTGGCGCCGGTCATTGTCGCTGGTGCCCTGAAGGTGATGGAGCTGATCACCGCCACCACGGAGCGCCGCGACAAACTGGAATGGAACGCCAAGTATTGGCGCGGACTGCTGAAGGATGCCGGATTCGACATCAAGGAAGGCGAGAGCCCGATCGTGCCCGTCATGTTGTACGACGCCAAGCTGGCACAGGACTTCGCCCGCGACTTGTTCGACGAGGGCATCTATGCGGTCGGCTTTTTCTTCCCAGTGGTGGCGAAGGGACAGGCGCGCATTCGCACGCAACTCTCCGCCGCGCACGAGAAACATCACCTGGACGTTGCGATCGAGGCCTTCAAGAAGGTCGGCGAGAAGCACGCGGTGCTGGGACTCGGGAAGAAGGAACTGCTCGCCAGGGCTGGCGCATGACGCCGGTTTAGTGCGGGCACGGCGATTCGAGGTTTGTTAACCGCAACGCGGCGCTTGGCGGTCGTGGGCAGCTCATGCACTCGACCGCCGAGCACATACGACTTAAGAGAAACATTCCGTGGCGCAAACGGCGCTCATGATACGGAGGTCGCCATGCTTTGCGAAGAACTTGAACTGCTTGAGGGACAATTCGACGAGATTATCACCAAGCTGGAAGATCCGAACTTGACGGACGAGGAGCGAGATGCTCTGGAGAAGGCCTATCACCAGTTGAGCCATAGCATCAAAGACCATCAGTCGATTGGCCACGGCGGTGGACCCTGCTACGAAGAGTAAACGGGCGCTCAAGCTGGGTTTCGACATCTCGGAACGAACCGTTTCCCGCTGCGTGAAGTGCGCGACGCATGATCCCGATCCAGCGCGGCGAAGTTGCGGGGGGTGCGTATCTGTTCGATAACAAGTTTGTGCTCGTCATCATGCTGCTAGTTTGCAGCAGGTGCGTGACTGCGCGCGAGTACGCGAAGGAAGGTATTTTGAGGGGTGTTCGAGTTCGCCTTCGCGTTAACCTGATATGGCACGCAGCGTGGAGAGAAACTTCTCGATCTCCGCTCTAAGTGCTTCGGGCGAATCAGGCGAGGGTGGGGCAGGTTCGAGAAGGCGTGCTCTTCGTTCGCTCACTTGGGCGAGCAACTCATAAGCATTTGACGAGGTAGTAGTTGAAGCGCTGCTGGGAAGAGCAAGGTTATGGGACAGGGCCCACTCGGTGAACGTCAGAGCGTTAGTCGGACAGGACGCTACGTACTGCTTCACAAGTCTCTCAACATCTTGGAATAGAGCCGCCGTCTTCGGGCGCGCTGAAGGCGGCGCACTTGCATCCTCACAACGTCCTCGTTCACGATGTTGTCGATACCGCTTGCTTCCCAACCCGCGTTCAACAAGTCAGCAATATGGCGATAGGTCGCTTTGCCGGCAGTCGCCTCTCGGCAGTACAAGTACAGCATCAGGACTGTGCCTCGCCACAATCCAAAANNAGTACAAGTACAGCATCAGGACGTACTCGGCGCTAGAGCTTTGCCTGATTGACCATCCTTGTGCGACGGTTTTCTTCAGTCGTCTCAACCGTTCAGCATGGGCGCGGACGCCCGCAGGCCAAGTGCGAAAAAAGTCGGACGGGGGATTAAGTCCCAGCCCCAATCCGAGCCTGACTGGCAACGAGAGAGTGGCCGACAATGCCATACCGCGTAGGTGCTTTAGGCGCATCATTCCAAGATTTTCGCACTCTGTTGCCAGACTTTCTAGTCGCCTAATCAGGCCATCACAACGCCGTTTAACTTCATCGAGGTCTTTCTTACGGCGGCCAGATTCCCAACTTGAACAGACACCCGGAACCTGTCGTTCGCCAAAAATAGATCGCATCNNTCCACCAGCATTGAATGGTGTTGGAAATCAAACCACCGGCAGAAGACATCGAACCCGAGGTCTCGCGGCCAGGACTGTTCATCTCGGAACCAACCCGCCAATTGCGCAACGAAAATCTCCTCGCACAATTCCTCCAAGATTTCGCGGACGTCCTCCTCCGTGTCACATTCCGGGATCAGGTAGATCGTCGGCTCCCGAGTCAAGTCACCTAGCGTGAGTCTGTGGCTGGTTGGATCGGCCGTGTGCAGCCAGTCCAGGAATGGCTGCCTTGGCTTCACCATAATGGCCGATCGATTCAGCATGACTCACCCGTAATTCTCCGCTCTCACGCCGCGCGGCGTTCATAACGGTGGTGCAGTGATCGCCAATGCTTCGGCTTTGAATCGCCACCGAAAGCG
>PLQW01000045.1:0-20007 GCA_003160215.1 Acidobacteriaceae bacterium
TTAGTGTTAACACGCCCTAGAGGGACGGCGCCCAGCGATAACGATAAAGAACAACCCCATGGCTCGCTGGACAGGTGCGGTGGGACGCGGGGGTTCAGCGGTTCAGGCATAGTGTTTATCTGGGCAATCCTCTACGTTGGAGAAATAGATTACCTCCTGAATTAACCTGCCGTTCTTGCCAATGTGTGTTCTGACGGCCACGATTTCAGTACACTGCAACCGACACTGCCTTCGTCCGCAAAGCAGAATGTATTCAGACTGAGAAGCGAAGATTTGGGTCCGCAGAAGAACACCATATATTCATTATCCATACTCATTCCTTCCGCAGCAGGGCGTCATCCATGCGGTGGTTTTCTCCGGCCTTTCCTGGACGACACACGGTGCTGCCCAACAAAAGAACGCGAGTGGCACATTCGATCTAACGATTTGTAAAATTTGTGTGACATTTTTTGCGATACAGACTGACCTAAACCCTAGACTCAGATGTCCCCCTCCTCGCGCAAGACCCCATGAAGACAGGGGTTAGACGCACCACGGCGAATAGCAAAGGGACTTGAGGGTGGCGGCCCCCGGCTTGTATTGGCGGCCTAGTAACTACGTGAATAATAGTTGCATTGCGGCAGCTCTTGTGTTTCAATCTTCTCACCTGCCTAGAACACCGTTAACAGGCAACTAAGTCAAATTGCTCGACCAAGTAGACACGAAGACTGTGTTCCAACCAACCACACCTGCCGAGTTGCGAAACTACTGCGCGCAAGCGACACCCAATGCGCCGCGTAGATCAGAAGGAGAATGGGATCGATATGACAAGAAATACCGCGAGAATTATCGGGTCGTCCATGCTCGCCATGGGCGTACTCTTACTCTGTGGCCTGCCGCTGTCAGCGCAGGACAGCCAGTCCCCGAAACTAACATCTAGCCATGCACAAGCCTTTGGGGTTACAGCGCGCCTCGATGAACTGGCCAAGCTGCCCCAACCACCGCAGTACGGTGTACACGAAGCTAATCCGGTTCGCCTGCTTCCTAAACACAATTTTGGACAGAACGTGGATCCCGCGCAGCGGGCTGCGGTCTATCCTTCGGAATTCTCCGTTATCCAGAATTTCCTTGGAGTGGGGAACGGCTTCCCAGGATATTCCGTTCCTGACGCTCCGCCCGATACCACCATGGCAGTTGGCGATACCCAAGTGTTGCAATGGGTGAACGTTTCCTACACCGTGTGTAGCAAGACTGGCTCCTGTGGTCCAGCCATTCTCGGCAACACGCTTTGGAGGAACGGCATCCCTAGCACCCTGTGCGCCAACAACAACGACGGCGACATTCTTGCGCAATTTGATCGCAAGGCTGATCGCTGGGTGTTGATGCAAAACGTGTTCGTCTCTCCCTACGCCGTTTGCATTGCGGTTTCCACCAGCCCCGACGCAAATGGTACCTACAATGTCTACCAGTTCTCGGTCCCGGGCAGCGGCTTCCCCGACTATCCCAAGCTCGGTATCTGGTCCTCGGGCGGCGCTAGCGACGGCTACTTCACATCCATGAACAACTTCGGTCCCGGCGGCAGCGGCTTCCGCGGTCCGCAACCCTGCGGGTATGACAGGACGAAGTTGCTGGCAGGCGACCCCACGGCTGAACAGATTTGCTTCCAGTTGTCCGGGAGCGAGGACAGCTTGCTGCCTGGCGATGTTGATTCGCCTTCTGGTCCTCCGTCGGCCGAGGATGAGTTCTACATCGGCAGCGTGGGCGACGTGGATAATTCCCATTTGTCCCTGTACTCCATGCACATTACTAGCTGGACGCCCGCTGTCGCCAGCATAACGGGAAGCCCCAACACCCAACTCCTCACGGTTGCCACCTACAGCGGCTCCTGCTCCGGTTCGTTTGGCGGCGATTGCGTGCCGCAGCCCGGCACCAGTTCTGAAGTGGACTCTCTAGGCGATCGCTTGATGTATCGTTTTGCCTATTGGGCCGACGCAACAGCGACCTCGGCAGCAACATCGGTTCGTAGCGCCGGCTTCCAGCACTGGTTCGTGAACGGGGACGTCTTATCCAACGGTGGCCAGATTGGCGTGCGGTGGTATGAATTAAAAGCCAACAAGACTCCCATCACTGCCGCTTTCTTGGCGACGCTACCGCCCTACCAACAGCAGACATACGCTGGTACCACGGGCGACAGCAATTACCGCTGGATGGGTTCTCTCACCCGCGATAATGCTGGCGACATCCTGTTGGGGTACAGCGAGTCCAGTTCGACCGTTCACCCGGCGATTGGCCTCGCGGGCCGCAAGTCCAGCGATACGCTCAGCACGTTGTCCGATGAAACACTGTTTTGTGCAACGTGTGCGAATGTGATCCACAACAATGGGGCGCAGCCTGACACCTCAGACCGCTGGGGCGATTACAGCTCCATGCGAATTGATCCGGTTGACAACTGCACCTTCTGGTACACAACCGAGTACTATATGGTTCTAGCGTCCTTCGACTGGAGCACTCAGGTCGTTTCGGCGAAGTTCCCGGGCTGCAGCTAGAAGAAACGCCGTTGGGCCTTACGGGCTTGGCGGGTGTGTCAACCAAGTAACGAACCTTAACCAAGGGCATTCCGGAAACGGAATGCCCTTTCTTTCTCCGATTGGCCGCGCTCTTGACAGAGGATTGTCAACCCGGCCTGCCGAACGAGCCCGAGAGCCTTGGCCTTTGGGCGCTTATGCGGCTACACGATTCCCGGCAAGATGCGCTCGTGAATGCGCGGGAGAAACTGGTCCTGCTGGAAGAACAGGACCGGCCTCTGTGGCGTCTCCAGCAAGTTGTACCTTGGGTAGAGCGGGCCTATAGGTGTCGTGATAACAATCTGTAAAGGATGTCATGAGACTGAAGACCTTTAGGCCCGCGTCCGCGCGCTGAAGCGGCGCTCCACCCGTACAAGCCGGGTACGCTAATCGTGGAACTGCTTTAGCGAGGCATGAAAAGCGGTCGTTCTCTGGCTTGGCGTCACATCCAATCGCCGAAAGCGCTGCTGGGTAAGGGCCTGTCGGATTCCGTGTACCGCCTATTTGCCCGCCGACTTCGATGGCTTCCATCCTGCCCAGATCGGAATGCCTTTATCGTCCCGCAGCGTGGCCGTATTATTTCCGTCGGTAATTTCGCGGGCCAGTATCTCCTCTTCCGGCGCACCCGGAGCTTTCGCGCCCACGACTACCACCTGGTCCCCTTTATTGAATGAGGTGTCAATTTCCTTCAGGAACTCACTGGGAGCGACGTGCACGAGTACCGTCTTGGTCTCGGTTTTCACCACCAGGTGGGTACCTTCGAATTCGCCCGGTAGCTCACGGACTTCTTCGATGACGCCCGTTATCTTCACCTCATTGGCCTTGTCATACTTGGGGCCCGTTTTGCCGGGGTGTTGCCCCCAGGCCGCAGACGAGATCCATGCCACGACAGCAGCGATGAATAGGGCTTTCGCCCTCAACCTTGAGTTCATAGCCTGTACCTCCATCCAGCCACAAGAAACTCCTGCATCTCCACGGGAGGTGCGAATGAGGACGCGGGACCTTCCCGTCGAACCCCACCACATCTTGCGAAAACGGCGGCGGCGTTCTTGCGACGCCATATTGCGCCCAAAACTCTTGCTCGGCAACCTTAAACGTAGCGCCCGCCTTCACAGGAAGCAGTGAGCCGGGTCCACAAAAGGGGGTGAACCTGGCACAAACGCCTAAACCTACTTCAGCGTCCGGAAGCTACCCCTTCGAGCTTTGAATTTCTTGTACCGCCGACCCCGGATGCGAGTTTCCTGCCCTACCACCACTCGAATTACGTTTGCGGTTTAGCGCTTTAGTGGCATAATCGTGCCACTCCCAGTAGATTCTCTGGTGAAGGGATATCGTTTGCGTCCACCTCTGTCCGCGCGCAGGTTTCTCTCTCGGCTCCGGGCGAGCGGGCTCCGGTACGAAGACGGTCGTGTGGAACGCGTCCTGGCGTTTTCGCGCTTGTTTCTAGCACTTACGTCTATGATCGCCTGGGATATCCACCCTGTCGCGAGCGGCCCGTATTACTACTTCGGACGATTAGTCCTGCTGGGCTACAGCGCCCACAGTCTCGTGCTGCTGGCGCTTCTGCGGATGCGTCGGGAGCCCAGCCGGAGCTTTGTACTTTGGGCCCAGGTAAGCGATGTCGCCTGGCCTGCGCTCTTGTGCCTGTTCACGGATGCGCCCAATAGTATCTTCTTTATTTTCTTCCTCTTCGCGATGCTAGCGGCTGCCTTCCGATGGGGATTCGTGGAAACCATGACAACCGCCATGATCGGGGCAGGGCTGCTGCTATTTCAAGCGGCAGTTGTGAGGTACGGACCTGCACTGCTGCAGCGTATGCTGTCCACCAACGTGGAACCGCCGCGGCTCGTCCTGCGCTGTGGTTTTCTGTTGATGACGGGATTTCTGCTCGGCTTTCTCGCCGAAGGGGAGAAAGAACTGCGAGCCGAGATCGATCTGACGAATCGGCTCCTATCGCTAGCTCGGGTTGGCGGCCATTTCGCTGTCGCCTTACGGGAGGTACTGGTTGAATTGAGTGGCGTCTTCAACAGTCGTGAGGTATACGAAGTGGTCTGCCAGAGCAGCACCGGACGAGCCTTCAAATGGGTAACCACGTCGTCACCCGAGGCGCTCGCCCAGGTGCGCGAAATCCCGCCTCCGCAACACGCATCTGAGCTCATGCGAGGCTATCCTTACACCTTCTACATGAAGCGCACTGGCAAGACACAGAGATACAGTATCGCTGCTCTGGACGACGAAGGACGGCGGATCGGACGGTCTCAGCTTGGTGACCTTCAGATGCCTGTGCCTGGCGCTAATTCGGTCCTTGTGGTCAGCCACGAAATGGGACGGGACTGGACTGCCCGGTTCGTGGTGGTAAACGGTTACGTCGGTCGCCGGCGTGAACGTGAACTTCGTTTTGTGCAAGACGTCATGCGCCAGGTGGGACCCGCGCTATATTCCGTCTATCTTTTTCGCCGTTTTCGCTCTCGAGCCGGGGCGGTTGAACGGGCCCGGGTAGCGCGCGAGCTGCACGACACGGTGATCCAATCGCTGATCAGTATCGAGATGCAAATCGATGTGTTGCGCCGTCGCGGCACCAATGATTCTCAGCTCCCCTTGGAGTTGCAACGGGTGCAGGATTTGCTACGCCAAGAGGTCTTGAACCTCCGCGAACTGATGCAGACGATGCGGCCTCCCGATGTTGGGCCGCATCAATTCCTTGACTTTATTGGCCAACTCGTAGAACGTTTTTCCAGAGACACGGGTGTTGCAGCTCGTTTCGTATCCGAATTGCAAGAAGTCACCCTTCCGGCGACCACCTGCCGCGAGCTGGCAAGGGTTGTGCAAGAGGGTCTGGTCAATATTCGGAAACACAGCGGCGCGCAATCGGCAGTGGTGCGCTTCGGCTCGCAAAACGGTTCATGGAAGCTGGTAATTGACGATGACGGCAAGGGCTTTCCTTTTGCAGGCCGCTTCACAATGGCCGAGCTCGACGACTTCCGCCGCGGACCGGCCGTCATCAAGGAACGAGTCCGGGCAGTGGGCGGAGACATGGTGATTGAATCGAACCCGGGCCACGGATCCAGGCTCGAAATCACCGTTCCGCAGAAAGGAAATGAATCCGATGGATAAGAAAGACCCGTCTGTGCGCATTGTCATCGCCGATGACCACACCATATTCCGCGATGGCCTGCGCCGCTTGCTTGAGGCCGAGCCGGAACTGGAGGTTGTGGGCGAAGCGGCCGACGGCTCTGAAGCCGTTACTCAAACCCGCCAACTGGCCCCTGACATTCTTCTGCTGGACTTGGCGATGCCGCGGGTGCCGGGGATGGATGTGTTGCGCGAGCTATCGGCCACCGAGGATGAGCTCAAGACCAAGATCATCGTGCTCACGGCGGCAGTGGAGCGCATCCAGATCGTGCAAGCGCTACAGATGGGGGCGCGCGGCGTGGTCATGAAGGAAGCCGCCACCCAATTGCTGATGAAGGCCATCCGCACCGTAATGGGCGGACAGTACTGGATCGGACGCGAAGGCGTCGGCGACATTGTGGACTTTATGCGGACGAATCCCTCGGGCGAGAAAACGCCGCGAAACTTTGGCCTGACCAAGCGCGAAATGGACATCCTTACCACGATCGTTGCCGGGCTCAGCAATAAGGAGATTGCGCGCCGGTTTGCACTCAGCGAAGACACGGTGAAACATCACCTCACAAACATCTTTGACAAGGTCGGCGTGGCCAGCCGTCTGGAGCTGGCGCTATTTGCGATCAATAATCACCTCACGGACCAGCAGAATTAAGTCCGCAGTCGCGCAGGCTCCTCGCCGACCGGAGCCTGCGACACAAACCTGAAACACAGCATCTAACAGCAGTACATCTAACACTACGCAGCTTCACTGGAAGCAGCGCAGAGGAAACGGTTTTGTCTCTTCTCGGTTTCCGGTAGCTGGTGCTGCGTCGTGCTCATGCGATTCGGTCTTCACGATCGAAGTTGCTGTTTCAGGCCGGCGACAGCGACTACTCTGAGCGAAAGGTGTTTATTTTTCTAGGCAGGATCTTTCGGATTTAAGAACGATCTTCAGGAGCGATAGCGATCATGAGGACCCAGCAATCGTTGTATGCCATTTTGACGCTCGCATTGGCGCTCGGGGTTTTGGCCGGGTGCTCCCGGAAACCAACTCGCACCGACGCCCAGATTGCGGCTGAGATACAAAACAAGATATACAGCGATTCGGTCATCCAGAATCGCCAGATCGAAGTCCACGCCGCTAATGGCGTGGTCACGCTTACCGGCGACGTCAGCAATGATACCGAACGTGCTGCCGCGGCCAGCGATGCGACCACAGTTGAGGGTGTAAAGACCGTCGTCAATAACCTTCAGGTGCAGCAGGCGCAAGTAACTCCGCCATCAGCGCGAATGGCGTCTGGGTCGCCTGCAAAGCGCAGCAAGTTGTATATGTCTGAAACCGAAGCAAACGGCCCCAGCCATCGCAACACGGCCGAAAACGACTCGGTGAACCCTGGGGCCAGTGCCCTCGAGGCCGAAGATACGCCGTCTCCTGCACCCCCTCAACAGACGCCTCCACCTCCTCCGCAGCCGCCAGTTCCTCCGAAGAAGGTCACCATACCGGCTGGAACCCAGCTCACGGTGCGGCTCGATAATCCACTCGATTCCGAGCGAAACCAGGTCGGCGACACCTTCCATGGTTCGCTCAGCAACCCAATTGTGCTTGACGGTGAAACGGTGATTCCGTCCGGCGCTGAAATCGTAGGCCGAGTGGCTGATGTAAAGAGCGCTGGCCGCTTCGCCGGCAATTCCGTCCTAACGCTGGAATTGACGTCGCTCTCGGCGCACGGCAGAACGTACAACATTCAGACGAACCAGTGGACCCGCGCCGGAAATGGCGAGGGCAAGAACACCGCGACCAAGGTGGGTGTCGGTACTGCCGCCGGCGCCATTCTCGGCGGCATATTTGGCGGTGGCAAAGGCGCCGCAATTGGTGCGGCAACCGGGGCAGGTGCTGGAACCGGAGTTGCAGCCTCCAAGAAAGGGCAGCAGATCCAGTTGCCGGCTGAGGCGGTGTTGAGCTTCCAGACCATCAACGCATTGACGGTTACGCCGCAAGGCGGCAATGAGCATAACGCAGAACGCACACCTCTCTCGTAAACGATTGCTCAAGGCGATTCGCAGGCGCAGTCACAACCCGGCTGCGCCTTTTTCGCGTCTAGCTTTATACACAGTCGTTAATGGCTGCGATATCCTCACTAGAGTTGCAAGATGCCTAAAATTACCGCCCTGCTGCACACGCACAATGATGCGCTCCGCCTCGGCCGCGCCTTGGACTCGCTTCGTCCTTGTGACGAGGTGCTGGTGATTGACGATTGCTCGGAAGACGATAGTTCGCGGGTCGCGCGGGAGCACGGAGCGACTCTTAAGAGCGCGATCCCCGGCGTCACGTTTGGCGCATATGCCACGGAAGCGTCGCATGATTGGATTCTCTGCCTCCGTCCCAATGAGGCACTCTCCGACGATCTGGAAGCAGCTCTATTCGATTGGAAGAACCAGGAGCCCGCTGCGGACGTAGCAGGCTATAGGGTGCCGATTCGTGAGCAGAAAGAGAACGGGTGGCAAAGCTGTCCGCCCGAAACACGGCTGATCAATCGTAAGCTCGTAAACTGGATAGGTGAGATGCCGCCGGATCAGCCATACGAAATGAAACTGAGCGGCGCTGTACTGCGCTTTCATCAGCCGTAGGAGAGGACGTCCACAACACGCTTTGGACCTAGCTTTCGAATGTGTGCTATTCGTCGTGGGGCTGGCGTTCGGCAGTTTCCTGAATGTCTGCATCAGCCGCATTCCATGCGACGAGTCCGTCATCAGCCCCAGGTCTCACTGCCCTGCCTGTGGCGCTTTCCTTCGATGGCAAGACAATATCCCGTTGTTAAGCTGGCTGCTGCTGCGCCGCCGTTGCCGCGATTGCGGAGGGCCGATTTCGCTGCGTTATCCCGCAGTCGAATTGCTGACCGCCTTACTGTTCACAGCGTGCTATGTATCATTCGGTCTGACCCTGGTAACGGCAAAGTTCTGCCTTTTTTGTTTCCTGCTGGTTGGACTGATTTTCATGGATGCCGAAACCGGCCTGCTGCCGCGGGAATTTACCTATCCCGGAATCGTGCTGGGGCTGGCGCTCTCCTGGATCGCTCCAACCGACAGCACGGGAACACAATTCTTGCTGCGCGTGTATGGCGCACAGCTTCCGGCTCATGCACAGCTCCCGCTACTCGACTCCGCGATCGGCGCTGTTGTCGGGGCTGGCTTCTTCTATCTCGCGTGGGCGCTGTACTACCTGCTTCGCAAACGTCACGGAATGGGATTCGGCGATATTGCGCTCATGGCCATGGTGGGGGCGTTTCTGGGGCTGAAGCTCACACTCTTGGTGATTTTCTCCGCGCCGTTGGCTGGCGCCGTTTATGCTGTCTTCCTGTTAGCGCGGCGCAACCGCAACCCGCCTGAGATGGGCGGAGCGCCGGGTGGGAAGCCACAGCCTTCCGCACGGGAGAGGTTCCTGACACAGGAACTCCCCTTCGGCGTATTTCTCGGTACATGCTCCCTTGCCGCCGTCTTTTTCGGTGAGTCAATATGGCGCTGGTATCTGAGCTTTTTCTAGAATGGTCTCAGAATTACTGTGATCGTAAGCCTGGGTAGAGCGGCGCTTTGCCTGCATAATCCATGAACTTTGAGGTGTCACCCTGAGTGTTACATGGGCCTGCGGCACCTCTAGGAATGAAAATTAACCACGGAGATCACGGAGAAAACTCGAGAGGCTAAAACCCCGTGTCCTCCGTGTCGGAGCCTGCCCTGAGCGAAGCTGAAGGGTGGTGAATGATTTTCGAGAGAGGGGAGGGCGACCCGCAAAGCACTTCCGACCCGCTACTTTTGCAGATCGGTCAGGCGCGGCCAGAACTGGCCTGCCTCAATCGCTTCTCGATTTGCTTCAGGTGGTGCTTGGCATGGGTACGATGGACGCGACGCCAGTCTTTGGTGTTCAACGGGCCCAGGATCGGATGGTCGAGTATTTTACACGCGCTTCCGAATCGTTTCTCCGCATCCGTTAACGTCGCGTCCATAGCGACCAGGGCGTCATTGAATTGACGCAACGACTCCGCTCCGACACCATCCTTGGGAGTCGCCTGTTTCGGCGCCGTCCGGCCTGACGGGATGAATCCCAGCCTGGCCACATAGAAGGTAGCGAGTCTATCCCTCAACCTAGGCTGGCCGCCCAAGGGCTTTCCCGTTTGTAGGGCCGTCTGGGTTCCGTTGGTTGTGGCCGTGTAACTCAGTAGAAGGTGTTCGAGGATCTGGGCGCAACTCCACTTTCCTGGAGGAGCATAGCGCCAGTCGTCACGCGACATCGCGCCCGCGACGCGCTCCACTTCACGGCGAATCTGTTCCAACTCCGGAGACACAACACCATCCCACAGAAAAGAGACGTTAAGCTGAGGGTCAGCCTCAATGATTGCTCCAGTATGAACCACAATTGCCGATTTGCTCCAGCGACTTTTCGCCGATCCGGCAGTTTTGCGACAACCCACACCTGAGTGGTGGGAAACACGGAACAAATTCACCCCCTTGTTGCCGCAGCGTGAAATTTTCTTAGAACGACAGTAGATTAAGCTATGCGGGTAGTTGGCTTTGCGTCGGCTCAGTTTGTGTGAGCGACGCCAGCATAGGCAGTCTTGCCGCGCCATACAGTCCGGCATCGCTGCCCATCAGCGCACGCGTGACAATGGTGTGCTTCTTCCCCGCTATCACGCCGTCGGGAGCCGTGACCTTGTAGATGAAGGAGCGAATTCTCAGCTCCTCCAGCATAGTAGGCGCAAAAGCGTCCCAGGCGCTGGCGACGCCCCCACCGATGACGTACATCGGCAGATTCAGCGCGTTGACCATGCCACCGATACCGATACCCAACGAGCGCCCCACGGTTTGATAGATACGTTGCGCCGACACGTCACCTTGAATTGCCATCTGGTAGATGACCCGCGAATTGAACTCGACATTGCCGCGTGAAGCCCGGGCCAGATCGTCCGCTCGCCCGCTTGCGATCGCCTCGTGCGCCATGCGCACGATGGCCGTTGCCGAGGCGTACTGCTCAAGACAGCCACGGCTTCCACAACCGCAGGGATGCCCTTCCGGTTCAACAGTAAAGTGGCCGAGTTCTCCGGCCATGCCGTTCATGCCATGCCAGAGACGTCCGTTCAGCACCAACCCGCCTCCTACCCCGGTGCCAAGCGTGTACATGGCCATATGATCGGTATCGCGGCCTGCGCCCAGCCATTTTTCTCCCATGGCAGCGGAGTTGGCGTCGTTCTCCAGAATCACGGGCGCTCCCAGCCTGCGTTGAATCTCATCGCGGACCGGGAAGTTCGCCCAGCCGGGAAGATTGGGCGATTCCATGATGGTACCGGTGTCCATATCGATAAATCCGGGAACCCCAATGCCAATGCCTGCCAGTTGTCCCGAGTCGCGAAACTTCATATTGACCGACTGAATCGCGTCGCACATCTCTCCGATCACGGAGTCTCGACCGCGGCCTACCTCGGTTCCGGTGGTCAGCTTCTCCAGCAGTTTGCCTTCCGTGTCGACCGCGGCGATGCGCAGGTTGGTTCCTCCCAGGTCAACTCCGATCGAATAAACGCCCATGTTCAGCCTCTCGTGAGAGCCTCGCGCTTTGAAGGGGCACGGCTAAAGATCACTGTGTAACTAATGTTCCATGCGGGATGGCCCATTCGCCCCGGAGTTGTCATTACGAGCGAAGCGAGGAATCTGCTTTCGTTAACACTGGAACGACTGTTCAGAGGAAACAGCAGATCCCTCACGGCCTGAAGGCCGTTCGTGATGACAACTCAAAATCATCAGACATTGCTTATGCAGCAGTCAATGAAGCCGTGCCCCTTCAAAGCTTGCTGCTTCAGTTGCGCAAACAGACGAATACTATAGCTGAAGTGCCGCTCTACTCGTACTCGCCAGACTCGACCAACTCTGGCACGCTACTTCTGACAGCGCGAACAGTAATGACTGCTCCGTCCTGCGATGATAACCCGTTTGATTGCCGTGCCGCATACCAGGCATGGCTTGCCCTCTCTTCCATACACGCGATGCCGCAGTTGAAAAAATCCCTCTTGGCCTTCGGCATCGACGTAATCATTTACGGACGATCCGCCCAGCTTGATGGCTTCGCGCAGGACCGCTTTTAGTGCGATGTGCAGTCTTTGCAACTCTGCGCGCGTGAGCGACGCCGCTCGCCTGCGGGGCCGAATCCCGGCGCGGAACAGCGACTCGTCAGCATAAATGTTCCCGACACCGCTTAACAGCTTCTGGTTTAGTAATGCACTCTTGATAGGAGTTTTCCGGCCGCGAAAGAGAGCCATGAATGGCCCAACTTGCGACTGCAGTGGCTCGTCACCGGGCGCGGCAAATCCGGTGGCAATTTTTGATTCGATCCGCACGACGGCCAAGCGGCCGAATCGCCGAGGATCGACGAACCGCACTTCCCTTCCCGAGGCCAGCTTCAGCACCGCGTGGGTGTGCTTGGCCATCGCGATTTCCGGGGACGCGATCAGAAGACGGCCAGTCATTCCGAGGTGCACAATCCATTGCCCATCAAGGGCAGCCGCCCTTCTCGACATGTTTCGCCGGGAACGCTGTAAATCGAAAACAATGTGCTTGCCCACGCGGCGTACTTGCAAGATTCGGCGGTGCTCCAGAACGGATGCGATTTCCGCCGCAGGCGACTTCAGCGGCTCTGGTTTTTCTCCCAGCCAGACCGACTCGATCACGTCCCCAGCGATCCGCTGATTCAGTCCGCGAGCAATGGTTTCGACTTCCGGAAGTTCGGGCATAAACTGCTAGTGTACGGCGGTACCCTCGCATTGGGTGAACGCTATGAAGTTTGGGTAGTGGGTCGATTCGAAGTCGTGGGCTGTGGCGGCTGTTGAACTAAGGAGAAACAAATGGCATACAGGTATATGATGCACGTCTTCTGCAACGAATGCTCCGTCCCGCACCCAGCCGGAATTGTAATTGAGCGCAAGGATCTACTAGCCAGTGACCAAAGCGTCGGGGCGTCTATGATGGGCGGGAGGTCCCCCAGGAAATCGCCATGATGCTCGGGAATTACTTTAGGTGTCCAAATACGGGA
This sequence comes from Acidobacteriaceae bacterium, assembly GCA_003160215.1. GTDB lineage: Bacteria > Acidobacteriota > Terriglobia > Terriglobales > Acidobacteriaceae > Bog-257. The sequence goes on from PLQW01000045.1 coordinate 12,724, forward strand.
AAACTTTACATGCAAAGGGACAATCATCAGGTCTTTCTTATGCGAATCGTATAACCTTCAAACTGAGACACCACCACTCGCCTGCGCACATTGCGCCATCTTTAGTCCAACCTGTAAAATCAAGGGTACGCGGTTCGTCTCCCTCAATATCCCCGAATTTTGATCTTGTTTGGCAATCCAGAGGCGAGTTGTGTGTGAATCTGCGCGGTCGTTCGCGCTCGATATCGGGCGCCCGCGAATGGAGTATGAAGTTGAGAATTGGCAAGACAGCAGTGATTGTCGGCGCGCAGTGGGGCGACGAAGGCAAAGGCAAAATCATCGACGTTTTGACCGGCAAGGCGGACATTGTCGTCCGCACCCAGGGCGGCAACAACGCGGGCCACACGGTTTTTATCGGGAAGAAGAGATACGTCCTGCATCTGATTCCATCGGGCATCTTGCGCCCGCGCAAGCTCTGCGTGATCGGCAACGGCGTGGTGGTCGATCCGGTGAGTCTTGTGGGGGAAATGGAAGAACTCAATCGGCTGGGGGTGCGGGTCAAGAACCTTTTCATCAGCGAATCGGCCCATCTGGTCATGCCCTATCACCGCGAATTGGACGAGCAGCGGGAACTGCTCAAGGGCGAAGACAGAATCGGCACCACCAAACGGGGCATCGGCCCCGCCTACGGCGACAAGGCGGCCCGCACCGGTTTGCGCATGATCGACTTGATCAACCCCGGACGGTTTGAAGGGCTGCTGCGCTTCAAAATCAAGGAGAACAACGAAATTCTCAAGGCCTTCGGCGCCAAGCCCCTCTCCTTCGCCAAAGTCCACGCCGCCTATCGCGCGGCGGGCGACCGCCTCAAGCCCTTTGTGACCAACACCGTCGCGCTGTTGCACGAGGCGGCGCGGCGCGGGAAGGATATTCTTTTTGAAGGAGCGCAAGGCACCTTCCTGGACATCGATCACGGCACCTATCCCTTTGTCACTTCCTCCAACACCACGTCGGGCGGGGCTTGCACCGGATCGGGCGTGGCCCCCAACCGCATGGATGAAGTGGTGGGCGTTATGAAGGCCTATATCACGCGCGTCGGAGAAGGACCGTTGCCGACAGAGAACCAGGAGATCGCCGACCTGCTCCACGGCATGGGCAGGGAATTCGGGGCGACGACGGGCCGGCCGCGGCGTTGCGGTTGGTTCGACGCGGTCGCCACGCGCCATGCAGCCATCATCAACGGCATCGACGACCTGGCGGTGACCAACTTGGACGGTTTGGACAGCCTGGAGACGATCAAGGTGTGCATCGCCTACCGCGCGGGACCGACGCGCCTGGATTATGTCCCGGCGGACATTGAATTGCTGGCCAAATGCGAGCCGGTCTATGCGGAGTTCCCGGGATGGCGGACCTCGACCTCGCGCTGCCGGAAATGGAGCCAGTTGCCGCTCCGCGCTCGAAGTTATTTGCGGAGTCTGGCCGAATTGACAGGGGCGTCGCTGATGATTGTCTCGGTCGGCCCGGCCCGGGAACAGACGATCTTTCTTTGAGACGCAATCACATTTGACTTTCGATTATGAGCGGGGCCGAGGATATCGAAGCGGCCATCTTGACCGATGGTTCGACAAATCCACTGGCTTGGTTCGCCGGCATGACGGATCACTGTTATGCCTTCGCGGAGGCGGCCAAGGCGCGGGGCAGGCCCATCGCGGGCATCATGTGTGAGTTTACGCCGCGCGAAATTCTCCTGGCCGCGGGCGTGGTGCCGGTCTGCCTTTGCGGCGGGTCGGCGGCAACCATCCCCCGGGCGGAGCAGTTCCTGCCGGCCAACCTGTGTCCGCTCATCAAGTCCACCTTCGGCTATCACGTCACCGGGACCAACCCATTTCTTCAATCGGCGGATTTGGTCGTCGCCGAAACGAGCTGCGATGGGAAGAAGAAGATGTTTGAGTTGATGGGCGCAACCAAGACGATGTATGTGCTCGAACTGCCGCACAAGGCGGATGGGGCCGACGCGCTGGAACACTGGACGCGGGAAGTGCGCAAGTTTAAAGAATACGCCGAGCAACGCTTTCAGACCCGCATCACGGACGAGAAACTCCGGGACGCCGCAAAGCTGATGAACCGCGAACGGCGCTTGCGCCGGCAGTTGGCTGATTTGATGACACACGACCCGCCGCCGCTGACGGGGCGGCAGCTCATCGAGTTCAAGAGCATCATATCGGGGATCGAAGAGGACCTGCGCCAATATGAACGGGCCATCAAGATGTTCGAGGGCGCCGCCGGCTCCGCCCCGCCCGCCCAGGGAGGAATCCGCGTTTTGCTCACAGGCGTGCCGCTGGTCCACGGCGCGGAGCGGGTCCTGGAATTGATCGAACAGGCCGGCTCCGTGGTGGTCGCCATGGAGAACTGCACGGGCCTTAAACCGATTCTTGACGATGTGGATTTGGACGACCCGGACCCCCTTGGCGCCATTGCCCGGAAATACTTCCATCTGCCCTGTTCGGTCATGACGCCCAATACCCGGCGCTTCGATTCGCTTCGCTCGCTGGCCGCGAAATTCCGGCCCGACTGCGTCATCGAGCTTGTCTGGCAGGCGTGCCTGACTTATGACGTTGAGTCTTACCACGTCCGCCAACTTGCCGAAAAGGAACTTCGGCTGCCTTACCTGAAAATCACGACGGATTATTCGCCGTCGGACTCGGCTCGAATTTCGGCGCGAATCGAGGCCCTGTTTGAAACCATTCGCGCCAGGAGACCATTATGAAATTAGCGCCGCAAATTCACTTGTCGAATGTTCAAGCTGTCTATGCCGGACCCGAAGGGCGGCTTTGGGAACTGCTCATGGGCGAACAGATTCACATCGGCGGATTCCAATCCTCAATGGACCTCGCCCACCGCGGGACCATCGCCGCCGGTTCGGAGGGCGTTGACCTCTGCTGTTGCAGTGGCGCGGGGATGAGGTTTTTGGCCCGCTTTATCAACGTCGCGCGCATGACCGGCGTGGACGCCACTCCCGCCATGGTGCAACTGGGCCGGCGCCGGTGCGCCGACGAGGGTCTGGCGGAAAGAGTGTCATTCGTCGAAGGCAACGCCTGCGACACCGGCCTGGCATCCGGCCATTTCCATTTCGTCTGGGGTGAAGATGCCTGGTGTTACGTCGAGGACAAGGCGAAGTTGATCGCGGAGGCCGCCCGGCTCGTCAAGCCGCAAGGCAAAATAGTTTTCACCGACTGGATGGAAGGCCCCTCGGCTATGAGCGAAACGGAAGCCGCCCGCTTTCTCGCATTCATGAAATTCCCCAACATACTCGCGATTGGGGAATACAAGTCGCTGCTCGAAACCAACGGCTGTTTGGTCCGTGTCGCGCATGATACCAGGCGCTTTGCCCTATACATGCCGCTTTACCTGGACATGATTGAAAAACAACTGACTTTCGACGCGCTCAAAATCATCGGCTTCGACGCCGCGCTCGCGCAAAACCTCGTCTGCGAAATGCGTTTCATTGAATCGCTGGCGGAGGCCGGAAAAATCATTCAAGGGCTCGTCGTCGCCGAAAAGGCAGGATAGATGGACGGACACAAAGAGGGACATGGCTCCGCTGGAGCGTCGCCCNNGGGCGACGCTCCAGCGGAGCCGTCCCGCGAGATCCGTGCGAAGCGTCCCTTTATTTATGTCCGTCCATATAGAACCGGCTGGCGAAATGGACGTCTTCCTGACCAGCCCGTGGATTCCCCCCGAATGGGTCCGCGCGCACGGTCTCCAGCCGCGGGGCATCTGGGCGGCGGAGAATCTCCAACGCCTCCCCTGCCCTCTCTCCGCCGGCGTCTGCGCCTTCGCGGAATCGGCGGTCCGGTTCGCCCAATCGCGGGCGGAATCCGCGGCGGTTTTTTCCACGGCTTGCGACCAGATGCGGCGCGCGTTTGACGCGGCGATTTTCCGGGGACAGCGACAGGCGTTCTTATTCAACCTGCCGGCCACCTGGCAGACGGCGGCGGCGGGACAAATCCTGCGCTCCGAACTGGAGCGGTTGGGACGATTCCTTTTGGCGATGGGCGGGCGCGCCCCATCGCCGGAACAGTTGTGGCTGGAAATGCTGCAAGCCGGCCGGACGCGAAAACTTCTGCTCGAATCGGCCCGCGCCAGTTCCTCGCGCGGATTTGCTGAAGCAGTGGCCCGCTTTCACTGGGACGGCTCCTTCTCGCCGCCGCCGCCCGCCGCGCCTGCGGATCAAATTCCGCTCGCCCTTGTTGGAGGGCCGTTTCTGGCGTCGCATTGGAAATGGCTCGACGCATTGGAAGCCGCCGGCGGGCGTGTCGCGCTCGACGCCACCGAAATGGGCGAACTCAGTCTGGCTCCGCCGCTTGAATCGGAAACCGTCGCAAAGGACCCATTTGACACACTTTTCCGCGGCTGCCTTGACAACACAATTGGCGTGTTCCAACGGCCCAATGCGCGCCTGTATTCCTGGCTGAAGCCGCGGCTGGCCTCCCGTCAGGCGCGGGGCATCGTGCTCTGGCATTTCACCGGCTGCGATCTTTGGCGGGCCGAGGCGCCAACGTTGAGGGAGACATTTGGCCTGCCCGTCTTGCTCTTGGAAGCCTGCGCGGAACCGGGCGCCGCGCCGCGCGATCTCAACCGCCTCCAGGCTTTTGTGGAAACTCTGCGATGAACGCTTCGCCGCGCAAGTTGACCCTGGATGAGTGGGACGACCGCCACGAGCAACTCCGCCGCGATGGCCTGCGCGAACCCACTTACGGCGGGCCGCTCCGCCGCCATGTCGTCCGCGACAGGAATTTCCGCCTGCAACACTTGCAGTTCGACAACTCCCCCGCCGCGCTGCGCCTCTGGAATTTCCTGCTCACGGAGAACCAGCGCCTGCATCAGGCTCGCGCCAACGGCGACAAGCTCGTCGGCGCGATGAAAGACCTCGGCACGGTGCCGGTCATGGCCTATTCGCTGCCGTCGATGCGGGCGTTTTATCCCGATGGCGCCTGGTGGACGCCGTGCCTGATGGAATGCGGCGACATGCTCTTGCAGCAGGCGGAAACGATGGGCCTGGACAGCTCGTTTTGTCCGGTGCGGGCGATGTTGCCAGCCTTCGAGCATGGCGGGCATTTCCCGCGCCCGGATTTGTTGGTGTGCAGCGCCGGCGCGATTTGCGACGATTTTTCGGCCATCGCTCAACGCCTCGAACATCTGGGGCATCCCATTCTCTGGTGGGAAATGCCGCGCCGCCGCCAGCCCGATTCCGGCGAGACCGCCTGCGCCTTGCCGGGCGGTTTGTCCGCGCCGAAAATTCAAGTGGACTGCGTCCGGGCGGAATTGGGGCGCGTCGGCCAGGCGTTGGGCGAACTGGCCGGGAAACATTTGGACGACGTTTGGCTGGCGGACGGCATCCGCGCCGCCAACCGGGTGCGCCGGACGCTGGAGTCATTGCGCCGGACCGTTTATGCCGCGCCCGCCGCGGCGCTGCCCGCGCTGGAAATGCTCGTCGCCGAGATGCTCGCGATCCATTTTTGCTCAGACCGCGAGGAGAGCATTGCCGTGTTGGACGGTTTGCTGGCCGAGGCGCAATCGCGCGCGCGGCGGAACCAGTTCGCGGTCAGCGCCGATGCCGCGCGGATTTTCTGGGTGAATCCGGTCGCCGATTTGCGCGCGATGAACTTGCTGGAAGAGATCGGCGGACGGATATGCGGAACCGATTACATGTTCACCCATGCGCTGGATTTGATTCCCGAAGACCTCCCGCCGCTGGAAGCGCTGGCCCGCGCCGCGCTGGCGGACCCGATGGTTGGCCCCGCCTCCGACCGCGCCGCGCGGATCGTCCGTGAATGCCGCGCCAACGGCGCTGAGGCTCTGGTCGTCTCGCGCATTCCCGGAGCCAGCCACTGCGCGCGCGAGGGGGAAATCATCCTCCAATTCGCGCGGCGGGAAATCGGCATACCCGCCATTGAACTTGAAATCTCACCCGTTTGCGACGCGATGCGGACGGGCCTCCGCTCGCGATTGCAGGCGCTGGTTGAAATCGCGCGAGACAGGAGGCCCGCATGATTCGCGCGGGCATAGACGCTGGCTCCCGCTCCATCAAGACAGTGTTGTTTGACACTGAACGGAAGGAGATTCTCGCCTCCGGCCTGGCCGACCAGGGCGTGGAACAGGAACGGCTCGCCGCGGAGCTTTTCGCAAGGGTTTTGAAGGAGGCCGGACTGGGGCGGTCCCGCATTTCCGGCGTCGTGGCCACCGGCTACGGACGCCACGCTATCGGTTTTGCCGACACCACCATCACCGAAATCACCTGTCACGCGCGGGGCGTCCACTGGCTGGCGCCGTCGGCGCGCACCATCATCGAAATCGGCGGGCAGGACAGCAAGGTCATCAGCCTCGAGGACGGCGGGCGGGTGCGGGATTTTGAAATGAACGACCGCTGCGCGGCGGGCACCGGGCGTTTCCTGGAAATGGTGGCCGCGCGGCTGGAGATGAATTGGGAAAAGCTTTCGGAACTCGGACGCCAAAGCAGAAAACCCGCGATCATCAGCAACGTGTGCGTTGTCTTTGCCGAGACGGAAATCATCGGGCTGCTGGCGGAGGGCAAGCCGTTGCCGGACGTGGTGGCCGGCGTGCAAAACGCCATCGCCACGCGCGTCTCGGCGCTGGCCGGTCGGTTCATCGCGCCGCCCGTCTATTTCACCGGCGGCGTTGCGTTGCTGCCAGGCATGGCCCGCGCGCTGGAGGAAGCTCTGTCATGCCCGATCCACGTCGCCCCCCAACCCCAATTCACAGGCGCCCTCGGCGCCGCGCTGTCGGACGGCGCTTAATGAAGTCGGCGCACTGTCTGGCGGGCGGGCACAGAACAGGATCCTTTGGGACTCGACCTCACCCTCCGCCGTCGCAGGGCTATGGCGGACAGGCCGCCCTCTCCTCCAGGAGAGGGAGAATCACTCGCCGTCCACTTGAGATTCCAGCGACTGCATTGGCCGGTCGCGCTCCCGCAAAACCAGAGCCGTGCGATTGCTGTTCCTTCTCCCAGGCCTGTCCACCAAAGCCTTGGCGACGGTGGAGGGAGAAGAGGTTAGGATGAGCGCCAGCCCCGAAGCCCCACCGCCTTTATGCGTGTTGCAACTTGCGGCCGGGCAGAAAGCGGATTTCCACGCGCCTCTCCATGGCGGCGGCGATGCGGCGCAACATGGCCAGGGAATGGCCATCATAGTCCGCGTCTTCAAGCCGGGAGATGACGGGTTGGGTGGGCCAACCTTGCGCGCAAGCTCGTCCTGCGAAAGCCTGGGCTTGATGCGCAGTTCGTAAATC
>PLQW01000045.1:20019-20664 GCA_003160215.1 Acidobacteriaceae bacterium
TGGGCGGCAGGGCTGGCAACATCCGCGCTGGCGTCGATGGGGCCTCATGCCATGCCGGTCTTGCTCGAAATCTACCATGACGGGAACAGCCAACAGAAAGAAAACACGGTGCGAGTGTTTACAAACTGGGGGTCAAACGCCGTCATGGCCTATTCGGTCTTGGTCGAGGACTTGAATTCGACGAATGTGGGCACGGCAGACCGTGCGGCCCAAGCACTCGTCCGCATTGGCCCACTTGCTGCGGCTGCGATTCCCCGTTTGACCGAATTGATCCATGATAAAAATGCCCGGCTCCGCGTGCGGGCGGCGCAAGCCATTTGGCGGATCGGTCGGCAAACGAACGCTGTGTTGCCGGTGATGATGTCGGAAATGGAGCATTATTCAATCGTGTTTCAACGCGAGCACAACCTATCGAAATACCCAACCAAACTCTACGATCACGGCAATTCCATTCAGCAGGCAGCCGCCGAAGCTCTTGGAGAAATCGGTCCTGCGGCTTCGAATGCTGTGCCATTGCTTAAGGTCATGCTGCAAAGCGACTCTGACGATCAGAAGCAAGCGGCCGCAGACGCGCTGAAGAGGATTCAATCAGCGCCGTAAACCGCCGGGGGCGTGCAGCGATTCGCGCCGCTCCGCCGCCGGCCT
>PLQW01000105.1 GCA_003160215.1 Acidobacteriaceae bacterium
CAAGTCAGGTTGTCAAAAGCACATGTCTCGCACCTATCCGCGGAACTCAGAGCCGAAGATAGCATCGCGGTCGCGGAGCAGGTAGCGCGGGAGTCGGTCGAAGGGAAATGCCTCCCGCAGTTGCTGTCGGCCCACTCTGCCGTCGGGCGGGCGGTCACATTGAAGTGAAGAATGCGCCGACGATCGTGCGCCAATACCAGAAACACGTAAAGGACCTGGAAGCGGAGGGTGGGGACAGTGAAGAAATCGATGGAAACCAACTGCTGAGCGTGATTCTCCAGGAATGTGCGCCAGGTCTGCGACGGTGGCTTGCGACCGCGCACCATGTATTTGCTCACGCTGCTCTCCCCGATGTCGACGCCGAGTTTGAGCAGCTCACCGTAGATGCGGGGGGCACCCCAACCGGGATTCTCCCGGCACATTCTGCGGATCAGAGTTCGGACTTCGCGGGAAACAGTCGGTCTTCCCTGTTGGCCCCGCCGAATCTTCCAGCTCCAGAAGAGACGGAAGCCCTTGCGATGCCAAGCAAGGACTGTGTCAGGCTGAACAATCGCCAGCGCCGAGCGCCAGTCGCTCCAGATCCGGGACAGCCAGACCCAGAAAAGACGGTCCACGTCCGTCAACCTGGGGCGTTTTCTCGCGCAACGTTGCAGCACGCCGATTTGGTGGCGCAAAGCCAGGTTCTCCATCTCGAGGGCAGCCCGCGAACGGAAGCTCGAGGACATAGTGGCGAGGAGTGTCGCGAGAGAAATGAGCATCGGAGGAGAGAATTATGAAAGAAGTATAATCCCTGTCCGCTCAGAGATTTCGAGGTTATCGAGAGGCACAAATTTGGCAGGCCTGAATGCGATTGGTAAGCCCCGATTCTCCCTGGACTCTCATAAAGTCGCTGCGCTTCGCAATCCTCCTCCCATCGACTGAGGCACACGCGGGCGGGGTGATTCTCTACTCAAGTCGCGGATTTTCCGAGGTAGCGGTCGTGAAAGCTGTTGGCCAAGGCCGCCGTTGCATAATCCGTTGCATATTCGCGTGCCGAACACCCGTATCCAGCCCGAATCAGGCCGCACTGGCGGACTCTAAGTGATTGATTCCGAACACCAAGGGCAGGAGACGAGCTAGTTTCAAGACCGCCTGTTTCAACCGCTCACACATCCCTCCGTACCTCTAATCTATCCTAATTTTCCAATCACTTGCAAAGACTGGCACTACTGCCGTTTCGCCCTTGCCAACCGGCATTGTCACTACTTTGTAACGCCGTCAGTCCTCTCACGGCGCTCGCTTTTGCTGCCCGGTTTGTGTGGGCGTAACGCATTGTCGTTTTGATGTCCGAGTGCCCGAGAAGCTCTTTCACCGTCACCAGGTCCACGCCATTGCCGTTGAGCCTTGACGCGAAGGTGTGACGGAAGATGTGCCACGTCACGTCGTGAAGTCCCGCGAGGCGGCACGCCTTTATGAGACCCGCCCGAACATCCTTCCACTGGTCGCCCGTGCCAGGGTTGTAGAACACGTACGCGCACTTCCTAATACCCTGCCAACCTTTTACGACCGCCAGCGCCTTGTCGTTTAACGGCACCTCCAGCACGCGACGGTTCTTGCGAACCACCATCGTGATGATGCCGCTGTCCAAATCCACCTCCTCCCATTTGAGATTGAGAATTTCCCCGAGCCGAAGTCCGGTATAGATCGCGAATATCACCAAGTCCTGAAGGAAAGGAGCGCAGCACCGCAATAGCGACCCCTCCTCCTCTTCCGACAGAGTGCGAAGTTTCAGGTTGTTTTCATCCAGGAACCGGACTCCCTTGACGGGATTCCTGCCCCGGTAGAGGCCCCACTGCTCCGCCAGATTGAACAGACGCTTCAGGCCTGCAAGCTCGCGGTTAACTGTCGCCGGACTCACCGCATCCAGCCGCGCGAGTTTGTAACGCTCAATCGGAAGTGCCGTGATGTCGGGAAGCAGCATACTTCCGAATGCGCCATTAAGGTGCTCCAGAATTTGCTGATCCCGCAGCCACGAGCGCTTATTGGCCTTGGCGTAATCCATGTACTGCTTTCCCAGCTCGGCAAGCATTATCCTGATGGGCTTGGCGTACTCGCCGCGCTCGACTTCGGATACCCGCAAGGCCAGGAACTTCTCCGCCTCGCGCCGGTTTGCAGTGCCAGTGCTGACCTGCACCCGCGTCTTGCCGTGGTAAAAATCCGCGTACCAGGTTCGGCCCCGTTGGTAGAGTGCCATATTGGATAGCTCCTTCTACCTCCTGCTGGCCGTGTCCATTGTAGATCGGCCCAGCAGCTTCTCTTCAATCTCGTCCCAGTCGAAACGCACGCATCGACCAATTTTCTTAAACGGCAGCTTGCCCTGGCTCACCCAGTTGTAGAGCGTCCCTTTTGCTATGGAGAGCCGCCGCGACAATTCGTTGATATCGATCAGGCAATTGTCCATGTATTTGCCTCCTGTCGCCTCCGGGAACCATCACCGTGAGCGCAAGAAGGGCGTCCCCCTAGATCCGCCGCTTACCAATTGTTCTTTGGGAAACTTTCCCGGCGTTCCGTTTGCTTTCTCATGCATGAATTCATTTTCGTGAAAAAACTGAAATCTGTCAGAGGTAAAAAAGGTAAATGCGCCGTCCTTGCACGAAGGGCAAAGGGAGGTCTAAAGGAATCGAGGTACTAGGATTTTAAGGCTTACGGTTCAGGGGAAGATTCAGTTTAGCCAGGAGGTCCTTAAAACCGCGATGCTTGCGCAGATGGCGAAGAGGAGGAAAGATGTGAAACCACATGGTAAACGAATCGTCTTCTTCCAAAGCCGCTCTGTTCAGCCATGCCACAGCATCATCCAGCTTACCCACGCCTATCAGTGCGAGGGCTATTTCCACCGACGACGCTCTTTCGCGCTTGGCCTTGCAGGCCAGCAGAATGTCAAGCATTTCGGACGTACTGCCGATTGCCCCTGAGCGGCCTGCCACCAGCGCCAACATTCCATTCAGCAGGACATGCCAGTCTCTACGCTTCAGAGCCTCATCGATTGAAATGTCTGCCAGACCGGCATCATCCTGTGAGTGAAGAACCTTCGTAATCGACATCGCGGCATCGGCCAATCGATCTTGGGCTTCATAGAGAATCGCAAAGCTGCACGCGATCAGCGGATTATCTGCCGCTGTAAAATCAAGCGACGCTGACAAGGTTTCCTCGGCTTCTGCAAAGTGGCCGCCATGATTTGCAATAGTGCCAGATCGGTTCTCGTGGCGATGTTGGTTCGGGAAAAATGACGAACGGCAGAGTCGAGAATACTGATTGCCTGCTGCGTGCGGCCTTGGGATGCAAGCAGTGCGGTGTACCACCAATAGTAGGTGGCTTCTCCTTGACTATTAGCGATTGCAAGTTCGAACAAATCGAGGGACTTCTGCCAATTATGTTTGTAGCAGGCTTCGCAGCATGCCTCGGCGAACGTGCACTCCCATGGCTCAACGCCCGATGCCCTAACATGCGCAATCGTCACCTCCGCGTCCGGTCGCACCGCCGCAGCGGCGCCTGGAATAATCGAGGCAGAAGCCATCGGTATGAAAAGAATATTGGCGGTTTGGCGGGGATTCTCAGTATTGAAGGGTATCTGCAGATAGTAACGGAAGGCCCGCCAGGCACCTCCTAGGGTTCGGGCATCGAGGGCGGTTTTCGCCCTTAGAATCAGTCGCTCAACGGATGGCTCAAGGCTCGGAATCCCCGTAGAAGCCGGGTTGTATGCGATTACCGGCGCGTAGGAGCCCGGATTGAGCTTAATAATTACTGGATCGTAATAGCCCTTTGTCTCGTAATATTCCCTCAGGCGTTTGCGTACATGCGCTAAATTCGCCCGTGTCTTCGGGTAGCCCCATTTTTGGGTATCCTTTTCAAATGTGAGAGGCTCGTCTTTCAGAGCTTCGGCTATGTACTGCAGCCTAAGCTTGCTGCCGCGTTGGGCGATTGATTCCTTGACAAGGAAGGCCAATAACCGTTTGGCCTTCCGACCTCGAAACTTACCGTAGCTGCAGATGCGCCTAAGTTGGACGCGCACCTCCGCAGGTTTCGGACTAGCCATTCAGTAACCCTGTTGGGCCGCGCGGCCATATCTAGGCTGCGGTAACAAGTCTATGCGCTGTACGCCGCTTTCTTCTTTCCCGCCCAACGCGCTTTCATCATCGCCGACAACTTCTTACGGGCGGCTGGACTCATCGGGCGACGACCAGTGGATTTCTTGGAGGCAGGCATAACTTTCTTGGGCCCCTTCTGCTTTGCCCACCAGGCCTTCTTCGCAGCGCCGATTCTGGCACGTGCCGCCGCGCTTATGCGACGACGTTTTTGGCCACTCGTTGGTTTAGCTTGGCTCCCCTTGGGCGGACGACCCCGACGTGCGGGTTGGGGACCCAGTCCCACGAGAGCTGCAATTGCCTGTTCGATACGCCTAGCTTCCTGTCTAAGTTGTGCCAATATGTCTTGAATGTCCATTTATCTCCCCTGGAGAAACCGGCAATAGTGTAGCAGTAAGGTCAAGAAAACATTAAGCTGGCCCGGCTCGCCACGCTGTTGCGACCTTTTCCCGATGGACAATCTGAGGCCTTCACGCTAGGGTAAGGCTGACGTACACTGTAAGCAGAGAACAAGCGATGACCGTCACCCTGAATCTCAAACCGGAAGTTGAAGCTGGGCTGTTCGCGCAAGCGCAGGCCAGCGGAATGACCGTGGAGGAATATCTTCTTTCCGTGGTTGAGGGCGCTGTGCTTCCAACGATGCAGAAGACATTGTCGGCTGAGGAACGAGCGGCAGCATTTGAGGCGTGGTCTGCCGGCCACCGCCCTACCCCGCCCCTGTCCGATTACGCTGTCAGCCGCGCCAGCATCTATGAAGGCCGCGACCACTGATGCGTGTCCTTGTTGACACGAATATCCTGCTCCGCAGTGCTCAACCGAACCACCCTCTTTTCCATCAAGCCACCCACACAGTTTCGAAGCTGATCCGGCAAAAAGACGCCGTGTTCTTCTGTTCCCAAAACATCGCCGAATTCTGGAATGTGGCAACGCGGCCCGCTGACCTGAATGGGCTCGGGCTATCGCATGAGGAAGTGCTCCAGGAAGTCGGCAGCATCGAAACGTTGCTAACTCTGCTGCCGGACATTCCGGCGATCTACGCCGCTTGGAAAGAGATTGTAAGGGACCACAAAGTCCGAGGCGTCAAAGTTTATGATGCCCGCCTCGTTACTACCATGAACGTCTATGCGGTCGAGAGCGTCCTCACGTTCAATGCCGCTGATTTCAAGCGCTACAGCAACATCACCGCGCTTCACCCCTCTTCAATGCTCGCCTAAACCGTTTCGCCAACCTCCTACGGAGGGTACCCAGCGCTCGTTCGGCTAAAGGGCAATGCGGGTGAGGTGGCTGCAAAAGGCACAACAGGATGTTCGTGTCCAGAAGAACAGCCATTTAGAAGCCGCGTGTACCGTAAACGGAGTCCCGGCTGATGGCTTCATCCGAGAGCAAAGGCGTCGAGGCCGAGTGACCGTGAACCCAGGCATGAAACTCCTGTGCCCACTGTTCTGCATCCATCCCAGCCGTCGATGCAAACCGCGCTTCCAGCCGCTGCCGGATGGTTTCAATCCCAACATCCACAATGTCGTCCGCATCGCGTATCACGTCGGCCTGGATCGCCTGCGCGATGACCCGCTCCTGCTCCGCATTCAGATGAATAGTCATACAGCGTTCCGTTTCCATTTTCTCAGATCCTTACGATAGTGCGTCACTTTACCCCAGTCAACGCACAAACGCGGCCAATTGCTTTGCGTCCCCTCCCCTTCAACGCGCAACTCCTATACCGGCGCAAATCGATACCAGCCTACGCGTATCCGCGTATCAGGGGTTTGGCCGTCGCTGATAACGCGATTTGCAGAAAGCAACGAAGGCTTTGCCGGGAAAGCCCAGTTCCGGCATCCCGCTCTCGACCCACCAGTCCCGCCATTCCTGCTCAAGGTAATGCACGTCGTAACTTGGAGCCACAAGCCGGGCATCGTGGTACGCCTCCGGATCGAGCACCGGATAGCGAACCTGCGCCTTCGATGGCTGCGTGCTCATCCGATTCTTGAAAATCACCATGTCGTCTTCGAGTGACACCCGATAATCAGGCAGGTGATCATGCTGCACCAGCTCGCGGATCATCGATTTGAATTCTCGGGAATGGCTGCTCGCCCCGGTTTTCTTGTGTAGGAGGTCTAGACCTATCTTCCATTCGTTCTGTTCGCCGCAGTGCTTGCGCGCCAGCTCGTAGACTCGCCTGTCTATGGGTTTTCTCAGACGGAAATAATCGCGGCCCAGCGTAAGCACCTCCGAGCCCTGAATAATCCTGTAAACCCAGTCGGACAGCCGCACCTTGAGCTCACTCATGCGCCCCGACCGTGTTTCCCGCACTACCCGCCAACTCTCGATCAAGCCAAAGCCTTCGGTCATTTCCTCTCCATTGGCCTTGATGTTGGTCGTGATGCGCGTTCCGCCCAAGCGTTCCAACGCCTCCTTCAGGCGGCGGTAGGCGTCCCCGCTCGTCTCTCGATTGGTCCAGACCAAGAGTTCATGGGCATTCAAGTGGAGTGTCTGGGCGAGCGACTCGCCCGCGTTCTTCTTGGCCATGACCTGGGAGATGCAGTAGATGAGAATGTCCTTGTCGTAAATGGTAGCGAGTCCCCTCACGCTCGGTGCAATTTCCACGACGACATTCTTATGCTCATAGCGCAACACCCTTGTGTCGGCCTTCGTGGCCAAAGAAAAGATGGGATGCTCCATACTCGCCATATCGTCCTTGGGAATGGCGTCGAGCACATCGCAGATGAACAGATCGTGATTGGGGTGACGTTGCGGCAGTAAGG
>PLQW01000084.1 GCA_003160215.1 Acidobacteriaceae bacterium
GCCGGCTGGGAACCGACTACGTCGACCTCTATCAGATTCATCGCTGGGATTACGAAACGCCGATCGAGGAGACCCTGGAGGCATTGCACGACCTGGTGAAATCAGGCAAAGTGCGTTATATCGGCGCCTCGTCCATGTTTGCATGGCAGTTCACCAAGGCGCTCTATCTTGCCGACCTTCACGGATGGACGCGTTTTGTCTCTATGCAGAATCATTACAATCTGCTCTATCGGGAAGAAGAGCGCGAGATGATGGCGCTTTGCCGGTCAGAGGGCATCGGAGTCATCCCCTGGAGCCCTCTCGCACGTGGTCGCCTGACCCGTCCCTGGCAAAGCGAAACCACCAAACGCTATGAAACGGACCAGTTCGGCAAGAGGATGTACCTGCAAACTGAAGCAGCCGACCGTAAAGTTGTGGACCGCTTAGGGCAGATTTCCGAACGCCGTGGCGTTCCCCGCGCCCAGCTCGCACTGGCTTGGCTGCTCAGCAAGCCGGGGGTCACCGCACCGATTGTCGGAGCCACTAAAGTGCACCATCTCCAGGACGCAGTAGCAGCGCTCTCGCTGCACCTGACGCCCGAAGAGATTGCTTCTCTCGAGGAACCGTACACGCCGCATCCCGTCCTTGGCTTCAGCTGAGTTCTTGGCATGATTTGTTTTGCCTTCAGAAGGAGGGAACATATGCAATTATCCAAGCGGCCGCTCGGTTCCAGCGGCGTCATGATCACCAGTGTCGGTTTCGGCGCATGGGCCATTGGCGGAGGCGGGTGGTCCTTCGGATGGGGTCCGCAGGACGATGAAGCGTCCCTCGCCACCATGCGACATGCTCTCGAATCGGGCATCAACTGGATCGACACTGCCGCAGTCTACGGCTTGGGCCACTCGGAAGCAGTCATTGGCCGACTGCTGAAGGAGCTCTCCGACTCGGACCGACCGCTCGTGTTCACCAAAGGCGGGCTGATCTGGGACGAGCGAAACCGTATGAACCCGCCGAATCGCGTGCTGAAGCCGCAGTCGATCCGCCGAGAATGCGAGGCGTCGCTGCGCCGGCTTGGCGTCGATCGCATTGACCTCTACCAGTTCCACTGGCCCGATGAAACCGGGACACGCGTCGAGGACTCTTGGGGAGAAATGGTCCGCCTGATCGACGACGGCAAGGTCCGCATGGGCGGGGTCTCCAATTTTGATGTAGCCCTGCTGGAGGGCTGCGAAGCCATCCGGCATGTAGATTCGCTGCAGCCGCCGTTCTCACTGATTCACCGCGACGCGGGAGCGGCCGAAATCGCCTGGTGCACCGAACACAATGTCGGCGTTCTCGTTTACAGCCCCATGCAGTCGGGACTGCTGACCGACCGCTTTGATCGGCAGCGTGTGACAGACCTCGCAGAAGATGATTGGCGGCGACGCGATCGCGAGTTCCAGGAGCCAAACCTCAGCCGCAACCTGGCGTTGCGCGATGCACTGCGACCGATAGCTGAGCGCCACAACACGACCATCTCCGCTGTCGCGGTTGCGTGGACATTGGCTTGGCCGGGCGTTTCGGGAGCGATTGTCGGAGCCAGATCGCCGCAGCAGGTGGATGGCTGGATCGGCGCCGCACCACTGGAGTTGACCGCTTCGGACCTCGACGAAATCTCGTCCGCAATCACTCGCACAGGCGCGGGGACCGGCCCAGCCAGTCCCCGTTATTGAGTTTGTGTTACAAGCAGAACGGCAACCCAAAGGATAGTTATGTCTGCTTTACAGGATCGATTTGCTCAAGCTCAAGAAGACGTGAACGGCCTTGCCGAGCGCCCGGACAACAACACGATGCTGCGGCTATACGCTCTTTATAAACAGGCAACTCAGGGCGATGCCACCGGGGAGCAGCCGGGCGGCTTCGACTTTGTCCGCCGGGCCAAGTTCGATGCCTGGAGCGAGATTAAAGGTACCTCCGCCGAGGATGCCATGCAGCAGTACATCGACTTGGTTGCCTCCCTACGGCGCTGAGACCGTGCCGGCATTTAACGGGATGAAGAGTCCGGTCTGCGCCGCCCGCCTCTGTGCGCGGAACACCGCGGTGTACGGTCCCTCCGCCTCCCCATCTTTTCCACTGAGCTGCGAATCGCGACGACCCGAAAGAGCCGAAACTGGGTTAGGGATACGAAGATGGAGCACATGAATGGCGAAAAGAACATTTCCCTTGTCTAAGGTCTACGGCCTGCTTGAGCCCGGGCCGGTCGTACTGGTCACAACCGCCTACAAGGGGCGAGCCAACATCATGACCATGTCTTGGCACACGATGATGGAATTCGAGCCGCTGATCGTGGGCTGCGTGATCAGCAACCGGGACTACACGTTCAGCATCTTGAAGCAGACCAGGGAATGCGTGATCAACATCCCGACGGTGGAGCTGGCGGCCAAAGTAGTCGGCTGCGGGAATACCTCAGGGCGCGACATCGACAAATTCAAGGTCTTTCAACTTACGCCAGCACCCGCGTCCCTGGTGAAGGCGCCACTCATTGACGAGTGCTATGCGAATCTCGAATGCAAGGTCGTCGATACGCGGATGGTGGCCAAGTACAACTTCTTTATCTTGGAGGTCCAGAAAGCGTGGATCGCCCCCTCAACAAAGCACCCGCAGACACTTCATCATCTGGGAAAAGGGATGTTTATGGTCGCCGGCAGGACGATCAAGTTGCCTTCCAAAATGAAATGACTTCCATTGTGAACAACGAAATGGGCGGCGCACGGTCCGTTCGACTGCGCACCTTTTCCAATAAGCTGAGGCAGGTGGCAGGACTTCAGGACCGTACGCCGACACTTCCGGTAGGGGCTACTGAGCACGGACCGATTGCAGAAAGCCCGCCAGCCTCGCCGTCGCTTTGTACTGAGGAATTGGTTCCAGTTCCTTGAACGCGCTGGTGAAAGCGTTGGACAGACTCCACATCGTTCTCGGCTGGAACTCCTCATGCACGGGCTGAAAGTACAGCTCGTGCACCCGCCGCGCCAGGTGCTTGGGAAACCCCAATTCGTCCTCGATGAACGCCTGGTAGATCAGCAGCTTTGCCGAAGCCGTTGACAACTGCAGCGCCTGCCATTCCTCGACTTGCTGCTTCAGAGGCCCGAAGTTCCGCTGCATCCGATCGACGCCGATGGCGAGGCTGTCCTCCAGGGAAAAGTTCTTCGAATGCTTAGCGAGCACCGGCGTATATTCCCCGTGAAACGCAAGATTCTCACAAACAAAGATTCTGAGGCCGATGGTGACACTGAGCCGAAAGCTCTTGTCATGGCTGTTCCGCAAGCCTATCGCGAAACGGCATCCGTCGAAGCCGGAGCTCAAGTCCATCACGCCGAACATGCGCATCCCGTCGGCCGATACGGCGTATTCCTCCTGCACAACGCCAATCTGGCGAAAGCTGAGGGCTTCGATCAGCTTGTCCACCACCGCGATATGCGGAATGGGCTTGTGTGTTGCTGTGGCCGCCGGCGTTGCCACTCGGGCCAGTTCTTCACGGGTCAGCTTTGTGCCGTAGGAGCACAGTGTCATGGTCGGAGCTGGGGCCGGTACGGGACTGAGAATTGCCCCAACTGGCTGGTCCTGCTCGATTACGGTTGTCTCTTGCATGGTGATTCCTCCAAGAATGGAAATCGGGAGAGCCCGCAGACAAAGAGGTCTGCGACTCTCCCGAGTTGGTTGTGCCGCTTCCGGCGGCGCGGCGCCCGACCGCAACAGACGGGTTTGCCTTCGCGGTCAAGCAGTTTACGAACGGGAGATCTCAGGCAGGGCGCACTAATCCGTTGGTTAAAAGATCCAGGAACCAGAGCTGGTCCACTTTGCGCAGGTCAATTTCGGTAGGGTGCTCGAGGATGAAGCGGCGGACATCCTTCTCTTGGATCAGGTAGCTGTCGCCGTTCTGCTGTGGGCCTCGTGCTGTGCCACGGAATTTGGCCT
>PLQW01000022.1 GCA_003160215.1 Acidobacteriaceae bacterium
ACGCGGCGCACTGTGGCCTAGTTTTGCACTGGCGCGCATACCTCTCTCAATTTCGATGTTTTCTCGATGAATCCGCCCCGAATCCGGCTCATCTGGTCGCTCCATCTTTGTGGTTTTGATGCGCAGAAGTTCGCTTGACTTCATGGCCAAGCAGAGCGGGAATGGACATGCCGCGAAGGAGGCAAGTCCATGGAGAAGAACAAGATAGCAAAACCAACGAGGCAAGAGGCGGTTAACCGACTTTTGGAGCAGCTGCTGACAATGGAGCGGAAGGAACTCCTGAAGCTTTGGCGCGACCTATTCGACCGTGTGCCCAGCCCGGCTCTGCGTCGCGAAACGTTGATCCCGATCCTGGCCTACCGGATTCAGGAGAAGGCTTTCGGCGGGCTCAAGGAGTCCACTGTCCGCAAGCTGCGCGAGTTGGCCGACAAAAAGGTCGTCGGTGAAATGCCTGTCGAGAAAAGGCTGCGTCCGAAGATCGGCACGCGATATGTCCGCGAGCACGCCGGTGAGCTGCACGAGGTCACGGTCCTCGAATCCGGCTATGAATACGAGGGGACGATCTACCGCAGCCTCTCTGAGATTGCGGGCACAATCACCGGCACCAAGTGGTCCGGGCCAGCCTTCTTCGGTCTGAAGCGCAGGGCAAGGAGCGTGGCAGCATGAACTCGCGGATTCGCTGCGCCATCTACACGCGCAAATCATCGGAAGAAGGTCTGGAGCAATCTTTCAACTCGCTCGACGCTCAGCGCGAGGCCTGCGAGGCATTCGTAAAAAGCCAGCAGCANNCCTGCGTTGAAGCAACTAATGGCCGACATTCACGCCGGGAAGGTCTCGGTCGTGGTTGTTTACAAGGTTGACCGGCTGACCCGCTCGCTGGCAGACTTCGCCAAACTTGTCGAGCAGTTTGATAAGTTCGGTGTCAGCTTCGTTTCGGTCACGCAGCAGTTCAATACCACGAGCTCAATGGGCCGACTCACACTCACCGTCCTGCTCTCATTCGCGCAGTTTGAGCGCGAAGTCACCGGCGAGCGCATCCGCGACAAGATTGCTGCCTCCAAAAAGAAGGGCATGTGGATGGGCGGGAATGTTCCTTTGGGCTACGACGCGAGGGACAGAAAGCTGCAAATTAACGAAGCCGAGGCCGTCACGGTGCGCACCATCTTCAATGAGTTTCTGCGCCTCGGCAGTGTACATAGCCTGCAGGACTGGCTGCGCGAGAACAACATCACGAGCCGACGTGGCAACCACTTTTTCCGCGGTCCGCTGTACATGATGCTGCGCAATCCGCACTATATCGGTTTGATCAAACACAAGAAGGTAACCTATCCGGGCGAGCACGCGGCCATCATCGATCGCGAGACCTGGGACAAGGCGCAAACGCTGCTCAACGATAACATTCAAGGTAAGCGGCGCAAGGTGCGCGCCACCAAGGAGAGTATTCTAACCAGCATTCTTTTCGACGCCAACGGCACGCTCTACACACCGACCCATGCCAACAAGAACGGACGCCGCTATCGCTACTACACCTCGCAGGCCGTGATCAAAAAGACCGGAAATAGCAACTCCCCAGCCCGCATCCCGGCGCATGATCTCGAAAAGGCTGTGGTTGATCGCATGCTTGAATGGCTACAAACGCCTACTCAGTTGCTCACCGCGATTCGTGATGAGACAACCGTGGCCCCGCCAGAAGGTGTTTTCGCGAAGATCATTGCGCAAGCTGCCACGATGGCACAGAGTTGGAGCGAGCACATTGCCGAGGACCGCACGCAGTTTCTGAAGAAGGTCATTGAGCGCGTGATCATTCATCCGCTACACGTCGAGATCCGTTTGCGCGTGCCGGCTCTGCTCAATGAGATTCTCGGCGGCGGTGAACCTGCTATCGACCTTCCGCAGATCGCCTCGATTGAATGTCCCTTCCGACATGTTCGGCAGGGCCGCGCGGTACGCCTTGTTGTCGGCGATACAAATATCACCACCGACGCCAGCCGCCAAGCCATCCTGAATGCCATTGCTCGCGCCCGCCTCTGGTATGAGCTGATCACCACAGGCCAAGCCAGGAGTATTCGAGAACTGGCCGGTCTCCATTGCATCTCCCCGCGCTTCGTCAACGAGCAGTTCAAGCTCATCCTGCTTGGTCCGCAATCGATCGAATGCCTGATGACTCGACCTGAATCGCTGCCCCTATCGCTCAACGACTTGCTCACCTCGATCCCAATGAATTGGCGCGAGCAGCGGTTCGGCCGTCCGCAAAGTCCGCATAACGAGCACGCCAATTCTTCGGTCTAAAAACTCCTCAAGCAGCCTACAGGCCGCTTGCGCTTCTCCGATGCAGAAGGAGTCGCGTCCAGGCCAGGTGATGCAATCGCCGAAAAGTCAAATCTCTCGGGCTCCTTTTGTCCTGGTAATGGAACTGGCGAATTCGCCACCAGAGAAGTGCCGACAAATCGGCGCACATCGGTTGCGCCGGAGAACGCTCTCCAGTTCCATCACGCTCAGGAAACTCGCAAATTTGCGGGGAATATTACGAGTATTGCCGGTTTGTATCTCGTAAGCTATTGATTCTAAATATACATGGCGGAGAGACTGGGATTC
>PLQW01000076.1 GCA_003160215.1 Acidobacteriaceae bacterium
GACGTCCGCCCGCCGCGACCATGGCCTGGCAAATGTCGAAGGTGGCAGGAATCCCGACCGCCTCGATCGCCACGTCGACGCCCGCGCCTTTCGTTAGTTCCATTACGTGATGCGCGGCGTGTCCATCCGAGCTGTTGATCGGAGTGGTTGCGCCAAATTGTTTTGCCACTGCGAGGCGCTTTTCGTCCAAGTCGATCATGAAAATCGCCGCCCGTGAATACAATTGCGCCGTCAGCAGAATCGCGAGCCCGACAGGCCCTGCGCCCACGATGGCGACCGTTTCCCCTGGCTTTACTTGCCCGTTCAGGACGCCGCACTCAAAGCCGGTCGGCAAAATGTCGCTAAGCATCACGAAGGCTTCTTCGTCTCCACCCGGAGGGAAGGTGTAGAGACTGCCATCGGCGTGTGGGATGCGCACGTACTCAGCCTGAGTTCCGTCCGTGGTGTTGCCCAGAATCCAGCCGCCGTGTCTACAATGGGAATACATGCCTTTTCTACAGAAATCGCACTTCAGACATGCAGTGACGCACGAGAGGATGACCTTCTCTCCAACGTGAAACTCCGACACGCCCGTTCCGACCTGCTCGATTACTCCAATGCCCTCATGGCCGAGAATGCGTCCGTCGGTCACGGAGGGAAGGTCTCCCTTCAGAATGTGAAGATCGGTCCCGCAAATGGTCGAAGTGGTAATCCGCACAATGGCATCGCCCGGCTGCTGGATGTTGGGACGCGGTTCGTCCTCCCACGCAGCCTTGCCGGGACCGTGATAAACCAGCGCTTTCATCGTAGTGCTGGCATGTAGATCTGGGTCGCTCATAGTCGCCAGTTCTAGCTCAGCGATTGTCATCGATGTCTCCTCTTTTATCTGCTACAGGAGTTTGAGCTTAATTATCTGCTACAGGAGTTTGAGCTTAATATTTGCGCTGCCATTCTTCTGAGCAAGAGTGCTCACTCTGTCATGCCAATCGGGGTGTACTCTCCTAACAGAGGGTATATGGATCACGATGAGGCAATACGGGAAGCAATAGAAGTCCCGGAACCACCTGCAACGCCTGCAAAGACGCAAACGCATCCAAGACAGAATGCTTCTCTCGATCGCGTCGCCGATAAGCGTGCCGATGCCGTAAGCGCCAAAAAGAAGAAAAAACGGGCCGCGCACCGGGTCGCTTTGAGAAGGTCACACACCAACGGCTAATTGCGGTTCGAGCTGAGAGAAGCTAGGGCAAGAACGGAATCGCTCAAGCCGGTTGCCGTAGCCCAACCCCTATAGGATCTCGCCGACCGAGGGTGCTTCTGGGCCGATCAGTCGTCTCTGAATAGCTGTACTTCACGTATCTCGCAGCCACAAGAAATAGGTCCTGTCATGAACCATGCGATCGACAAGTCCGTTACTGACGACTGCGTCAGGATTAAAGACCTCGGTTACAGTTCTTCCCACCACATTCACATGTATGGCGAACGATTTGAGATTGTTTCCGATCCCTTCCCCGACGGTAATGGAATTGCGGTCCACGTTACAACTGTTAAGGAACCGATGAAGCGGACGCTGCGGCTTCCGACCTCGATTCTCATGGGGCTGAAAAAGTTGTTTCCGAAAGTAGCGTAGAGCGGTTTCAGGATTGGTGTATCCGCTTGCACTATCCAAGATACAACCACTCTGGAATTACTCTGAGTCGTAGTTCGGTGCGATTTCTAGCGCGTCAACTTGCGAGTGCCTGGCCTCGACGAAATAGAGAGGTCGAACAAATGGAACACTGGGGAATCTATATCGCTTACGGATGGCTGGCTACGATCATCCTGGCCTTCACGGACGCTGTGCAGGCCATTCGGAAGGGGCCGCAGCCTCAGTTGCAGCCCTCGGACCATACACCCCCAATCAGCGACACACGTACAGATGTTACGGAGGGTGCGATGCAGGTTCCTCTGCATGTGTCAGATTTGACCGAAGTGGCTTTAGTCCATAAGGTGGCCGTATGAGCAGGGAAGGGTCTGAGCAAATGCTCAGTCTCTTGAAAGAACTGGCGGTTTTCAAGGTCATGGATCAAGACTATAGGGCCGGCCCCAAGGGTCGAGTGGAAACACAAGCCTATGGGGAGCACGAGCGAAGGCGGCAGGAGATAAGGCAGGAAATGCAACAGCTCGCTGCCGAGAGCAAGGGCGGTCCGTTTTAGACATCCGCAGTTACTATGCGATTGGCCACCCATTTGCACTAACCGAAATTGAACCAAACGGCCCCTCGGGCCACGTGGATCCTGCGGAAAGCTTCGCAGAATTGTTTTGATTGCGGAGTACAACGGACCTACGTGTTTCAACCCACATGCAGAAGGGTCCATGGAAGCATACGCAACTGTGCCCCACCTACCCTCTCGAAATCGCCTTCTCATGAAATATGCGGCGTGGATCGGTACCGCCGGAACAGCTCGCGATATCTTAACGTAGTGGTATAGGGTGAACTGCAATCGCCTGGTAATCCGGCCGCGACTGCAGGAGATCTTCCGCCTGCCTCACATCGAGGTCTTTCGGCACGAGTTCAAAATCAGACCGTGTCTCACGTTGCTGCTTGCTGATCGTCTTGAACAGCAGCATCCGTCCCGAGACCTGAATATCGACGAGGTGCGTCTTCCAATGGGACGGGCTGACTTGCGTTCGCTCAATTTCAAACGTGCCGCCTTTGGCGAGCCGGCCCAGAATCCCGAAGCCAAAATTAACATTCTCTACCAAACGCCCGTTCAAGTGCGCCAGCCGCTTCTGTTGGGGATCGACCAGCATCGTTCCAGCCATGCTCTGGAGAGCCTTGGACTCCATTGTAGGCGGGACAAATGCCGGGTCAGGCCGAAAGTCAAGCCGCAGATAGGCGCCATCCCAGCCGTCGTACTGAAACAGGAAGGCGCTCGGCAACAAACGCACAAGGTTCTGCAGCCGGCGTTCATCCGCATCATACTGTTTCTTGACCGCAAGCTGCTGGTTCGGGTCGCGTATGAGTTCCTCCAGCCGCACCGTCTCCTGCTTCTCCTGGGCTGAATCCAGCGGTGCGTCGTTGATTGCAAGCAGACGATGCACCGGACCGTTACTCGTTTCAACTTCAAGTTGGGTCAATGTCTGCTGCTCGATTACTTTAGTGACGCGGTACATCCAGTTACTTTGTTCTGCCCTGTCTGTCAATTCGTTGGCAACAACATCTTTCATGAGATCGCTTGCAGAAGGTTGCGGCTCCGGCCCCGGCGAGCCTGAGTAACAGGGAAATCCGAGAAGGAGTATTACAGCGAGATGAACGGTGATATAGCTCAATACTGGGTTGGATGCAGGATGGCTGGGCTCAGGCCGAGTTTATTTTGGTTCCCTCCCGTGGACAATATGGAAATGTGAGCATATATGAACAGACACAAGATTCTGCTCCCATCTAAGCTTGTAGGAGATGGGGTAAGCTTTGCTTGATCAAGCTGTTCATGCGCGTAACCTTACTCCTTCTTACCGGGGGCTCTGCAGTTAGCTGAATATCCAGTCGGCGCTCTGACCCTCAGCGTCCAGTTGCTTGCATCAGGGTTCCCGTTATTCGCAACGGGAGTGTTCACACCCTGTTTGACCCATCGGCGACATCGCCCCAAAGAAAAGTGCTCTTAAACAGCAGGAGCCCAAACAGAAAACAGCCTCTACCGGAAAATAGAGAAAGGTAAAAGAGCATGCCGTTACTTCAAGTTGTCCTGGTCCTGATCGTCGTCGGGGTCCTTCTGTGGCTGGTGAATCGCTTCATCCCCATGGCGAGTTCTATTAAGTCGATCCTGAATGCTGTGGTCGTCATAGCCGTAGTGTTATGGCTGCTAAATATTTTTGGGCTGCTTGCTTCCCTCTCTAACATTCACGTCGGCAAGCCGTAACGGAGACGAATGACGTATCTGAAGAACCTCGAAGCCTATAGCACAGCAGTGTGTGCGCGATGACCGAATACACCCCGGGTCCGAGATGGACGCTGGACTTGGCGGTGAAAGACGCGATCGCAAATAGGTGGCGAACGCTCTCGAGTCGCATACTGGCGCTGTTGCTGGTAACACTCATGTGTAGCGGCGGTATGTCAGCGTACTCCGTGCTGACCCACGAGGAGATCGTTGACTTGCTGTGGACGGACCAGATCAGGCCGCTCATCCTCCAGCGCTATCCTGGGCTTTCCGAAGAGCAGATCAAGGAAGCTCATGCCTACGCTTATGGTGGAGCGGTGATACAGGACCTTGGCTACTATCCATTCGGCAGCGTCGAATTCAGCAACCTGGTGCATTACGTTCGTACCGGAGGCTTCGTTCGCGAACTGCTGGCGCAGAGCAATGATGCGGATGAGTACGCATTTGCGCTGGGCGCACTGTCCCACTATGCGTCGGACATCGCCGGCCATCCCGCGGTCAACCGTTCAGTCGCCATCGAATACCCTAAGCTGCAAGCGAAGTTTGGCACGTCAGTGCGGTATGCGCAGGACAAAACCGCGCATCTGAAGACAGAGTTTGGGTTTGACACGGTGCAGGTCGAGAAGAATCG
>PLQW01000165.1 GCA_003160215.1 Acidobacteriaceae bacterium
TTCCCATTTGGCGATTCTTTCAGGTCACCAGCCAGCCGCCCTGAAAGTTGCAACACATCCGTCCGCTGCCTCCACCAGCAGCACTTCGGTCAGTCGCGGTCCCCGGAGTTTGTCGGCCAATTGAATACCGGCACGTGAAAGCACGGTGGCTAGAGATACGCCGTCAAAGCGGGCGGGTACATTGTGGTCTTGCACACTCACGATTACGTGAGGCAAGTCACCTATCTGCGCCGCTGTGAGGGTAGAGGAGTGACCTTCTGTATCGATTATCTGCAATGTTTGCGCCGATAATCCGGGAATCAAGAACAGGAAATAGCAAGCTGTACAAAAAGGTAAATTGCGTCTTTGAATCATTCAGTTGCCCCATCCGCACGATTGGAATTGCCAGCCCATCATGGTATAGCTATTCTCTACCTGAACAGTCATTGTCCATGCCAAAACTCTTCACGCCTCGTGATGCAGCGCAGGTGCTCGGGATCAGTTATGCAATCCTGAAGCAATGGATTTACAAGCATAAGATTCGTAGTGTTACGACAGCTGGTGGTCATCACCGTATCCCCGAAAAAGAGCTCGATCGATACCTGTATCGGGCCAACCAGGGCGGTGATGTTCGCACACGGCGAAGCAACTTTCGCCGCATCAGCGGGCGAAACCAGCTTGTGGGTCGGATAACGGACCTAAGATTTGACGGCCTGTTAGCACAGGTGACGCTTTCCATTGGCGGCCAGCGGATTACCTCCATCATAACCTCCGATGCAGCTCTGGAGATGCGCCTGGAACTCGGCCAGACCGTGGCTGCTCTGATCAAATCAACCGAAGTCATGATCATCCGGCAGTAGCCTTCTTGCTCCCTTTCGATCATTCCTCAAGCGCGTGCGCCTCGATTTTTGTTCGCCTCGAACTCTTATAAAGCGAATCAAATCGTCTTGACATAACGCGCCAAATCGCTTAGAGTCGTATCCCGCTGCCGGTTTTCGAAAATGCGACTCAATCTATCGCAGGAACATTCTAGGAGAACTATGAGGTACCGTTTAGCTGCCTTGGGATTTCTCTTTGCCGTTCTCTGCATGGAAGCCGTGGCAAACGCCCAAGCCACAACCGATGCATCAACTTCAGCACCTCCTCAAAGCAATACGACGCTGCAGACTCAAACCACCACAACGGGTCAGACCCGAACGGGAGCGAGTCTTTCCGGCATGGTGACAGACCAAACTGGCGCAGCCCTTCGCGATGTCACGGTGACAGTCAAAAACTTCGATACAGGTGCAACGCGCACGATCACAACCGACAGCGGTGGGCACTATCAGGCGTCCGGGCTGCCTCAGGGGGGCTTCGAGATTCGTGCGGCAAAACAAGGGTTCGCCGCTGAGACGCGCACCGGAATCAGTTTGGCGGTTGGCCAGGACGCCACGCTCGACATTAGGATGCAGCGGAGCACCCCCGAGGCCTGCGCGAGCGGCCACGAGTTCCTCACCACCGATTGCACACTGACCTGGCACGGCATCACGCTGTATGGTGCGTATGACATCGGCGTCGGATGGATCAGCCACGGCTTACCAAACAACGGCTATAACTATGAAGGCGAATCTCTGGTGAACCGAAACGGCTATCAAGACCTGTTTCTCCCCACACCGAACAACCTGCAGCAGACGGGTCTGGGCATCAAGGGCAAGGAAGAGTTTGCGAAGGGCTGGTCGGTTGTGTTCAACGCTTCGACTGGCATCAATCCGCAGTCCGGCCTGCTGGCCAACGCGCCGGCCACCCAGATCGCCAACAACGGCCTGCCCAGGGCCGGCTATTCGTTCGCCATTGACGGTGCGCGCGCGGGCCAACCCTTCAATGACGAAATCTATGGCGGCATATCGTCCACGCAATTTGGCACGGTGACCTTTGGTCGTCAGCGCTCTCTCGGTACCGATGCGATGCTGGTTTACGATCCGGCCGGCGGCGCCTATGCCTTTTCGTACATCGGGTATAACGGCACGATGGCCGGCGGCGGCGACACCGAAGACTCTCGTTGGGACGACGCCATTAAGTATCGCCTCACCTATCGTCGGGTCCATTTCGGCGCGATGTATAAATTCGCCGACGGTACGGGCGGCTGTTACTCGGCCTCCCCAACTTGGACTGCGGCCAACTGTACGCCGGAATCGGCGCACAACAACGCCTACGGATTCGACCTCGGCGGAAACTACGGCAAGTTGTCCGCCGACCTCGTCGTCCAACGTTACAACCAGGCGATCAGCGTATTGAACCCCTTGCTGGGGCCTCAGAGTCTGACGCAGCCCTATCAGTCGACCACCAACAGCATCAATACCAACCCCATCACCGGAAACAATGTGCTCCCCACGACCAACACCGTATATGGCATCGTGACCAACAACGCCGCCATTATGGGCGCTGTCAAGTATACGTGGGACCGGTTCAAGTTCTATGCCGGCTACGAATACATCTGGCAGCATAACCCGACGTACCCGTTGGGCGTTGGCGCCTCGGACCAGGGCGGTTATCAACTGAGCGGAGTCGAGGACAACAATCTTGATTCTGAAAAGCTGGTGAAGATCTGGTGGACAGGCGCGAAATACGCTTTCGATAAAAAACCGACATCACTTTTGCCTGGTATCAGCAGCGGCAGAATGACTTCCGTGTTCCCCCGGAGTGCTCGCCCGAAGCCGGTTTCCGCGCTTCCTGCGCGGGCAGCCTCAACGAGACGTCGCTCTATGCCGATCATCACTTCACCCCGCGTTTCGACGCTTTTTCCGGACTTGCGTATTCCTACGTGACCGGCGGTCTGGCCATCGCTATTCCTCATGGCCCCGGAGTTCCCTATTACCACAACAGCAACTTTGCTCCGTTAATCGGTGGTCGTTTCGCCTTCTGATCGTTTCAGTTTCTTTGGAGCCAATCATGCGATTGACGACTATTCTGGCGGCGGTACTTCTCTTTGGAACGATGGCCGTCGGCGATGAGATCAGGGTTGCCGCCGCCGCCGATCTGACCTATGCATTCAAGGACGTTGCAGCTCGCTTTGAGAAGGAAACCGGCAATAAGGTAAGTCCGATCATTGGCTCGTCGGGGAATTTCTACAGCCAGATCCAGAGTGGCGCGCCTTACGATCTGTTCTTTTCGGCAGACATTCAGTATCCACAGAAACTGGAAGCGGCAGGACTAGCCGAAAAAGGCTCCCTGTATCGCTACGCCGTCGGCAAAATCGTCCTATGGCGGGTGAGTAGGCCGGTGGGAT
>PLQW01000207.1 GCA_003160215.1 Acidobacteriaceae bacterium
CTTCTACCGGCACTCAACGGGAAGAAAAAGTGAGTCGGTAAGTGGGGGCTGGCTGTGATCTTTCAACACGTTGTTCCCAACGGCTGACGCTCGCCCCGGGATGGGACGCGGATTTAAGCGTTGGTAGACCACTCCTGATAAGTCGGGCAGCATCCGGCAACCGCATTGGCACCACCACTCGGACGTAAAACGCCCATCCCATGCTCTTGAAAAACTCCGCCAAGCCGCGGCCACAAGGACGGGTCGCCGACAACACGTCCAAGTGACTTCCCCGAAGCCGACTTCGGGGGAACTTCGTGTCTCGCCGGCCGCGAACCACGAGTGCAATCCAGTTCCCGATTTCACATAACCTCATGTTGCCCGTGATCCAGGCGCAATCCCGAGATTCGGCGCTAATCAGAGCTTTTGATATTCGGTTCCGATTCGGGACCTTGTGGAGTTACGGGCAGGGGTCGAAGCGGTACGGAAGATAGACCGGCTCCCAGACATTGGCGCGGATGCGAGATTCCAAGATTTGCTCGTCGAGTGGGTCCGCAACGCCATCCTTGATCGCTTGAAGCGCGACCGCCTGAGCCACGGCGAATGACACCGAGCGAAGTTCGGAAACCGGGGGCAATAATCGTCCCGCCTTACTACGCCGAGCGGGAGAAAGTTCGGCGAGACATCTGGCGGCAGCCATGAACATCGTGTCGGTGGCGCGCCGCGCGTTTACCGATAGGATACCCAGACCTATTCCAGGGAAGATGTACGAGTTGTTCGTCTGGTCGATCGGCAATTCGCGACCATTCCAGTTCACCGCAGCAAACGGGCTGCCAGTGCCGATGAGCGCGCGCCCTTCAGTCCACTTCAGCAAGTCTGCCGGGGTAGCCTCCGAACGCGACGTAGGGTTTGACAGCGGGAAAATAACCGGCCTGTCGACCGAGGCTGCCATGGCGCGAATCACCTCTTCGGTGAACGCGCCAGCTTGCCCCGAGACCCCAATCAGCGTAGTTGGTTTGGCGTTCCTCACCACATCGAGCAGGCTGATGTGATCGTTATCCTCCAGTTTCCAATTGGCGATCGCAGAACGCGGTTGCACAAATGGTTGCTGTGCCGGACGTATGTCCGGCATGCCCTCCACCAGCAATCCGTCTTTATCGACCGCATAGAAGTGGCGGCGCGCTTCCGCTTCGCTCAGGCCCGCATTCTTCATCGCGGTCAGCAGAAGCGTGGCGATGCCGATGCCGGCCGATCCCACTCCGAACAGCACAATGCGCTGCTCGGTCAAGGGCATGCCGGTAACGTTGATCGCGGCCAGCAGCGTCCCAGCGGCCACCGCCGCTGTCCCTTGGATGTCGTCGTTAAAGGTGCAGAGCCGGTCGCGGTAGCGTTCGAGCAATCGTCCCGCGTTGATGCCGGCAAAATCCTCCCATTGCAACAGCACACGGGGACAACGTGCGATCACGGCACTGACGAAGGCTTCGACGAAATCGTCGTATTCGGCGCCCCGTACTCGTTGGTGACGCCATCCCACGTAGAGGGGATCTTCCAGGCGCTCCACATTGTCGGTACCGACATCGAGCAACACAGGCAAACACGCCTGCGGGTGAATGCCGGCGCAGGCGGTATAGAGCGCGAGCTTGCCGATGGGGATTCCCATGCCTCCGGCTCCCTGGTCGCCAAGCCCGAGAATGCGCTCGCCATCGCTGACCACGATCGCGCGGATTGCGTCATAGCGGTGGTGCTCGAGGATCTCGCGAATCTTATGCCGGTTGGGGTAACTGAGAAACAGTCCGCGCGGCTTGCGCCAGATCTCGCTGAAACGCTGGCATCCTTCGCCGACGGTGGGGGTGTACACCAGCGGCATCATCTCTTCGATGTTGCTCACCAGCACGGCGTAAAACAGGGTTTCGTTCGTGTCCTGCAGGTCCCGCAGATAGGCATAGCGCCCGAAATCAGTTTTACGGTCGCGCAGCGCCTTGAGACGGCGCGCCGCCTGATCTTCAAGATTGCCAACATGCGGGGGAAGCAGTCCGTGCAAGGCGAAGTCGGTGCGCTCGTCTTCGGTGAACGCGGTCCCCTTGTTCAGCAGGGGAAAGTTAATCAGGTCGAAGCCGGAGAGTCCGGTCTCCAGAATTCCCTCGGCTGTAATGCGATATTTCATGCCTGTCCGCCGCCAGCGGTTTCCATATTGTTCCACAGTTCCTTTTTTGGCGGGTCCCTGGCCTCAAGCCCGGCGCCCAAGGCAAGGAAAAATCGTGCGCTCGAGTTCCTCACGGGGTATATAGTGTGGGCTGTTGACAGCTAAGAACGGAGATGCCGGTTAGAGACTCTGAATCATATCAATGACGTGGAAGGATACGTATGAAAGGGAAAAGAATTTATAAGAATTTGTACTTCCAGGTATTGACGGCGATCGTCATGGGTGCTCTGCTCGGGCATTTCTACCCCGAAACCGGCGCGGACATGAAACCGCTGGGCGATGGCTTCATCAAGCTGATCAAGATGATCATCGCTCCGATCATCTTCTGTACCGTGGTAACCGGCATCGCCGGCATGGAGGACATGAAGAAGGTAGGGCGGGTTGGCGTCAAGGCATTGCTCTATTTTGAAATCGTCTCGACTCTGGCCCTGGCGATCGGCCTAGTGGTGGTCAGCGTGATCCGGCCGGGTGCGGGCATGAACGCCGATGTCTCCAAGCTGGACACCCGAGCGTTGGAAACCTTCACGGCAAAGGCACAGTCGCATGGCACGGTTGACTTCTTGATGAATATCATTCCCAACACTGTAGTGGATGCCTTTGCCAAGGGCGACATTCTGCAGGTACTGTTCTTTTCTATCCTGTTTGGTTTTGCTCTCTCCATGCTCGGCCAGCGCGGGAAAGTGGCTTTCAACGTGATTGACGAGGTTGCACATGTGCTGTTCGGCGTCGTGGGAGTTATCATGAAAGTTGCCCCCATCGGCGCCTTTGGCGCCATGGCTTTTACCATCGGGAAATTCGGCCTCGGTTCCCTGAGTAAGCTGGGCATGCTGATGGCCAGCTTTTACCTGACCTGCCTGCTGTTCATCTTCATCGTCCTAGGTACTATCGCCAAACTCTGCGGCTTCAGCATCTTAAAATTTATCAAGTACATTAAGGAGGAGTTACTGATCGTGCTGGGAACCTCCTCCTCGGAGTCGGTCCTGCCCCGCATGATGGCCAAACTGGAGAATCTGGGCTGCAGCAAGTCCGTAGTAGGTCTGGTAATCCCGACGGGGTACTCCTTTAACCTTGACGGAACCTCTATCTACTTGACCATGGCGGCAGTCTTCGTAGCCCAGGCTACCAATACCCGGCTTACCCTGATCCAGACCCTTACCATTCTGGGTGTGCTGCTGCTGTCATCCAAGGGGGCGGCCGGCGTTACCGGCAGCGGCTTTATCACCCTGGCGGCCACTTTTGCCGCCGTACCCACCATTCCAGTGGCTGGCCTGGCTCTGATTCTCGGCGTTGACCGCTTCATGTCCGAGGCGCGCGCCCTGACCAACTTGGTTGGCAATGGGGTGGCGACGATGGTGGTTTCCCGCTGGGAGGGCGAACTCGACAAGGACAGGATGTCGCAAGTTCTCAACAGAGAGACCGAAGCCGAGGCCGAAGAACCAGAAGCAATTCTGGAGGGCATCGCGGTGCCGGACGAACCGGCGGCAGCTGGGCAGCCTTGACGAGATACAACTGGAAGTCACTATATTTCGAACAATGAACCTGCGGGTTATTTCAGTCGTTCGTAAATTGAAACAAAGTGAAGGAAACAGCCATGAAGAGGCCCATAGCATTCTTAGTTGTGATCGGATTGTTTTCATTCGCAGTTCTGGCGCACGCTGCCGATAGAGACGATGCAAAGGCCCTGGTGAAGAGGGCGGCTGCGTATGTGAAGTACCAGGGAAAAGAGAAAGCACTTGCGGAGATCAGCACGCCCAAGGGGATGTTTGACAAAGGCGAACTTTATGTGTTCGCGTACGATCTTCAGGGCGTTATGCTTGCTCACCCCAAGAACCCGGCACTGATCGGACAAAATTTGATCGCCGTTCCCGACACCGAAGGCAAGCTGTTCCGCAAGGAGATAGTGGAAAGGGCGCAGTCACAAGGTTCCGGATGGGTCGATTACGTGTATCTGAATCCGGAAACCAATAAACAAGAGCATAAAACGACTTACTTTCAGAAGGTGGGTGACATCATTTTATGCTGCGGGGTGTACCAGGATTACAGCCATGGAGGAGATTGAGCCAATACTTTGCCGCAAAACCCTGCTTTGAAGCTGTCCTTTATGGCCTCCTCAGCAGAATCAGTCGGCTGATTCTCGTTCAGCAAGTCGCCCAGCATGTAGTAAAGGGCAATTTTGCAGCACTTCATAAGTGCGGAATCCGTGGGATCGTCTGGTCACCACTCGAACCTTGTTGTTGAGACCCTCGACGTCGCCGGCGGAATCTCGCGTACATGCATATTCCGGCGGAACATGGCCAGCTTCGAGACCATCATCCCCAAACTGACCGACCATACTGACTGCGGCGTGGGAGGCCGCCAGTATGGACCAATGATTGTGGATTTGTGGTCTGCGACACGAAGTTGGCCCCAAACCCTCATGTGGGAGATTACTCCCGCGAATCGGCTAGCGGTGACGGCACGGCACGCTAACTTGACGTAAAACGCCCATCTCGGCGAATTGGCCCCAGAAACCTGCCGCGGGCTTGCCAACACAGGTTGTGAATGATAAAGGACGCTATCGCCAACTCGTTTCTGGATCTAGAAAGCGGCTATAAAAAAACGATTCTGCCGTTTCGATTTTGCAGAGATGCCAGCCCCAACAGCCAGGGGAAATTTCCATCGAGGCATTTCTGACGTTAACGTCCTTTATCATGCGCTAAGGCAGACCGTTGTTACTGCTGTATAGGCTTTTTCATCATTGTTGGCGAAGGGGCGAATCGATGCGGCTATTTCTGCTTGGTGCTGGATTCAATGCAGATGCTGCCGAGGAAGCGGGGCCGCTGTACGGCAATTCAATTTACGTGGGCCGTTACATGCTGGATTGCAGTTATCCATTGGTAGCGTCGACCGCACGCCTGTGTTTCGGCCTTGACGAGCCTCCGGCTGATAGGTCTATCGAAGAGCTGTTTCGAGATGCGCTGGAGCGGAGTGATTACGGTCCTCTGGAAAAACTGTCGGATCGGCTCATGGAAGCCGATTACCGCTTGGCGTGGCGACTATCGTCCCCCGGAGAAACCAACTGCTATCAGCGGTTCTTCGAGACGTTTGCGGGATCGAGTTTTATCACGTTCAACTACGACTCCCTGCCCGAGATATTCTTGCATCGTGCGCAGTGCTGGTATCCGCATGATGGATACGGGCTCCCTGTTGCGGTTGAACGCTTCGCGGGTGTGCCGGATGTTGCCGACGACCGGAAGTCTACCTCGCCGGTGTTGCACCTGCATGGAAGCTTTTGTGTGTACTCCATTGAGCACGAGATAACACAAGGCGCGCCCGGCGAAATCTCTTGGCTACGACCACTCGAAACACCGCGCTACGGTTTTGATCCCGATTCGATTTCCCGTTGCTTTCCCCTCTATACGCGGGCCATGTCGAGTACGGGGTACGTCCGCATCGAAGAGAGGGTCATTGCTCCAGTCCCAGACAAGGCGCAGCAGTTGCAAGAGCCATTCGTTCGCAGCACTTACGGGAAAGCCTGCTCTCTGATTCGTGAGTCAGGGAGTTTAGTCGCCGTCGGCTACAGCTTTAACCGGCACGACAGCGCATCGTATGGGCGCATTCTTCAGGCCCTATCCGATTCGAGTAAGGAGCTAGTGATCGTCTCACCTCAGGCGACCATAGCGGCGCAGGCCATTGCCTCGGAGTATCCTGTTCTCCGCGTCAAGCCCATCGACAAAACTTTCAAAGAGTGGGGCCAGGATTCATTTCACCTTTAGGTTGTGGGCACCACGTCAGCCAGCGGGACTTTCAGTCGGACGGTGATCCTGCGTATATTTTGAATACAGGCCATAGCTGTGCCAGCCGGCGCACGCGTCCGTATCCGGGAGGATATCTAACCCGAGAAAACGTGGGTCAGATAAGGGTCACATAATACTCTCCTCCGTGTAACTGTTTGATCTTTCAGGTACCCGTGAGTGGTCATCTGCGCCGCTAAGTATTTGAAATTACGGCATCCCACGGGGCTGTTAACCGGAGGGTTGTAGGTTCGAGTCCTACCTGAGGAGCCATTTCTTTCTATCAGTTAGCGCGAGTGCTTGTGGCAACCGTCTCCGATACGTCAGCCACGTGGGCGAGTGATGAGCCGGCAAATCTAAAGAGGCCGATATCTAGTCCAAGATGCCTGGCAGGCTAAGATTCCCAGCAACCCGCCATAGGTGTCGATAACAGCCCATTTCACAACCAATCCCGACAGCGGTCTGGTACGGCTGGGTCAAACGTGCGAGATGAACTGTCGAGGCTCGCGGCCATAGTCGGCGGTGTTGCTTACCAAGTCGAGGGCAAGGAATCGTCGAGTTCCGTGGTAAGCGCCCACTCGGTCGCCCTATGCTGCTCGCGCGTGAGTTTCATACCGCCGCAGGTCAGGTAAAAAGCGTCATGGGCGGTTGCACCCTCGGTGTCAATCAGCGCCACCTCAATGCTGCAGCTCTGATGGGCGAGGATGGAACTGATAGTGTGCAGGAGTCCGGGACGGTCCTGGGTGACGACTTCCAACAGGGTGCTGGCAGGAGAACATTCATCGTCGAAGCGCAGGCGGGTTTCGACCTTGAGCCTGGCCGGCTTGGTATCGGACTTGAGGCGCGATTCCAGCAGGCGCTCAAGTTGAGCTTCGCCGATCAGGATTCCGACAACCGACTTCTGGAACCGCTCGCGTTCTGGGGGATTTAGCTCCAGAGTGTGAAAGCGATCTTTGAAATAGAAGCTGTCGACGATGACTCCGGCGCGATTGGAGAAGGCGCTGGCCTTGGTGATGTCCATGCCCCATCCGTAGAGAATGCCGGCCAGGGTCGAGAACAGGCCCGGACGGTCGAGGGTCACGACGGTGAGTTCGTGCTGGCCGGCAATGCGGCGCACGGCGAGCTGTGCCGGTTCGCCGCGAAGCTGCTTCGCCATCTCGAAGTGCAAGAGCACCTGTTCGGGTGAATGCGACATGAGGTAGCGTTGTGGCAGGCCATCGAGAAATTTCAGCAATTGCGAACGGCGCTTGGGCAGCAGCGCGGCGATGCGCTCGACTTGTGCGCTGCACTCCTCGGCGTGAAATCGTTCGCTGTCAGCGCTGCGGGTGAAGTAGTTCGCCGTGCCGGTATACAGACGCCAAAGGTTTTCGGCCTTCCACGGAGTGAGCGCTTCAGGATTGACGGACTTAATGTCGGCGAGGGTGAGCAACGTCAGCATCTTCAAGCGCTCGGGTGTGCCCACCTTGTGCGCCAGTTCGCGCGCGGTTTCAGGATCGTAAATGTCGCGGCGGCGCAGCGTGGATGACATCTCCAGGTGGGTCGCGATCAATAGGCCGACTGTCTGGTCGTCTTCTTCCTGGAGGCTCATGCGTTCAACTGCAGCCGCAGCGAGTTGCGCGCTGTTGTGAACATGGTCGTCTCCATCCATGCCTTTCCCGGTATCGTGCAGCAGCACCGCCAGAAAGAGCAGTTCGGGACGCTCCAACTCCGCCAGCAGACCGGTGAAGGGCTGCAACCACTGCTCGTCGCTGGTAGTCAGTCGATGCAGCATCTCAATCGCGAGGATGCTGTGTTCATCCACTGTGTAGCGATGGTAGAGGTCGCGGAGAACCAGCGAATCGATTGCTTCGAATTCCGGAATGGCGAGGGTTAGCAAGCCCAGCGAATGCATGGCCCGCAGCGCATCGGCAGCGTAGGGGAGCACGAGTATCTCGCGCAGATGTTCCCATAATCGCGAATCCTGCGGCATGGTATCGGCCAATCCGCGGCGCGCGTTGTCGAGCCGGCGCTCGGTCTCAACACTGACCGTGACGCCATGGCGGGCGACAAAAGTGAAGAGCCGCAAAATCACCAGGGGATCGTGAGCACCCGCCGTCTGCTGGAGGTAGACGCGCCCGTCCACCACCGAGAACTCTTCGTTCGAGGAGCGGGAGCGCCAGTGCTGGAACGAGCGGTAAAGGGAAGAGCGCTTTCTGGGAATTTGCTCCAGCATCTGCCTCGCGTGCCGGTGGATCGTCCTTGCATGGCGAAAATACGACCGCATCCACTCGGCGGACGAAACCGGCCCAGACCTGGTTGCGATGCCCCGCTTGGCCAAGTCGTCCTGCGCTTCCCACGAGATGACATTCTCGTCGCGGTTGCCCCGGTAATGCAGGTAACAGCGGCTGGAGGTGAGAAATTCCATTGCGTCGAGAACAGCGTCGGTTTCCGAGTTCGGTTGCGGGTTGACCATGCCCGGCCACTTGCGTTCCGACGCAAGCGCCATGATCAGCTCCAGCCATCGCGAGACGTGCACATCGCGCAGCCCGCCCGGGCCGTCTTTCAGGTTCGGCTCCAGATGAAAGATGGTGTCGCCGAAGCGCAGATGCCGCGTGCGAGTGACTTCCGCCAGACGTTGCATGAGGACATCCGACTCGCGTGCCACAAGTTGGGGCAGGCTCTTTTCATGCAGGCGTTCGAACAATTTGGCGTCGCCGGTCAGAAAGCGGCAGTCGAGCAGCGAGATGGTGAACTCGACATTGTCGTGGTCGAAGCGTGCACAGTCGTCGAGGGTACGCGTCGTCGGGCTGACCCGCAGACCGGTGTCCCACATCTCCTGGCACATGCTGCGCACCGGGTCCTTCATGCGGCCGCGCAGAGCGTCGTTCTCCGCGAGGAACAGAAGGTCGATGTCGGAATGAGGAAAGAGTGCGCCGCGGCCGAAGCCACCCAGTGCGACCAGCGCGAAGCCGCT
The DNA here is from genome assembly GCA_003160215.1 of Acidobacteriaceae bacterium. Taxonomy (GTDB): domain Bacteria; phylum Acidobacteriota; class Terriglobia; order Terriglobales; family Acidobacteriaceae; genus Bog-257. The sequence goes on from PLQW01000207.1 coordinate 8,909, forward strand.
GCGGACGACCGGCGAGACGTGCTGCTCCCAAAGCTGCTGAACCAGCTTGTCCACAAACTGGGTGCGGTCTCGCAGCAAGGCGCGGCCGGAGCCGGTCGCTTCGAACTCTCGCCGCAGACGCTCGAACTCTTGCCGGTAGAATGCGCGAGAGCCGTGTTCGAGCGCAGGGCTGGACATGCTTTTCTACCCGCCTCCTGGGAACATCCCCGCGCCCATGTTGGTCACAGTGCAGCCTCGCCGCGCTCTTCGTTGCGTATGCGGATAGCTTCATCTACCCGTGACAGAAAAATCTTGCCGTCGCCGATCTTTCCAGTACGCGCGGCATTGGTGACCGCCGCAACCGCCTGATCCACCAGGCGGTCGGGCATGACGGCCTCAATCTTCACCTTGGGAAGAAGATCCACGGTGTACTCACGGCCGCGATAGAACTCGGTATGGCCCTTCTGTCGTCCGTGACCGCGAACTTCGGTTACGGTCATGCCCTCCACTCCAATTTCAAGGAGAGCATCTTTGACGGCCTCGAACTTCGAAGGTTGAATCACTGCTTCCAGCTTTGTCATAAAGTTGATCTTTAACCGTCCGCACTAACCTGCATTATTCATGAACATTTGAATTGTCATCCTGAGAGAGCGCAGCGAGTCGAAGGACCCCTATAGCTGCGAGAAATCACAGTGTAGCCGCGTGGCTGAGCACCGTGTCGGGGATTGCTGGCGACCATAGGGTTCCTTCGACTCCTCGGTCGCCATGGCGACCTCGTCCCTCAGGATGACACTCCAAGAAATTATGTCCGCTTATGAATAATCCGGCTTACGGCAGAGAAACCTCCCAGTAATAGCCTTCTTCGCCGTGCTGGGTGACATCGAGCCCCTGCTCCTCATGTTCAGCGGAGACGCGCACTCCAAGGACGAAATCGACGACTCTAAGAATGATGTAGGTGCCTACGACCGCCAGCACTATCGCCATGGCAATGCCTACGACTTGATTCAACATCTGATGATAGTTGCCGTCCATCATTCCCACAGCGAGCGCATTACCCTGCCCGTCTTTGAATATCGGGTTGATAAGCTTCGTGGCGAAGACCCCGGTCAGCAGCGCGCCAACGGTCCCTCCCACGCCGTGCACGCCGAAGGCATCGAGCGAATCGTCATAACCGAGCCAAGCCTTCACTCTCGCAACCATCATGTAGCAAGTTACCCCAGCGATCAGCCCGATAAGCATGGCTGGCATCGGCCCAACGAATCCCGCTGCCGGGGTGATGGCGACCAATCCAGCGACACAGCCGGAGATCGCTCCCAAGGCGCTGGGCTTGCCGTTGCGAATCCACTCCGCTCCCGCCCATCCGATGGCGGCAGAAGCAGCCGCGAAGTGCGTGGCCACAAATGCGGTGGTCGCCAGGCTTCCAGCGCTGAGCGCGCTGCCCGCGTTGAAGCCGAACCAGCCCACCCACAGCAAACAGGCCCCGATGAAACTGAGCACCACGCTATGAGGAGGCATAGGCTCGGTTGGGTAACCAAGCCGACGCCCGAGGTAGGTCGCACAAATGAGCGCCGAAACTCCGGAGGTGATGTGGACCACGGTGCCCCCCGCGAAATCGAGGGTAGGGAAGCGCCCGCCGAGGCTGGCGTTTAGCAGCCCGCCCTTGCCCCACACCATGTGAGCCATGGGCGCGTAAACGAAGAGTGACCACAGCACCATGAACAGCACCATCGCGCTGAACTTCATCCGTTCGGCAAAGGCGCCGCTGATAAGCGCCGGAGTGATGATGGCGAACATCAACTGGTAAATCATGAAGGTCTGTTGCGGGATAGTCGTGGCGTAGTCGGCGTCCGGTTGCGCGCCGACGCCGCGCAGAAATAAGTGACTGAAGCCGCCGAGGAAGCTGTTGCCGGAGGCGAAGCACAGACTGTAGGCAACGATCCCCCACAGCACGGTGATGACCGCCATCATGGCGAAGCTCTGCATCATGGTGGAGAGCACATTTTTCTTGCGCACCAGGCCGCCATAGAAGAGCGCCAGGCCAGGGCCGGTCATCATCAGGACCAGGGCGGAGCTCACCAGCATCCAGGCGTTGTCGGCGGAACCTTTGGCATCGGCGATCTGCTGCTGCAATTGCGCGATGCGGTCCGCTTGCGCAGCTCCGTCGTTTGGCCCTGGGGTCGCAATCGGCGCCGATTGTGCCACCAGAGTGCCTGCCAACAAAATCAACACAACGAACGGGAGCAACTTCTGAAGCAACCGCATTAAGGACTCCTGTTGCGGAACTGACATCGATTACGCCTGGATCGGGGTTGACCGCGCAACAATCCACAGTTCAGGCGCCGGAAGAGCTTGGAAATGAAGAGAGTACGCCGGCGCGTGGGCGGTGGTTCTCTTCAATTTTGCTCGTGTAAGAAGTTGATACGCGGTTTCGCTGCGGATGAGAAATTCAAACTATTTATGGAGCGCATCACTTCTGCTTATGACCGCACCTGGAACGCACGGTTTTGTTGCGACCCCCGACGGACAAGAGGAACGCGATGGGACTCGCTATCTCTCGTGCCAGGCGCCACTTATCGAAGGACCCTGGAACTCCCACACCTCGCACATATACTGCCGAGGTTGGCTTCCGTCCTGGTGACGCAGAAGCGCCAGGGCTCGCAGGATCGCAAGGTGGGTCGGGGAGAACGGAACGTACGGGTGCAGTGTGTGCTCGCGCCACGTCTCTGTCATCTGAGATTGGAGTTTCTCGAACATGTGCCCTGGCGAGATGTCATGGGAGCTGCGCACAAACCAGACATGCCGGATGGCGCCTGCATTGAGCTCGGCCTGTGCCGCTTCCACCGATTCGGGCGACGTCAGCCAACGTATGCGAAAGCCCTTGGGCAGATAATACTCGAGTGGAGTGCCGTCGAAACTCAGTTCATCGATCCAGACTACGGTATCCTCGCTGCTCGAATGCAGCACGATTTCCGCAGCGATACGCTGATCGGGCACCAAGTATCCAGTATTGAGGAGGTCTCTCGCCTGGTAATAAGTCCACAGGCCCGCCAGATTCACGGTGAAGAGAATCACGCCCAGGGCTGTGCCGACGCGGTGCTTGGTCGTAACTCCGGCTGCCAGGGCGACAAGAAATAAGGGCAGCAGGAACAGCAGTCGGGCGGCCATGGCGGGATACGATACCCAGCGGGTTGCGCCGAGATAGGCGACGGTTGCGGTGAAGAGTGCCGGCCAGAGCCAGTCGCGCCGCAATCGGGCCCCGGAGACAAACAGCCACAGGCACGGCAGAGCCAGCAACGCCGTGACCGGCAGCAGCCAGATAGGGGTCGATTCGCCGAAGGTGAAGGAGTAGAACCAGTAGCCGAGCTTCAATACCTGCTCGGCCGATAGGTTGCCAGTCAGGGAGTAAACTGCGCTGCGCCGCCACTGGCCGAGCGCCCCGCTGAGGGTTACCAGCCAGGGAAGGTAGAGAACAGCCACCAGCGTATTGGGCAACAGCCAGCTTTTCCAGATCGGACGCCCACGTCGCAGCCGCACCACCAGCAACAGATTCGCTCCCGCCCAGACGGCGATACCCGGCAGATAATGTGTATAAAGCAGCGCCCCGAGAGCAGCCACGAATGCCGCCAGGTTCTTCCATCCGGCGGCATCTTCTGCCAACCGCAGCAGGTACCAGATCGCCACCGCGGCGAAAAATACCTGCATACTGTAAGAGCGGGCCATACGGCTATAAAGCAGCAGACAAGGCGAGAAGGTCCAGAACAAGAGAAACCAGTTGCGCAGGTCTTGAGGAGCATCGCGTAGCCAGCGCCGGTCGAGGAAGACCGTCGTCAATAGGGCAAGAAGCGCAGAGAGTGCGCGCAGCCGCACCAGCGGATCGGGGCCGATCGGAATACGGTTCCACCAATGCGCCAGCAGGAAATAGAGCGGTGGATGAATGTCCTCGCGAACAATCTGGATGATTCGCGCCGGAGTCTCGGCGGCCGTCTCTACCGTGAAGGTCTCGTCGCCCCACATCGGCAGCAGCTTTAGATTGATGCCATACAATACGCATTGCAGGACGACGAACACCAGCAAGGTGCGCACGCGGTATCTCCGCGCCACGTCGGCAGTCGAAGAAAACCGGAGACCGTCCGGGCTGACTTTGGAAGCGAAGCGTCTTCCCATCGAATGCAGGAATCTCCCGATTTATCCCCTGCCGAAGTCTTGGCGTTCCCAATCCATCGCTGGCTCCGCAGGGCACCGGAACCCTCAGAGTCTAAGGCGTGTTTACCGGCTATTGGTAAACAATACGCCAATCGATATCTAGCTTGGGTCGTCGACTCTGCTGCCGGTCCAACCCGCGCGCAGCAGTGACATCCCAATGGCAATCGCGGTATCTTATCTGAGCATGCCACCACGAAAGCTTGTGCAGATCGCCGACACTCCCAACCTGCCTACCATCAAGGATTATTTCGGCATGATGGCCGAAGAGCAGGCAGAAGACATTCGCAGGCTGAAGCAAGAGGCTACCGGAAAGAACTCGGGGCAGCCGGAGAAACAGCCCGCCGACGAAGCGGCACCAGATCCGTGGCTATTGCATCCCATACGCCCCGCCAAGGGTGGGGCAAAGCGCGGCGCAAAGGGCACTACAAGATCGGCGACCAAGAAGGCTCCCAAGAAAACGGCAAAAAAAGCCACCAAGAAGGTATCGAAGAAAGCGCGTCGGTAGCTCTTCTCCGCAAGCAAGATTGCCCGTTGTGAGCGCTAGCGCCAGCTTTTCTTCCGGCGCTTGCGAGCCGCTCCCGCCTTCCCGCCGATGGTAAGATTTCAGCTTCATGGTTACTTTCGTTGTGCTCCGCATCGTGGTGGTGGTGTTGCTGGTCGCGGCAAACGCCTTCTTCGTGGCCGCCGAATTCGCTCTGGTGAACGTGCGCGAGACGCGACTGCAACAAATGATATCGGCGCACCGGCTAGGCGCGCGCACTGTCCAGAAGCTTCATCAGAAGCTCGACCATGTCCTCAACACCGTGCAGTTCGGCGTCACGGTGGCCAGTCTGGCCTTGGGCTGGATCGGCGAGGCCTCGATGGCCCGCATTTTGGAACCGCTGTTCCTTCCGTTGCCCCACTCCCGGCTCTACGCGCACGGTGTCTCCGTCGTGGTTGCCTTCGCGTTGATCACCTATCTGGTTGTCATCCTCGGTGAGGTGGTTCCCAAGACGATTGCCTTGCAGCGTACGGAGCGGGTGGCGCTGGCGGTTGCCGGACCGATGGATTTCTTCATGACCGTTGCCGCGCCGTTTCTCGCTTTCATGACCGCGTCCACCCGGATCGCCTTGAAAGCCTTCGGCATGCGACAGGTGCGCGAAGGCGGCGTGCACTCGTCCGAGGAGTTGAAGCTGATGGTTTCCGCCAGCCGCCGGCTGGGAATGCTGGCGCCCACGCAGGAGGAGCTGATCCATCGCGCGCTGGAGCTGGAGAACATTTCGGTGCGCGAAATCATGGTGCCGCGCCGCGACATTTTTTCCTTGCCCGGTGACATTTCGCTGGAAGAGGCGTTGCAGCGCGTGGTGGACGAGCAACACTCACGCGTGCCGGTTTACGATGCGCAGCGCGGCCCCGAGCACATCATCGGGGTGTTGTATGCCAAGGACCTGATGCGCTGGTTGCGCTACCGGGTGAATCGCACCGCGTCCGGCAGACCAGTCACCCGGCCCAGTGGCCTGCAAGTGCGCCACATCATGCGCGAGGTGCTGGTGGTGCCCGAAACCAAGCCGCTTGCCGATCTGCTGATCGAGTTCAAGATTCGCAAGCGGCACCTGGCAGTGGTAGTGGACGAGTTCGGCTCGACTGCGGGCCTGGTGACGGTGGAAGATGTGCTGGAACAACTGGTGGGCGAAATCGAGGATGAGTTCGATATCACCGAGCCCCGGCTTGCGCCGGGCGCTGCCTCGATGGCCCTCGATGGCTCGGTCAACATTCGCGATCTGGAATCGCAGTATCAAATTGCGTTGCCGCGCGACGAAGGCTTCGAAACGCTTGCCGGCTTCATGCTGGCGCAACTGCAGAAGATTCCCGAGGTGGGCGACAGCTTTGAATACCAGGGCCGCCGCTACACCGTTGCGGCCATGGACGGACTGCGCGTGGTCAGCGTGAACATCGAAGGGACGCAACCGCAGTCCCAGGTACAATCGTCCCCGGCAACGCCCTTGGCCCACTAATGCGCTACCTGCTCACGCGATCGCTGTACATGCTGCCCGTGATCTGGCTGGTAGTGTCGGTGGTCTTCCTGCTGATTCACCTGGTGCCGGGCGATCCCATCCAGCAGATGCTGGGCGAAGGAGCGATAGCCACTGACATCGCCGCGGCGCGTCATGCCTACGGGCTGGATGTTCCGCTGGGGCAACAGTACGTGAACTATTGGCGCGGCCTGGTGCACGGCGACATGGGACGCTCGCTGCGCCTCAATCAGAATGTCGGCCACGTGATCGCACAGGCCTATCCCGCCACTATGGAACTTACCCTCGCGGCATTGCTGGTCGCGCTCGCCCTGGCGATTCCCGCCGGTGTACGTTCGGCGTTGCGTCGCAATCGTTGGGACGACCGCGCGCTCAGCTTCGTCTCCCTGCTGGGATTGTCATTCCCGAACTTCGCCCTCGGGCCGATCCTCATTCTGTTTTTCGCCATTGAATTGGGCTGGCTGCCGGTGTCGGGCTCGGGCTCGCTGGCTCACTTGGTGCTTCCCGCGATCACGATGGGAGGAGCACTGGCGGCCATTCTTACGCGGATGATACGCACCTCCATGCTGGAAGAGTTGGGACAGGATTACATCCGCACCGCGCGCGCTAAGGGTTTGTCCGAACGCACCGTGGTTTATCGGCACGCACTGCGCAATGCCATGGTCCCGATTCTCACCGTCGTCGGCTTGCAATTTGGGACGCTGCTTGCCGGAGCCATTGTCACGGAGACGATCTTCTCGTGGCCTGGCATTGGGCGGCTCACCATACAGGCCATCTCCAACCGCGACTATTACCTGGTGCAAGGCTGCATTCTGATGATCGGGCTGACCTATGTGCTGGTGAACTTCATCACCGATCTGCTGTATTCGGCGTTTAACCCGAGGATTCGGCAGTAGCGGAGGCGCCACCAGACTCAGACCAGCTCAGCGCTATAGCAGTTTCATATCTGGTGTATAGGCGATGGGTGGAGCACGCCTTTCAGGCGTGCAAAGGCTTCCTCACCATTGATGGGCTTCACCCTGCCGCTTTTCAGGTCGTCATAGCGGCGGTTGAGCATCTCCCGCGCTTGGAGCACTTCGTCAAAGTACCCCGCCATTGCGTCCTCAACCAGGTCGTCAGTCCCGCGTCCCCTCTGCGTGGACAGGTCTTTGAGTTTCTTTTCCGTCTCGGGGGTGAAGTGTACTTCCATGGCCTTCAGGGTACGGGAAAACCCTCGCCTGCGGCAAATGCAGGATGGACCCCTTATGAAACGCGGCACTTTGGGAATGCAGCAGGGATTACGGCGTCAAAACCTGGAGTTCGGAAAAAGCCCAAAAGTCGTCAGTGTTGAAAGTATAAATTCGCTGGATGCCATTGACTTTCATGGTGGCGACAATCTGCAAATCGAATATGTCTCCGCCGGTCACAGGGCGACGACGCAGCAAGCCAAGCAACTCTTCGACCGCGTGGACCGGGACGGGCAGCACCTGAAGAAAAGCAAGCAGCCCGGAAAGCGCGGTCAGTGCGTCAGCGGGAGAACGCGGCTTTGGAACGCGTCGCGCATTGGTAACAATGGAATAAACTCGCAGAGTATTTGCGAGGTCACATAAAGAGTTACGGACGTGTCACGTGCAGCTTCAAGCAAGGCGCGTGACGCTCCATGTTGTGGCGCGTCGGCGTCCATTGCATAGACCAGAACATTCTCATCAATGATTCCCGGCTCAACGGACATCGTCGTAGATGTCCCGCCGGTGCAGAGCACCTACACCGCCGAGATGCCAGACGGGCAGCTCAGGATTGGGACGGGTGGCCTGAAGGAAGGCATGGAAGCCAGCCTCTTCCTCAAGCAAACGCAAGACGGCATCCTTCACTAATCGCTCGGGGACGGTCCCGGCTTGAGTGGCCTTTTGCGCAAGCTGCGCTTCCTGCTCAGGTGTGAAATGTACTTCCATGACCTTCAGGGTACGGGAAAATCCTCTGTGTGACAACGGCGTTCAATGCCATCCGGGATTTGAGACTGAATTGTGAAATGCGCAAGCCCGCTGTTTACGAGCCTTTGTTTCAGGTCCTATCCACCGTGAAACGCAAAGATCAGCGCCAGTCCTGCGCTCCGTGATAGATGTGCAGGATTTCGACGGCTTCAGCTTTCACCGCGTAGACCACAACGTAGGGGAGCGGCGTAATCGCAAGTTCTCTTGTGCCGCTGCGGTGGCCGGGTCTGCCCCGGTTAGGTGAGGTTTTCAGGGAACGGATACGCTGGTAGATTGTCCGAACGGTCGGCTCTGCGAAACGCGGGTAGTTCTGTTGCAGATAGTTCTTGATGTGCTGTAAGTCGTCGGCAGCGGGGACAGTCCAACGGATGCGCATCAGGGCTTGAACATGGCTTCAAGGCGAGCGTCCATTTCTTCTTCTTCGATAAACTCGCCGCGCTCGGCTGCCGCTATTCCTTTTTCCACGGCGGCCAGGAAGCGGGCTTCTTCATCGAGATACCGGGCAACAACATTCGTCACCAACCGCTCGGGGACGGTCCCGGCTTGAGTGGCCTTTTGGGCAAGCTGCGCCTCCTGCTCAGGCGTGAAGTGTACTTCCATGGCCTTCAGGGTACGGGAAAACCCTCTCTGTGACAACGGCGTTCAACGGATCGGGATCTGAGACTGAATTGTGAAACGCGCAGGCCCTTGATTTCAGTGGCCCCGTGTTTCGTCTCAAAACTTACCCATTGTGCGACACGGTAAAGTCTTGCCAGAAGCCTTTCTTAGCCCGCCCTGTGGTATCTTGTGGTCCATGAAACCTGACCTCTACACCAAAGCCGTTCTCACGGTCATCGCGTTACTGCTTGCAGTCATCGCCCTCCGCCCGGTTCTAATTCCGCGACCCGTTCACGCTGCTACAGGGCACACGTACATGGTGGATCAAACCTATCACGGATCCGGTGTTCAAAACATGTTGGACAAATACTCTGCTCAAGGTTGGGAAGTTGTCACAGCATACGCGCTTAGCTCCAACAGTGTTGAAGTCATCTTCAAAAAGTAAGAAGCCGGGCGCTTCCGCGCTTTGTCGCGAAACTTACCCTTTTTGAGAACTCCCGGCTGATATACAATCGGCGACATCACAAAGGAGGCCTATGGCTAACCCTATCGTTGCGTGTTATCCGATTTTTCAGAATTTTTTGCCGGTAAACGTTGCTGTGACCCTGACCATTACAAATTCCTCTTCTGTAATTACCGCTGCTTTTGCCGTTGCTCCTGCAGGCAGTGCTCTTCCATTTACCGACCAGGCGGCTACTATTTTTACTGTTTATGCGAACCAAACTGTCACGGTCACCTTCGACGTACCCACCGGTGGCTTTATTTGTAACAATAACGCTTCCGCTATTGGCCTCGTACCTACTTTGACATACGAAGTGGAAGATATTCTTTGGGGTCGAGGGTAACGTGCTTATTTCAGTCTTAACGACCTGAACCCGCATGGCTTGTGATTAAGGCTCGGTCAAGTTGATCGGGGGTGGCTGCATGTGTCGCACAAAGGACCCTTTGTGAGACGGAGTTGAAGCGGTTGTGCGGCCATTTCCCCGCCTTGTGCGGGGGCGGATTCCAAATCATCGGTTAGATATCCGGTGGCCTCCTCACAGGCGGTTGTTTCCTGTTTACTCCCCATTTCTGCGGTAAAATTGCTCAGTGAACAACTCGCTGTTGAACCGCACCGTTACCAAGCGCCCCGACATGGTCCGACTCGTGGGGCGCATTCTGTTCCTCACCGAAGACCCCCAACTCATCCTGCGCCAGCTTGCCGGCGAGGACCTGCCCTGGGACACTCAGCATCCTGAGCGCAATCCCAAGCTGCGCGACGACATCTCCACCGATGAAATCACGCCGGCGCACATCTGCTTTTTCTTCGATGAGACGCTGGGGGAATTTCCCTACACCGGCCTGAAGTGCGGCAACGATCTGCCCATCAAGCGCGGCGACGTGAAGCGCGGCGGGTTCGTGTGCGCCGTGAGCGGTAAGCGCCGGGGTAAAGGCTCGAGCCGCGAACAGTCGCCGTATGCCGAGATGTCGGCGGGCATCAAGCTGGTGATCGCGGAAAACATCGAGCGCATTTACAAGCAAAACTGCCAAAACCTTGGCGTGCTGACGGCGACCGACTTCAGCCTGATTGACAAGGTCCGCGGTGGCGAAGAAATTCCGCTGACGGAGTTCACCCAGGGCGAAGACGAGATCACCCGCCAGGTGATCGAATACGGCGGCCTCTTCCCGTTCAACGTTGCGCGCTTGCAGGGCAAGGTGTTTCTGCCGCCGATCCATACCAAGCCGCGACCCATGACCATCGCGGAGAAAATCTTCGCGCGTCACATGGTGCACGGCGCCAATCAGGTGGGTGTCGAGGCGGTAAAGCCCGGCGACACCGGATTCGCCCGCACCGATCTGCGCTTCAGCCATGAATACGTCACGCCCATGGCGGCGATTTTCTTCGAGCATTTTCTGGGCAAGGATGCGCCCGTCACCGACCCCAGCACCGTCTTGTTCTTCCGCGATCACCTCACCTTCCTCGATGAAGTGCTTTCGGAAGAAAAGCGCAAGATGGGCCTGCTGGACCTTGCGACCCAGTTGAAGTGGAAGCAGGAAGACTTCGCCAAGTCGCGCGGCATCAAGTTGCACGGCGAGTTGCGTGACCGCAAAGGCTCGGAAGGAATCTGCCATTCCATCGTGACCGAGAGCTACGCGCTACCCGGCCAGCTCAACGTCGGCTCCGATTCCCACACGCCGCACGTTGGCGCGATGGGGTGCGTGGCCTTCGGCATCGGCACCACCGATGTCTTCAATTCCTGGTTCACCAAAGACGTTCGCGTGAAAGTGCCCGAGTCGCTGAAGGTCCTCATTCGCGGCCAAAAGCGCGAGAACGTCACTGCGAAAGACTTCATCCTGAAGCTGCTATCGCTGGAATACATCCGCAGCGGTAAAGCGCTGGCCAAAGTCATCGAGTATTCCGGCGAAGCCATCGAGGCCTTGGGCGTGGATGAACGCGCCACCATGACCAACATGGCGGCGGAGATCGGCGGATTTACCGGCATCGTGGCCCCCGATCGGAAGGTGGTTGACTTCCTGATGGAGCGGCGCGGCATGAGCCAGAACGAGGCCGGAACGCTGATCGAAGGCTTGTATAGCGATGCCGACGCGCACTACGCGCACGTGATCGAACTCGACGCCGCGGAAATCTATCCCATGGTGGCGACGCCCGGCGATCCCGGCAACGGCAAGTTCGTGCGCGAATTGAACACGCCGGTGCCGGTGGAGATCGCCTACGGCGGCACCTGCACCGCGGGCAAGAACGAAGACATGGACATGTACGCGCGCGTGCTCAGCGATGCCTTGAAGCAAGGCAAGCGGGTTGCGGAGAACTGCAAATTCTATCTCCAGTTCGGATCGCAGGAGACGCGCGAATACTGCGTGCGCAAGGGCTATCTCGACATCTTCAGCAAGGCAGGCGCACAGGTGATTGAGCCTAGTTGCGGCGCTTGTATCAACGCCGGACCGGGTGTTTCCACGCGTTCCGACCAGGTGGTAATCAGCGCGCAGAACCGCAACTTCCCAGGGCGCAGCGGCCCGGGGCAAATGTATTTGGCGAGCCCGCTGACCGTGGCGGCCAGCGCCATCGCCGGCCACATCGTCGAGTACGAACCGGCGAGCGCGCGCGAACCGGTTCACGCGGCGTGATTGGGGATTGATGAAATTCGCGCTACAATCCGTGATCTTTTTGGCCGCTTTGGTTTCGTCGGTTGCTGTCGCAGGATTTATCTATCTGTTTGGCGAGTGCTGCATAGTAAATCCTTTCAAATATCTTTTTAGAGCAGAGGCGTACTCAAAAGCTCTTACCACCATGCACATATGGGAGCTTGCTCGATGATTGGAATTCTTCTCACGATCTGCCTCTACTGGATTTACAAAGAGCATTATGGCACCGGGCCATTTCGCCGACCCCGGTGGAAATCAAACTGACCACTACCGAACGGACCGCTAGATGCCACACAACCGGAGTTTTTGATACTATCGTAGTTATTACTCCGGCCTGATTTGCTCCATTCGAGAGACTAGAGGAGACACTGTTTTATGGCTTATGTAATCGCGGAACCTTGCATCAACACCAAAGACACGGCCTGCGTCGATGCCTGTCCGGTGGATTGCATCCACCCCAAGAAGGACAGCGACAAGTTCGCGACCGAAGAGATGCTTTACATCGATCCGGTCGAGTGCATTGATTGCGGCGCCTGCGTGCCTGTCTGCCCGGTTTCGGCGATTTTCGCGCTCGACGATCTGCCCGAGAAGTGGAAAGAGTACACCGAGCGGAACGCCAAGTATTTCGGCCGTTAGCCGCCGTGCAATATCGCAAAAGGGCGTACCGCGCAGGTGCGCCCTTTTTGCTTGATATGAAAAATCTGCATCACTATGAACTCTCCCCCTAAACCAGTTTCAGAGTTGGCATAGACCGGGTAGAGCCAGCCTTCAGGCTGGCGTCCAAGATCGTCCCACACTAAAAGGCTTGAGCCGCTGCGGTCATTTCCAATGACCGCAGCGGCTCAAGCGGTTCGTTGGTGCGCAGCGAACGCGGCGCTGAAGCGCCGCTCTACCCGTACTCGCCCGGACTACGCCAACTCTGAAACCGCTCTGAACGCCCGCGACGACCGACTAGGGCTATTTCTCGCCGGAGCGAATCTTCCACAGCATTTGTCGCAGCATGCCCAGCCAGAGTTCGGCGTCCCCGGCTTGCAGGCTGAGGCGGCGCACCAAGCGGCGTACCTTATCTTCAGTCAAGGCTTCGGCGTGCGGATTCACATACCCGCTGGCGCGCAGGGCCTCCAGCAATACTTCACTTATTCGCTCGACTTCGCCCGCGCTAACGCGCTCCAGTCTCTCCGTTTGCTGTGCTGCTTTGGAGTCGCGACTTAGTTCGTACAGGCAAACCGCCACTGCCTGTCCCAAGTTCATGGAGATGTGTTCTTCCCGCGTAGGAATGCGCATGAGCCAGTTGCAGTGGCTGAGGTCCTTTGTCGCCAGGCCAAACTTTTCCGTGCCGAACACAAGCGCCACCCGGCCGGAGCCGAAGTGCTTGCGGATCACGCGTGCCCCGTATTCCAGCCGTTTGAGTGGATGTTGCAAGTCGCGATGCCGGACTGCGGTCGTGCCCACCACCAGCGTGCAATCGGCCACGGCTTCGGCCAGGCTCTTGTACTCCTCGGCGTTGGCCAGCAACTCCGAGGCGCCGACGGCGGAGCGTGCCTCGCGAAAAGCGACCGCGTAGGGATTCACCACCCGCAGGTGGAGAAAACCGAAGTTGCTCATGGCGCGGGCCGCCGCGCCGATATTGAGCGGGTTTCGCGGGGCAACTAAGACCACGTGAAGCTGATCGAGATCTGCTTGCATTAGGTCAGTTTAGAACGCATCGGAAGCATTTCCTCGGTCATTCGTTCACGGTTCCGTGGATAATGGTCAACGATAGTAACGCTTGCTTATGAACAGCTTTCTGCAACATGTGGTTTTTGGCTTGCGGCTTATCCGAAAGTCGCCAATTTTCTACCTGGTCGTCATCCTGGTGCTGGCCTTGGGCATCGGCGCCAACACTGCCGTGTTCAGCGTCGTCGATGCCGTTCTTCTCCGCAAGCTCCCGTTCCGCGATCCCGATCGTCTGGTCATGGTCTGGGAGAAGAACCCGACGCTGGGCGCGATGGTTGGCGACCGTGTGCCTACTGCTTATACGAATTTCGTGGAATGGCTGCAGCAGGCCCATGCGTTTGACGGCATGGCCGGGTTCGAGGATGTCAGCCTGAACCGCACCGGCACGGGAGAGCCGGAACGCATCGCTGGCGCGCGTGTCTCCCCTAATTTTTTTGGCGTGTTGGGCGTCTCTCCCGAAGCAGGCAACAGCTTCGACTACGTGGAAGCCGATCCGTCCCATAGCCACGCGGCCATGCTGAGCAACGGGTATTGGAAGAGCCACTTCGGAGGCAGCCCCGGTGTCGTCGGACAAACTCTGACGCTGAATGACGTGTCCTACGTTGTGGTAGGCGTGCTTCCGGCTAACTTTCATCTGCCGGCGACACGTGAAGGTTCGGAGCAACGCAAGCCGGACATCTGGATCCCTTACGAATCACCCGCTCAACGTAAGCGTTTGCGCCGGATTGGCTTTGGTGGCTGCGGTCGCTTGTTACTGGCCAGCGCGCACGGCGGTCAAAGTGGACCCGGCGCAGGCCCTACGAGCGGAATAGGGATGACGAAGTGGCAACGCTTGTTGTCTTCAGCTACCGAGCAGCTGAATGATCCAGGTGGAGGGGACCTCTCTACCGCCCGAATTATCCCGCCATCCTCAAAACTGCTAGGATATTAGCAAGTGCCTGCAGCCGCGTTCGCGGCGCGGGACACGGAGAGGAACCAACATGAGGTGGATGCTACGTTCGAAAATTCACCAAGCCACAGTTACCGATGCCGATCTGCGATACGTAGGAAGTATCACGATCGATGAAGAACTGATGGAGATGGTAGATCTACTGCCCGGCGAAAAAGTGATGGTGGTCAGCAATACCAGCGGCGCGAGATTGGAAACCTACGCCATTCCGGGGCCGCGCGGCTCAGGCGTTATCTGCATGAACGGAGCGGCCGCTCACCTGATCAAGAAGGGCGAAGAGATCATCATCATGGGCTTCGAACTCGCCAACGGACCGGTCGCGGCCAAACAAATCGTGCTGGGGCCGAGCAACGAGTTTGTGAAGTGGATCGGGGATTTGCAACCCGATCACTCCCCGCAAGTCTGTGTTTGACGGACGCCTTCATCAGTGTTACTTTGCTTCTACACTGGAAAGGAGGGTGATCCAAATATATGAAGATTGATAGTCCATGTAGTATCCCAAGTGAGGTGGCTGAGGCTTAGGGCTTCTGCTCTAAATCCTCGCAAGACTCGCATAGCTGTGAAGTCTGCCGCTGGGGCCACATAGAGTGGACAGCCTCAGGCCAATCCCAACAGCTAACCGGAAAGACCCGCTGGCGCCGTGCGCTGCGGGTCTTTTCTGCTTGGATTGGAGTCGCAGGCTACACTCAGATAACACCGACCAGCCCCTATCAACGCTGACCCTCCGTTCCCTGCTTCAACTCTTTCCGCAATCTCCTGATGGAGTGGATGATCGCGGCCTGCATAACCAGATTCATGACAGCCCCCGCGAGCCTCGGTGGCCATGGACCATCACGAGTGTCCCAGAGACCGTACACCAGGGCCAGCGCAAGAAGGGCGACACCAAACTGCAAAAAGCGGACTCTCCGACGGTACTTCCTGCGCATTGCATCGTCCAGAGGCTCGGCAAGCGTGCCAGCGGAAGCCCTGAACCTCGCCCTCGCGTTCCGCAAGATGACGAGGACCACAAACGTAACGCATGCAACATAGCCTAATAGCACCCACCCAAGTGCTCGTGGAGAAGAGATGAGCCCATGGGCATATGCAAGAACCAGCGGAAAGAGGATGATCAACCCGCCAAAGGTGAGGAAGAGAAAACGCCTGCGAAGGTACTTTTCGGCTGCAAAATAGCTGGTCCCGTTGATCATTGCCTGCGGCTCTCTTTCCGAAGAAGACTGCTGTACCGTGCCTGAAGGGACTCGGACCTACTCCCGGCTACCCAAGGTACAACTTACTCGAGGTTCGAGGAGGCCGCAGCGCTTCAATGCGGCGGGGTGTTGTTGGACGGCAGACCGTGCGGCCCCACCGGGGCCTCCCCGGCCTTCAATTTGCGGCAGCAGCCGCTTACCATGTCACCCTGCGGCAAATTGACCTGCGCTGAGTAGGGGAACGTTTCCTTGCGCATAGGATCGGTGCATGAGGCTTTCCGGATGGTAGCCGACAGCGCATATCCGCCGCCCATCGGCGCGAGGCCGTTTTTCCTTTGCCACGCCCAGACCTTTTGGTCCGGCACCCAGAAGAATCCGCCCAGGAAGTCCTGGTCCGGCTGATTGATGCCGAGGTATCTCGCGCCCCACGAGACAAACTGAATGCTCCACTTGGGCCCCTCCCCGAAGCAGACCATGTCAGGTGGCTTCGGCGGAGGAACTCGGCTCGCGGGCGGACTAGCCGGAGTTTGCTCCAAGGGGTTCGTCGTATATTGCGCCTGAGCCGAAATCACCGTGAAAAAAAAGAGCGAAATTACAATACAGCCAACAAAAGTGCGCGACATCAAATCCTCCTGGAAGAGGAATGGTCTCCGCAAGACCCATATTGCGTCAACTGGTATTTTGTGAGGCTCTCAGGAAACCCTTGCGCACGACCTGTTCGATGGAATCGCGCAACCCCATCGCCGCCAGCTCGTCTTCTTGCACCCATCTGACCTCGCTGACGTCGCTTCCCGCTTTGGCTTCTCCGGAGATAGCGCGGCAGAGATAGTCGATTAGGACGTAGTGATACTGGGTACGTCCCTGCTCATCCCGGAAGATGCTGTCGAAGACGTCCAAGACGTCGCCCGGTTCAACATGGAGCCCGGTCTCTTCCAATACCTCGCGGCGGACGCCATCGCGAAGTTTTTCGCCGAGTTCCAACATGCCGCCGGGAACGGACCACTCTCCCTTCAGCGGCTCGGTCGCGCGGCGCACCAGGAGCACGCGATCCCGATCAACGATCACTGCGCCAACTCCGACGATGGGTTGTTCGGGATAATCGCGTTTCATCGCAGATCCTGGCGGTCAGACGGAAGGCACTGCTCTGGCGTCATTGGGCAAAGAAATCGGCGGGGGAAAATCCCACCAGTCTCCAGCCCTTGCGGCCAAGGTCCATGTGGAAGCGCATTTGGATGTCGCGTCGCAGCGTCACCAGCGACGGGTCCGCAGGCGTCGCGTCCATCTCAATCTCGGCAACAGCCGATCCGTGGTTCTTATCGGATGTAACCTGCAGCAACTGGTAACGGAAGCGGATTGCGTCGTACTGATCGAAAAACGCTCGCAACTGGTCGCGAACTTGGGCGTAGTCGGGCGTCCCCTGCTGGTCGAAGATGGCCAGTACCTGATAGAGATTGTGGCCCTCCATTCCCCGTTGCAAGGGCCCGAACACGTCGCGTATGACCTGGTCATCGAGATCCAGCTTCTCTTCGCCGGAGGGTTGTGCCTGGTCCGGCGCAGGGGCCGGAGGCTGCTGGTTCTGCGCGAGTAGCTGGGCTGCTGCCGCCGGGTCGGATTCGAGATCCCAACCAGCCCAGAGCGGAAGCCTCGAACTGTAGGTGCCTGATCTATTGGGCCCTTCGGATCGAGCTCTCCGATTTTCCGAGAGGGTGCCGAAACCACGTGCTGCCGCCCCGCATTGCAACGCCGCATTCAGGAGAATGACAAGCAGCAGCGTGAACCGACCGATAAACGACGTGCGCTTTTGCATCAACGGCTTTCCGTTTCTCTCGCTAATTCCAACAAGAAGAATGCCTCCGAATGTTTCGGCGAACGCCGCCGCATGCTTTAGCCGACGATTTTCCCAGATTCGAAAAACAAATCTGTCGCGCGCGTGCCGTTAGCTTTTTTTCGGATGCGGCGTGCCGATGTACGGGAACTCCTTGAGAAGGTCGGTGTGCGGCTTAAGGCCGTCGGGTGGGATTTCACCCTTGGAGAGGAAGGCGAGGCGATGATCGATGACGTCGTCGGTAAAAACCCGGCCGTTGGGATACTTCGCGGGCTTCGAAGGATTGAAGCTCAGCATGTCGGGCAGGAGGCCGTCGGCGTCGATCGCGGCGATTGCTTCCTCACGGGTGTAATTGCCGGTATGCCCCATCAAGTGGACGAACTGATCGAGCCAGCGCTTGCGATCGTTAACCGGCTCGCTGGCGTTGTACTCCTCTTTGGTCTCGTCGGTGTTGAAGAAGCTGCTGACTGAAGGGTGGCCGGCGCGATCTACATGAAGCAGCTTGCCGTCGCGGCGCAGACTGCATCGCCCCCAGATGCGGATCTCGGGCTTGGGGCTGAGCTCACTGGTTGGCAGCTCTATAACCGTCGAGAACACATTGGCTTCCGTATTCGAATCTATGCCGCTCCATGGAGACTTGCCGCCCAGGTGGGGCGCGGTGAAGTTTCTGCCGCCCCTGGTATCGAACAGATTCTTGATACCGTCGTAGTCGAAAAAGAAAGCGTCGCTGCGACTGCCGGCGAAGAACGTGTAGGCGCCCGACTTGACGATGTTGGGGTTGGGGCCGAAGGAGACCTCGGCGTCGGCGATGATCTTTGTCCCGACCGCTTCCACCGAGCGGGCCTCCGTGCCTTTTGCGACAAAAACGTTTACGGTCTGCTTACCGTTTTGCGGCGGTGAGAACACATAGCTGAACGCAATGTCGTTCAAATAATCGCCATCATTGTCGATGGCGAGCCGGTAGATGGCGTCGGGATGGAGCGCGTCGGCAGTCGGATTTGCATTGAGGATGAGCACGGTCCTTGCCGGGTCCGTGGGCGCCTGGAATGCATAGAGGTCGCATAGGTCGAGTCTTTGGTCCCCGAGAGGAGGGCCGAGACTGAGTCCAGTGAAATGGTTCGACATTTCTTCCCTTCCTTAGAAAATTGAAAATGCATTCATGTCGTCCGACAGTTCGTTTTTTGGTGTTCCGGCACCGGGGAGTATACACCCGTCTGTTTCCAACCGAGCCCTTTTCGATGCATTTCCCCTCTCCGAGGGTTCTCTTCCGCCTTCCGCGAGTCCTGAACGCCTGCGGTCGCCGCCTACCAAATGATTACCCGGGTGCCTCAATTTGGACACTCATGCATAATACTGTTAAGTGTGCTGTGATGCAGCAGGTTGCCACATGGCGATGGACGAACCCAAACGCAGATCGGAGCTTCCTGACTCCTCCGATCCGCAGCTCCCAGCTGCCCCTCGCGGGCCTGCCGGAAGCCGGGCTGGTTCGGCGCAACTTTCTGGAGGCAGAAGGGTTACAGCCGATGTGGGCAGCATCGCACTGGATCGACTCTTGCTGGTTGGTGGCTCCGCTAAGGGGACAGCGGAGCTACCCGCCGGGCTACGGGGCGAATTGACCGAACCTGTCGTACTGGAGATGCTGAGCGACGCCGAGGTCATGCTACGCGTGGCCGCGGGCGACGATGTCGCTTTCGATTATCTGGTGGAGAAATACCGCCGCCAGATGATCAGCTTCATGTACCGCATGACCCACAATCAGGCGGTAGCGGAGGAACTCGCGCAAGAGGTGTTTCTACGGGTCTATCGCTCGCGGCAGAGCTATGCGGCGAGCGCTAAGTTCACCACCTGGCTCTATCGCATTGCGACCAACCTGGCGGTGAATCACGCCCGCGACACCAAGCACGAACGCCCCGAGAACATCGTCAATCTCGACGAACCCGATGCCGATACCGGCATGACGGTGGACTTGGCGGACGGCAGCTTGAACGCTGAGCAAATCATCCTTCGCAGGGAAAGGCTGGCGGCCATTCGCCGCCAGGTCGAGGCGTTGCCCGAGCGCCAACGCACGGCCGTGATCATGCATAAGTACCAGAACCTGGATTACAAGCAGATTGCGGCGGTATTAAAGTTAAGCGAGTCGGCAACCAAGTCGTTGCTGTTCCGGGCGTATGAAACGCTCCGGGAGACGTTGAAACAGTTCTTATAAGTAGGAAGTAGGGTGCGGTTATGATGTGCGAGGACCTTCGCGCCGATTTCATGGAAGCAGTGCTAAGCGGGCCGGAAACGGCTTCGCCTCAATTGCATGAGCACCTGCGGAGTTGCGCGGCCTGCGCGCGTGAGTTGGCTTCGTTCCAGCAAACCATGTCGGTTCTGGACGAGTGGCAGGCCCCCGAGCCTTCCCCGTATTTCAGTTCCCGATTGCGGGCGCGGACGCGCGAGGCAGCGGCGATGCAACCTAGCGGCTGGCTGGCATGGTTACGGAGGCCGGTGGTAGCAGCGGCGGCTGTGGTGTTGGTTGCAGCTGGCGCCGGACTGTTGGAGATGGGCCGCGTGAATCACGACCGCAACACCATGGCGACCAACGACCAGCCCGGCATCGTACGGGTGAACACCCCCGGAACCGCGGTTGGCGACCTGCAGTACCTGGACAAGAACGCCGATCTGTTTTCTGATTTTGACGCTCTTGACGGACAATCCTCAACGGAGTAAGTAGAAGTCGTGCGCGCCGCCAAGTCCATTCTCGCGAGCCTGGTGCTGGTTTTCAGCGCAATCCCAGCGCTGGCGCTTTTTCCCGGCTGGCAGCGTCAAGCTTCGCCCTCAAGGCCCGCGCAGCAGACGCCAGGTTCCCCAGCCATGAACGGTTCACCGCCGGCTTCGGCACAGGGCTCCAACGGAGGCTATCAGCCCCACCTGAACGGTCCTGGTCCGCATCACGGCGACTGGCTTCGAAAGTATATGGCATTGCCGCCGGCGCAGCAGGAGAGGCAACTTCAACAGGATCCGAGTTTCCGCAGTCTTCCGCCCGATAAACAAAACCATCTGCTCGATCGTTTGCGGAACTTCAACAGTCAGCCTCCGGAAAAGAAGGCCACGATTCTCAATCGGATGGAAACCTTCGAGCACATGACTCCGGAACAGCAGACTGCGGCGCGCAGCCTGTTTCAGCGCTATCGCAATCTGCCTGACGACCAGAAGAGCAGGGTTTCACAAGCCTACCGAAGGTTGCGCGGTATGCCGCCCCAGGCGCGCAATCGGTTGTTAAGCTCTGACGAGTTTCGCAATGGCTATACGGATGATGAACGGGACCTGCTGCGCGGCATGGCCGATCTGAATGTGGAGCCCTCGCACTAAAATCTATGTTCCCGCCCGTTTTTCCCTACGATCTGAAGCACTGCCCGGCAAAATAATTTAACATCGAACTTCCGCCCGTTGCGGCATTCCCAGTTAGCGGCACGACGGGCGAAACGTCTTTTATGATCGAACTCGTTCGCGACACCTACCGGTACCGGGAGTTGATTTGGGCGCTGGCCCTCAAGGAACTCAAGATCCGCTATAAGCGGTCAGTCTTGGGCTTCATGTGGGCGCTGCTCAACCCTGCCCTGCTTATGGTCGTGCTGACCCTGGTATTTTCCACGGTTATGCGTTTCGCCATACCGCATTACGCGATTTTTCTGCTCAGCGTGTTGCTTCCCTGGACGTTCTTCTCGCAATCGCTCTCGTACGCCGTGGAATCTATCGTATCCAACGGCGACTTGATCAAGAAGATCAGGGTTCCCAAGCTGGTGTTTCCCATGGCAGCGGTGGTCTCGAACATCATCAACCTGCTGCTTTCTCTTATTCCGCTGGCATTGCTGGTACCACTCCTGCGGCACCCGTTCTATTGGACCTGGGTGTACCTGCCGGTCCCACTGCTGGCCTTGGCAATCTTCACCCTGGGGATGACATTCTTCTTCGCAGCCGCCAATGTGTACTACCGGGATGTCTCGCACATCCTGCAGATCCTGCTCTCGGCGTGGTTCTACCTGACTCCAATCATCTATCCTCTTGACCTGATACCGGCGCGGTATCAATGGATTTTCAAGCTGAACCCGATGATCTACGTTATCAACGGCTTCCGCCTCGCGGTGTACTACGGCATGTTGCCCAAGGCGCCTTCCATCGTGGCCTCATTTGTTTGCGCATTCTTAAGCTTGTTCCTGGGGTTTGCCATCTTCCGCAAGTACCAGGACAATTTCGTTTTCTATGTCTGAGTTAGCAATGTCTTCTAGTGCGTTTGCAATCCGATTGGAGAACGTCACCCAGCGATTTCGGGTGATTCAAGAGCGCCCGGACACGGTGCGCGAGTTGTTCTCGAAGTTCTTCCGTCACCAATCCAGCTACCACGACTTCGAGGCGGTAAAAAACGCCTCCTTTGAAGTTCCGCAAGGCCAGATGCTGGGACTGATCGGACGCAATGGATCAGGTAAGAGCACCATTTTGAAGATCGTTTCAGGGGTATACCGGCCGACCTCGGGAACGGTGCAGGTGCAAGGCTCGTTGGCGCCGTTGATTGAATTGGGCGCCGGCTTCCACCATGAGTTGACCGGGCGAGAGAATATTCTGCTCAACGGTCTCCTGATGGGTTACTCCAAACGCGAGATGCTGGAGCGCCAACAGGGCATCATCGACTTTGCCGAGATCGGAGATTTCATCGACTCGCCGGTGAAGCAGTACTCATCCGGGATGTACATGCGGCTGGCGTTTTCGGTGGCAACCGAGGTGGATCCGCAGATCCTGGTGATCGACGAAATTCTCGCCGTCGGTGACACGGGATTTCAGGACAAGTGCTTCGAACGCATCAGGAAGTTCCGGCAAGCCGGTAAAACCATCCTTATGGTGACTCATAACATGCTAAATGTCGCGCAGCACTGCGACCGCGCAATTCTCGTGGACAAGGGCTCCATCATGGCCGATGGACTGCCGGACGATGTCATCGAGGTGTACAAGAGTTTACTAGCGCTGGAGGCGGTCGCGGCCCATTGATCCGCGCCGATTTCCGATGCCCGCTATTTTTGCACCCATGTCTTCGACAACCACAGCAACACCAATGCGCTAGGCTGCACCCGGCTTCTGAATAGCCTTAACCCCGCGCTGTTGCGGCGGGGAAACTGGCCGTCCCCCGGGGCACCCTGCATTCATGTTATATTTGCGCCAGTCTATGCTGCATGCATTCGCCCTCTGGCTTCACGAACACGCAAGGTTCTTTGAGATTATCCTGGTCATTCTCAGCGCCCTAGTGGCGTTCTATGCCGATACACTTCGGCATTTTCTGTCCCTGCCTCCGCAGAAGTTATCGACTTGGATATTGAAGGCAAGACTGCTTTCGGTAAATTCCAAGCTCTTCAATCTTTGCGAGTGTCAAAACAACTCATTCACAACCCTGGTCTATATTTCCCGTTACTTGGTCTTCGTGTTGCTACTGACCAGCCTTTTCATCGGCGGGATTTTCCTAGAGGTGGTTTCGATCCGCGTGGAAAACCGGGGAGATCCCGGCGCGTATAGCCGCTTCCACGCGAATCTGGACATCACGCTGGCCTTGCTGTTTGTAGTGGTCGTCTGTTCGCGACTGCTGCTGCTTGGGGAATTTCTATTTCGCCTGCGAAACTTCAAGGGATACGACCATCGGCTCATGGAGCGGGTAGCGGAACTCGAGGGAAAACTTGGGATTTCCGACGACACTCCGGCAAATTCAATCAGCGATTAAGAAGTTTACCCGGACGATAGGTCATGCCCGCGCGGCACGTGACCGCCGTCGCCACCATTTCTCGTACACGGTGAACGCTGCATTGATCGGGACCATAAGCGAGAGATACACCAACGGCGCCAGGTAAACGCCAGTACCGGGAAACCAATAGCGGGCTACATAAAAACAGATCACCACGCTGCGCATGCTCGTGCTGGTGGCCAGCACGCGGCGCGATTCGCGGTCCGGACCTCCTAGATACCAGCCCACCACCATGGCTAACACGATGAGCAGCACGATGGCCACCAACGGGTTGACTGACATTGATTTCATAGCTTGACGCCGGAAGTGCCGCGTCTCCCACATCAATGCCAGGAATGCTACCGAGGCGAGCACGTTCAAAGGGGTCACCAGCCGGGAAGTGAACGCCGGCGCCCTACGCGACAGCATAAGACCGGCCCACAGCGGCAATGCGAGGTAGAGCACCAGCGTCTCCAGCAAGCTGAGCAACGGCCTGGGGTGGTGCGCGGCGGCCCGCGGCATCACCTCCAGCACCAGGGGCGTAATTGCCAGGCTCACCAGCGTCAGCAGAAACGTCATGCCTGCCGCAAGAGCCAGACGGCCGGTGGCAGTGCGGGTAAATTGCAGCGCTACCGGCGTGCCGGGGATTGCCGCCAGCAACAGGAAGCCGAGCTTCAAATCCGGCTCCATGGGAAACAGCGTCACCAGCAAAAACCCGAGAGCCGGCACGATCAGGCAGTTTGCCAACAGTGAGCGCAGCACTAGCCTGCGATTGCGCAGTGTACTGACCAGGTCGCCGCGGCTTACCCGGAGACCGATGGCGAACATCACTGCGACCACAAACAGGTCCAGCAGCAACAGTGGCGGAATAGGCACACGCTCCTCCGCTCGACGGGGATCCAGCCGCAGTCCAAAACTTTGCTGTATCGAAGGGTATACCAGAGAGCCGGCGAGAGGTCACACCGGCTGCCTGAGAATCAAGATTAAGTTCTAACTTAGATCACATTAAGTAAATCCTGGCGAATTGCAGAAACGAGTAAGGGTTGATAGGCTTTGGAAAGCCCACGACCTCCGCAGCCGCCGCTTCGACCCTCCTCGCACACCAGGCCGGGTATGCCTTCCAGCGGAACGTGGAAGAGTCCGAACGAGGAGTGACGGCGAGAAGCAAATCGCGAGGCTTGGATACTTGAGATCGCCATTGCAAAATCTGAAGGAAACCATCAAGCGGCAGAAGAAACGGGCCCGCACTCTCATCGGCGCATTCCGGCCGGTGAACGTGGAGGATCGATACCGGGTTGTGCTGGGTGTGTGCACCCGTCTGCCATTGCCGGTTGGAGCCAAGCAGCGGGTGTTGTCCTGGGGGTTGCGTCACATCGTGGGCCGCACTCGGCGTGCACTCCCCGAGGACGTCCGGCCCGCCCAGGAGGCATGGGACAAGCAGGGACGTGCGCGTCTGCGTCAGCTTCTGCAGGGAGACGAGCGCCTTGCCTGTCCGGTGGCCGAGAATCCGACAGTATCTTTCATCGTAGTCCTGCATAACAGCGCACACCTGTCGCTACTCAGTTTAGAGTCGGTCATTGCGAATGCAGACGTTAGCTATGAATTGATCGTCGTGGACAACGCTTCTACTGACGAGACTGGGTTGATGCTGGACCGGTTGCAGAACGCAAAAATAATCCGCAACGAAACGAACGTCGGATTCGGTCCGGCATGCATGCAGGCTGCTGCTTGCGCTGCGGGAGAGTACCTCTGTTTCTTCAACAATGATGCCTTACTGGGCCCCACCGCGATGAGCGCGGCGCTTGCCAATTTCGTGAATGCCAGTGTGGGCGCGGTGGGCGGAAAGGTGCTTCTCGCCAATGGCGCGCTGCAGGAAGCCGGCAACATCGTGTGGTCCGATGGAAGCACTTTGGGCTACGGACGAGGCGATGATCCGCAGTCCCCGCAATACGATTTTCGCCGGCTCGTTGACTACTGTTCTGGGGTCTTTTTGGTGACGCCGCGCCGATTATTCGCTGAACTTGGCGGATTCAGCTCCGAGTTCGCGCCCGCGTACTACGAAGATGCCGATTATTGTATGAGCCTGTGGCAAAGAGGTTTTCAAGTTATTTATGAACCCCTTGCGGTCATTCGACATTATGAATCGGCAACATCGGGAGGAAATGAATTTGCCCAGGCTCGGATGGCGGAACATCAGAAAATATTCTCGCGCAAGTGGAACGCTCAACTTCAGCGGCATTATGCTCCGGACCCATCTCACATTTGCGGCGCGCGTATAGCTCTCAATTCTAGCGGCTTACGAATACTCTATATCGATGACCGGGTGCCGCATAGAACTCTTGGTGCTGGTTATCCAAGAAGTAATGACATTCTGTCCCAGCTCGTCGCTCTTGGCCATAATGTAACTTGCTCGACATTCACCTTTCCTTTGTTACGCGATGAATACTACGACATACCAAGGGAGGTTGAGCTGTTTGACGGTCTTCGTGATCGTGCGGCGCTTATTAACGACTATTGCCGGTGGAGCGACGTCGTATGGGTCAGCCGGCCACATAACCTGCATGTCCTGCTGACCCAATACATGCCCAAGGGGACGCCTCGACCTTTCAGATTGGTCTACGATGCTGAGGCGATTTTCTCCGATAGAATCCGGCAAAAACAGGGACTTGAGGGCCCCAAAACGAAGACGACCCTGCCTTATGATGAACTCGCACTGGCTAGGTCGGCGGACACAGTAGTTGTGGTTTCCGAGAGTGACCGAATAGCGATGCTTCAATCCGGTATCCGTTCGGTGCACGTGATCGGATTTCGGCTCTCTCCGGCTCCTGCGTCCACTACATTCGCGCAGCGCCGCACGTTTCTCTTTGTCGGAGGGGTGCACGGCTCGGACAATCCGAATGCCGACTCGATTCGATATTTCTGTCGTGCAGTTTGGCCAGCCGTGCAGAAGGCGACCGGAGCAAGCTTCATCGTCGCGGGCTACGGAACCGACGAGATCCTGGGCGCTCTGAACAGTTCCACGATACACGTGCTTGGACCACAGGAAGACTTGGGACCGCTTTACGAAGGGGCACGGGTGTTCGTGGTCCCAACCCGCTATGCTGCGGGTTTGCCGTTCAAAGCTTACGAGGCCGCTGCGTTTGGTGTGCCCCTGGTGGTCTCTGACATCATTGCGCGGCAAATGAAGTGGCGTGACGGAATCGACTACCTTGTTGCCGATAGTGCGGATATCTTCGCGCAACAGTGCAGCCGGCTATACGGCGATGAATCGCTTTGGGAAACCCTCCGCGCAAACGCCTTGCAACGCGTGAGCGATGAACTTAGTCCCAACGCGTTCGAGAAAAGCATACGGTCAGTGTTGAACGAGGTGGCTGGCGACGGTCACTCTCAGGACAGAACAACTCCGGACCCGCTCTAGAAATCCGCTTTGAGACGGATTGCATAGCTGCGCGGGGGCGCAATGGAATTACCTGAGAACAGTCCCGCAAAGTTTATCAGATTGAGCCCATTGTTAATGTTCTCAACGTCGAATTGCACCCGCATAGCAAGGTTGTCTTTCTTCCAGATATCGGCTCCGATGGAAGCATCCAGCGAGAACGAAGGCTTAACTCGGCTGCGCTTGAAATTAACGCGATCGATCACTTGCTGACCGTATTGCGCGAGCGCCTCTTCGTACGTGCCGTCGAAATCGACCGGCAGGCCGCTTCCATATTCTCCGCCAAGTGCACCCCATAACCGAGGTAGGAACTGGTAGCGGAAGCGGGTCCGCACCGTGTTGCGCTGGTCCTGAGAGACCCAGAAACGCCCAGCGAGATTTGTCAGAGCATTCGTCGCCGACTGCCCCAGAAAGAGACCTCCCGTAACTGGGAAATAAGCCGAACCCACCATGTAGGAGTAGCTCACAAACCCCGACAAATGGCCCCAGAGCGGAAGGTTAACTTTCCCTTCGGCTCCATAGATGCGCGCTTTGCGGAATGCGATCGGGAAACCGATAGGCGTGTTCAGCAGCAAGTCATCATCTGCGAAGTTGTTCACGTTTCGCACATACGAGTTCAGATCCAGGCTGAACTTCCCCATGAACCCCTTCGTCACGCCAAGTTCGTAGTAGTTCCCATGCGACGGCTCTACCGGCAGGCGCAGCACGTTGGGGTTCAGGACAACAACGTCGGGGGAACTCGACAGCAGGATGTTTTCAAAAGAGGGAGTCTGAAAAACCCGGTCATAAGCGGCATGGATCAGGAGTTGACTCTTGGCGAAGTAGCGCGAAACTCCCAAGCGAGGACTAACTGCATTTTGATTGACGATGAGCTGGTAGTGGTCCCAGCGAAGGCCTGCACTGACGGTCCAATTACCGAGACGGATCAAATCCTGGACGAAAGCGGACTGCTCCAGGTCCGGCCGATTGCCCACAAAGCTGAACCTGGCCGGCGTACCCGGGTCGAACTGCGAGGGGTCGGTGATTACGTCGGCGAAGTACTCGTGCAGGAAGATGTTGTCCGATTCGACACCGGCCTTCCACTCCTGATTGCCGCGATGAATGGAAATCGTTCCCTTGAAGTACGCCTCCGTAAAGTGGTTGCGCTGGAAGGCGATGATGGGCGTGGACAGCAGATTCGATGAGAGACCGTTCGAATTGTCTCGAACCATTGCTCCGAAATTGCCCACAACATTCGAAGAGAAAATGTGCTGATACGAGAAGAGCCCCATGTTCTCGAAGTTGTCGCCATCCTGTCGTTGGCCTGCAGCTTGCTGGATCTGCTCGTTGGGTATGTCATAGCGAGCCAGTTCGTGGCGAAGCATTAAAGTCAGGCGGTCGCTCGGGGAGAAGTCCCGCTCGTATCTGCCGGCGAAATCCCCCGTAGTTCCAGTGTTGGTGAAGTTTTGGGGAACGGGAGGGCTGAGATAGTAACTTGTCATCGCGCCGCTGGCACTGATGCCGAACAGGTTCTTCCCAGAGAGATACTGCAGCATGGTGTAGGCGCCGGCAGTATCGAAGCTGCCTCCTGACAACACCACTTGGCCGTGGAAACCTTCCCGGCTGTCTCTCGTGGTATTGACCTCGACGACGCCGCCCATCTTCCGTCCGTACTCGGCCGGAATGCCGGCGGTGTAAACGCTCATCGACTCGACGTTGTCCGCTTCAATCTCGGGCCCGGAACCTGGCGAACGGTTATCGGTCAGTGGAATTCCGTTGATCACGAACTGCGTCTGGTATTCCGATCCTCGCGGATGGAGGACCGCATTGCCCTCATAAAGCCATCCCGGCTGCGAGTTCACCAGGTCTTGCAAGGAACGCCCCGGGAGCGAGGTGACTCGATCTGCAATCGCCTGGGAGCCGATCTGGTTGACGGCGCCAACGCGATCAGGGTCGATGAGGGTATCCTGGTCGCTGACCTTGACCGACGTATTCACACCGGCAACACTCAGCTTGATGTTGAGCTCTCGTGGGACGGCAGAACGGATCTCCAGCGACTGCGAAACCGGAGCGAACCCTTCGCGTTTCACTTCCAGCCGGTACACTCCGAAGGGCAGGCGCTGGGCATCGAGGGCACCGGCCTCGTCGGTGCGAAACCTCTGCCGAAACTGATTGGACTCGCTAACCAGCTCAACCGAACTCTTCAAGCCGAGTCCGGCCGGGTCGGTCACTCGCAAGCGCAGTTCGCCTGTCTTGCTCTGGGCAAAGAGCGGCAGCGCACACAGGAGAACGATGAGGAACCTCTTCATGGCAACGGCACTGACTGGCCTGCTCATTGAGAGCAGATGGCGATGGAAATCATTGTACGGGACGACGACTGCGCCCGGCGGCTATAGATCGCTGCATAAGTAGTGTCCCATGTGGCCGTTTGGAATTGACCGTTCGCTTCTGAAATTGTCATTACGAGCGAAGCGAGGAATCTGCTTTTGGTTCGGCCGGAGTAGCGGCTGGGGAAAACAGCAGATCCCTCACGGCCTAAAGGCCGTTCGTGATGACAACTCAGAAATCGGGAATCGGACATCACTTGTGCAGCACTCAATAGCCTGGGCGGGATAGTCGATTGGGCATAGCGTCTGAGCAGAGGCTCAATTTCAGCTTCCGGCCAAAGCAAAAGGGCCATCCGAATGGACAGCCCTTAGTTGCGCCGCGCTGGCTCCGAAAACAGCGATCAGGTTCGATCCGCTGCACTGGAGAGCCGGTCACTCTTATCCCACCGGAACCGTGCTCAGCACCTGCTCGCGAACTTCCTCGTCTTGCTTGGCTTCCGCGCGGCTGGTTGGCAGAGCAATGTCGAGCAGCTCCTGAATGGTCTTGACATAATGCATGCTCAGGCCCTGAAGCTGCTCCGGCGTCAGGTCTTCCTCGACGTTCTGGCGATTATCGGCAGGCAGAATAATATCTGTCACTCCCGCGCGTTTTGCCGCCAACGTCTTCTCCTTGATGCCGCCGATGGGAAGCACGTTACCGCTCAACGTGATCTCGCCGGTCATCGCGGTCAGCGGGCGAACGGCACGATCGGTGAGCAGCGAGACCAAAGCCGTCGCCATGGTCACACCGGCCGAAGGTCCGTCCTTCGGAATGGCTCCCGCCGGCACGTGGATGTGAATGTCGTGGTCGGCGAAGAACCCTTCGTCAATGCCAAGCTCCTTCGCATTCGACCGCACCCACGTCAGCGCCGCCTGCATACTCTCCTTCATCACATCGCCGATCTGTCCGGTGATGGTGAATGTCCCTTTGCCCTTCATGCGGTTGGCTTCGATGAACAGGATGTCGCCGCCCGCCGGCGTCCACGCCAACCCCACCGCAACCCCGGCCCGCTTCGTCCGCTCGGCAATCTCCGTATCCACGCGCACCTTGATCCCGCCCAGGAACTCGTGAATCACCTCAGGCGTAATCAACAGCTTGTCCGGCTTGCCCTCGGCGATCCGCCGCGCCAGCTTGCGGCAGATCGTCCCAATCTGCTGCTCCAGCTTGCGCACGCCAGCCTCCCGCGTGTAGTGCCGCGCCAGATGCGCGATGCTCTCCACCGGAAATTCGATCAGCGCCGGATCAATCCCGTTCTCCTTGATCTGCCGCGGGATCAAGTACTTGATCGCGATCTCCACCTTCTCTTCCTCGGTGTATCCCGTCAGCTCGATAATCTCCATCCGGTCCAGCAGCGGCGCCGGCACCGAGTCGAGCTGGTTCGCCGTGCAGATGAACAGCACCTTCGACAGGTCGAACGGCTGGTCCAGATAGTTGTCGCGAAATGTATTGTTCTGCTCCGGGTCCAGAACCTCCAGCAGCGCGCTCGCCGGATCGCCCCTGAAGTCCCGCCCCAGCTTGTCCACCTCGT
>PLQW01000281.1 GCA_003160215.1 Acidobacteriaceae bacterium
CGTTCACCACGCAGGCTATCGCACTGGCTTCCTATTCCTCGCGGGGGTGGCGTCGGCAGCGTTGGCTATTCTCTATTTTTTCATGCCCGAGACGGGCAAAACACGATTGGCAACGGAGTAACATGCGCAGCGCGGCACGTTAGATCTCACGGCAGTCTGCGTACTCGGTTTTCACCTTGTTCGGGTCCACAAGCTTGAATTCCAGGCGAGCGTTCTCAACGGCTCCATCGTTTAGCAGTTCCTGCAGGTCCTTAGTTCCGAGTTGCGAGAGCGGCGTTGTATAAATCGACATACTCCACTTCCCCTGTATAGGTCAGCCTGATGATAGCGTTTTCCGAGGAGACTTGTGGGGTTGAACGCTCACAGCCCCTCGTGATTTCCCCACCGCTTTCGCACCCTTCGCGAGTTAGCCTTGGTCAATGGATGACCAACCTAGGTCTCTATCTCGTCTTCATTAAGTTTCGTCTGTTGCCGTTCAATCTCCTGGCACAGATTCTGGTCGGGGCGGTGGGTTTTATCGGCCTACTCGTTGTCTTGTTCGGGATGAATTATACGCAGCCTTTTTCCATAGGTACGACGGTTTCCGGTCTCGTCACCCAGATTGAAGCCCGAGTGCCAGGTAAAGTCATTGAGGTCGACGTTAGAGATGACAGCTTCGTAAGAAAAGGTGAGGTGCTCTTTAGGATGGATCCCCAGCCCTATGTGGACCAGTTGCACCACGCTCAGTCCGCCTACGCTGAGGCTGAAATCAGAACTTCGACTGCTATCCTCCGGACTACACAGTCGGTGAATTCCGCCAGCGCACAAGTACAGGCGGTCGAAGCTCAAATCCAAGCCACGCAAGCCGCCATCGGCGCCACCGAATCGCAACTCAACCTGGCGAAAACCCGCCTGAAGGGTTACACGGAACTAAAAAGCAAGAACGCCGGCAGCCTGTTCGAGGTGGAGCGCTACGAGACCGACGTGAAATCCCTGACCGACCAGGTGGCAGCTCAGAATCAACAGGTGGCAGCGCAAGAGCAGCAGCTGGCAGCTGCCCAGGCGCAACTCGTACAGGCGCAGACCGCGCACCAGGAAGCGGTCAGGATTCAGCCAGATGTATTGGAGTCCGGAGGACAGGGTGAATGCAGGCATCAAGCTCCGCAAGCTCGCATTGGGTGTTGGCGGCGCTGGCGTATTGTTACTGTTTTGCGCCTGCGCGGTGAAGAAGCCTCCCTCTACAACCCAGGCGGTGAAAGACTCGCTGCCGCCCACCACCTCCATTCCGGAACAGTGGACCAGCACCGGCGTCAATCCCGCTCCGGTGGAAACCGGATGTCTGAAGAGCTTCAACGATCCCCAGATGGAAGCCGTTGTCGCCGAGGCGCTCAAAAACAATCTCGACCTTCAGGCGGCTGCAACCCGGGTTCCGGTCGCCGCCAATGTGGTGACCGAAGTACATGCCTAGATGATGCCTATAGTGAGCGTCGTAGGCGAAGCCAAGTACCTCGGCCGCTTCCGTCAGAATAACGCCGGTGGGCAAACTAGAGGGAACTTCAATGCTTCCAGTCTGTTGGGCGGAGCCTCGTGGGAACGCGATATCTGGGCGAAAATTCGCTCCCAGACGGCTGCTGCCAAACAGGGTCTGGCCCCGCCGCAGGCGAGCGTTTTCCTCCCGGAGGCGAATATTTTCCTGCTCTGGAGGCTCGAATGGAAGAGATTCCGAGCCCTTCTCGGTCATACCGCGTTCACCGCTCCGTGCGACGTGTCAGCACTTCTTGGAGATACTCCTGTACGCCCGCAAACACCGCGGCGATATCAGTTGGGAGCCCGCATTCTTCCGCCAGGGCTTGAAACGGGATCTGCCAATCCGCTGCCGGCCGAACCAAACCCCCCGGCAAATCGTGTGTTCCTCTTCTCTCAAACGTCAGACGCAAGGCGTCCA
Organism: Acidobacteriaceae bacterium; assembly: GCA_003160215.1. Lineage (GTDB taxonomy): Bacteria > Acidobacteriota > Terriglobia > Terriglobales > Acidobacteriaceae > Bog-257. The sequence goes on from PLQW01000281.1 coordinate 1,925, forward strand.
GGATCTCCTCTGTTTATCCAGGCCTCCTGATCTGATTAGGAGAGCCAGGTCCACCAAGTCCTTCACTCTTGCTGTTCGCAGCGTTCCGCGGGAGCGTGTAAGCATGAATCTTTTCAGCGAACTGCTGCTCGCGAGCGATCATCCGGACGCGCGCCGATTCGATGCCAGCGAATCCCAGCCAGTCCCGGCAGATGATTGTTTCCAGCGGCTGCATAACCACGTCACCAATGCCGGCATCCAGGTGGAATCGGGCAAAGATCCGTTCGTCCATTCGAGCTTCGACAGGATAGCGAGCCCCGCCATACGGCGCGGCGGTCAAATCGATGACAGGCGGTCCGACCGCGTACTCGAACCAGTCACCAAGAGGGATGTCAGCCACGCTCTGCAGCATCCCGCGTACAACCTGGTTCGTGTCACCACCCGCCGATGTTGCTGCCCCCACTCGCTGCAATGTCAGGTCGATGTCCACCGTTGATCGAGCAGCCTTGAAGCGCAGCTCCAGCGCATAACCACCCTTCAAAACCCAGGGCGCTGGTTCTTCCCGGAACAGCCTTGCCAGCAGACGGTCGAATGATACCTGTCGCCGGGGAGATCGATCTGATCAGTAAGAGAGGCCCTCTTCAGGCGTTCTTCAAGAGCCCTTCGGAATGCTCCCGCCGTCGCATATGTCCTGGGTGACGGCATTATGCAGCTCGCCGCAGCACTTCCTCTACGATTTTGCGCGCAGGTCCGCTCATTTGCGTGTTCCGAATCTGTTGGCGAGTGATCAGACCACGGTCGACAGCCTGCCTTAGCGCCTGGCGGATGAAGTTCCGCTCGACCGTGCCAGCCTCGATCAGGTCAAGAATCGTCCGCAGAGGGCGAGTAAACTTGAAGCCCTGCGCCGTCTGTACGTTGCTCTCGGACAGGTCGGCATAATGAAGTACGAGGATGCCGGGAATATCGCTGTTGCGCCGGAAATCTGTCGGAACGGTCATGTGGAGCTTCGCCGGATTCAGGTCTGACAGATCGTAGAGGCTGAGCGCCGTGTGGTGGCTGTACGCACCCTCGACTTCCTCGTTCCGGTTCCGGGACCACAGTGCCCAAAGGACTAGGTCGGGCCGATCAGCCGCCGGAAACAGAGCGAGCCGGTAGATACCCCGGTGCTCGCGGATCCAGTTCCCGACCTGCACATGATAGGGGTGCGTGTTTTCGGCGAATCCGGCTGCCTTAGCCTGCTTGGTGGTGAAGAAACCTTGCTGCTGTTCAGCAAACTCGAAGAGCTGCCGCGAGGCTTCACGGTGAGACTGGGCCATAACACAATACTACAACTTTCTTGACGATAAATCAACCGCAGGTGATCGGGAAGCTTACGGCCGCGCTGCAATTCCGGCAAGGTTATGGTTTGAGAGCCTCCGCCGGCGACGGCGGCCTTCCAAGCGAAATCAACAACTTGAAGGAGATCATGCGGCAAGGTTATGGTTTAGGTTCGGCAAAGTTATGCTTTAAACCACATGTGGTTCGGCACAATCTCGTTGTAATCCGTGAAGGCTGAGCGGCAGATCGCACACTTCCCGTCCTGCTGGACGATTTTTCGGTTCAATAGCTTTCGCATCTCTGCCGGCGAGCGGAGTTCGCGATATCCCTCGGGTGGTGCGAATCTTCGATGCGCTGAACCCCAAGCTGAAGCCTGCGTTCCTTCCGCACATGTTCCCGACCGCAGCAGAACAGCGAACGGTGGATTGGGCAGTATTCATTCCGGCGGAGTTTCATGGGAATGCTCCAGTGTGACTTGCATTTGTATTCGTTTCGGCTTCTTAGGGATTGGATTACGGAAAGAGAGCGGGAGGGACCCAACGCATACGCTATTCCGTTATTCCTGGGAGAATGGGGTGCTGAATCCTACGCGGCGGCAGTATCCTTATTATTCAGCGAAGGCACCCATCGTTGAACTGCACATTCACTGGTCACAGGCAGTTTAAGCCGTTCAGCCCTCATAGGAGAAACAATGGACTACGTCAATCTCGGCAAGACCGGCCTTAAGGTTTCCCGCATCTGTCTCGGCTGCATGACTTACGGCGCGCCAGCTACGGGCGCCCTCAGACCCGGTAGCCACGCTTGGGCCCTTAACGAAGAAGAAAGCCAGCCCTTCTTCCGCCAGGCTCTTGATCTCGGAATCAACTTCTTCGACACCGCTAACGTCTACTCAGGCGGAGCCAGCGAAGAGGTGCTGGGGAGATTCCTGAAGGCAAATACGCGCCGGGAAGCCGTCGTTATCGCGACCAAGGTTCACGGCGTCATGCGCGACGAGCCCAACGGTCGGGGCCTCTCCCGCAAATCCATTTTTTACGAGTTTGACCAGAGCCTCCGCCGGCTGGGAACCGACTACG
>PLQW01000172.1:0-48165 GCA_003160215.1 Acidobacteriaceae bacterium
GAATCGCGAACGTGGGCGTCCATGGCAAACCCGTCGAACTGCACCTAGAAAAGCTTTGGGACCGCAATATTTCGCTCACCACACGGCTGGTGGACACGATCACGACACCCATGCTGCTGAAGATGGTGCAGTCGGGTGAGTTGCAGCCGCATAAGCTGGTGACGCATCGCTTCGCGATAAACGACATCATGAAGGCGTACGAGACGTTTGGAAACGCGGCCAAGGAAGGGGCGCTGAAAGTAATCCTGAAGAATGGCAATGCCGGAAATAGCGGTGAAGTGAAGCGATAGAGCAGGCGCCGGGCTCGCCTCTGCGATAAATTAGCAACCTGAGCAATATTGAACAGATTTGTGACGGCTGAACGCCGTATCGTCCCCAATCATCACGGCAGAATCCCTGGCAGTCGGCCGTTAAAGAGCGAAGGCGATTTCCCCCCATCCACTGCCACGGATTCTGCGGCAATATGGGCCTTCGACAGGGAGAGTGGCAATGCATTCACCATACGGGATGGAACTGGTAGAAAACTGTCTCGCCTGCAAACTTTGTTCCGAGGGCTTTTTCTGTCGTCTGCCTAAAGCGGAAATGGAAGCCTTTCAAAAGATAAAGTTCACTGTTGCGTATCCGGCTGGCGCAACTCTGTTCGTCGAAGGTCAGGCATGCCGAGGCATTTACATTCTGTGCAAGGGCCGCGTGAAATTGTCGGCCACCTCGAGCGAAGGCCAGACCCTCATATTCAAGATTGCGAAGCCGGGCGAGGTGTTAGGGCTGAACGCAACCGTGTCTGGAACCCCGTACGAGACGACTGCGGAGACTGGCCAGGCGTGCCAGCTTAACTTTGTAAAACAAGCCGAATTCCTTCAATTTCTTAAAGAACACGGCGACGCCTGCATGCAAGCGGCAATCCATCTAAGCCGCGAGTGCCAGCAGGCGTACCAACAGCTCCGCTCCTTCGTAATGCGCTCAGCACCGGAGCGAATCGCACGCCTGATGCTGGATTGGTCGCACGCGCAGGCCGGGATGGCCACCGCTCACGGAATCAAGGTGGCCTTGACCCATGATGAGATCGGGCAAATCATCGGCATGTCGCGGGAGACGGTTACGCGTACGCTCGCCAATTTTCGCAAGCAGCGCATTGCAGAGCTTCAGGGTTCGACCCTGCTGATCCAGAATCTGCCGGCCATTCAAAAGCTGGCTGGCGCATAGGCGGATAACGCCTCCAGCAGGCAGGTTGGGCGCCGCCGTCGTTCAATGCGAGTTGCAGATGATTGGCCGGATGGATCAAGGTCCGATCGCGTGTCACTGTGTCATTGTCTCTGCCTTACAGGCAGCGACGGCCCGAGGAGGTCACATCTCAATGCGGGTCAACTTATGAAATGGTTGTCTCAGAAAGTCGGTAATCTTATATAGTTAGTTGTCCGATATGTTTCGGGGACAAGGAGGCCACCGTGTTGAAGCCTTGTATGGTTCTTCTGGCGCTGTTGCTCTGGCCGTTCGCTGCAACAGCACAGGAAAGCCAAACTCCCCCTAAAGCTGCGACACCGATTCCTGCCGACGCGGTGCATAAGGCCAATCCCGTTAAGCCAACTCCCGAGTCGATCGCTCAAGGCAAGAAATATTATGGATATGATTGCGCGATGTGCCACGGAAATAACGGCGATGGCAAGGGTGATGTAGCAATCGATGAGAAGCTCAAGATTGGCGACTTCCGCGATCCGGCGACGTTGAAGGACAAAACAGACGGCGAGCTGTTCTACATACTCAAGAATGGCCATGACCATATGCCGGCGGAACCAATCCGGTTGAAGCCAGATGAGCTCTGGAATTTGATCAACTACGTTCGCTCGCTTTCGAACAAGAAAGCTCAGTAGGCGGGCACGCTGCCTCACATGCGTGGATAGCCACAATTAGACCCAAAACAAGGGGGCGAGACCGAGCGCTGCGAGAGCGGCAAGAAGACAGATGCTCTGAATGCCCGTCTTCCGATCGGCAAACGCGTAAGCGTATATTCCCTTGACGAAATTGTTGCTGGATGCGGCAATCACGACCGCTTCTGCCCCGAGCTTCAGAGAGGGGCCGGTGCCTGCGGTCTGGGTGATCCCCAGAATAAACGGATCCACATCGGTAACGCCCATGACGGCAGCCAGCGTATTTATTCCGGCCCTACCCAGGTAGGCGACCGCCAGCTGGGTGCAGGCGATCATTGCCAGAAAAAGAAAAGCAAAGAGAAAGGCTGCGCGCAACTCGAGAGGATTCTTGGGCTCGAATTCTCTTGTCACCTTTGCCTCAGTCTTGTCCGATCGGCGGCCCCAGATCAAGCCGATCGCGATTGCCAAACCCGCCAACGCCAGGAACCCGGGCATCAAAACTATCATCAGTTTACGGTTGAATAATCCTAGAAGGGCGACAAGCCGGAGATACATGACGCCGGAAGCTATCAAGATGCCACCCGAGAACAGGTGCGGACGCTCCTCGCGCGCCGCTCTGCGTGCCAGTACCACGGTTGTAACCGTTGAGGAGTATGCTCCACCCAGGAGGGAAGCAAGCAGTATTCCACCTCGTCCCTTGGTCAACTTCTGCAGTACATAGCTGCCGTATGAGATCGCGCTTACCGCGACGACGACCAGCCACGTCTTGAAGGGATTGATATGGAAGGGAGTAAATTCATGATTGGGCAGAATGGGCAGAATGACGGCCGACAAGAGCAGGAACTTGGCAAAGGTAAGAATCTCCTCCGCCGGGATACGGCTGGCGAGGTCCTCGAGAACGACCTTGAGCTCCAGCAGCAGCAAACTCGCTACGCTTAATGCGGTAGCAATCCAAAAGTGACCGTAATAGACGAGTGCGCCGACCAGGTAAGTTGTCAGGCCGGACATTTCCGAGGTGACACCGGCGGCTCCGGAACCGGAAAGCTTATGCCAGTAGGAAATCAGAAGGAATCCGGCGATTACCAGGAACCCGAGCGTGACCGGGACCAGTTGCGTCCCGGAAAGAAGCGCCATCGAATACCCGATCAGCCCTATGAGCGGGAAGGTGCGCACTCCCCCAAAGCCGTAATGTCCGACTGCCGCTTTATGCTCCTCACGCTCCAGTCCGACAAGGAAAGACAAGAAGAGAACCAGAAGGATCTGCACAGCTTCAGGCGGCAACGACCGATAGAGTTCCACTATAGAAGCGTCTCCAAACGGTTATTAAATGCGCGACAAAACGCGTTGTCAAAGAGAGCCGTATGCCCACTTGGTCATCGGTCTCAGTGTTCAATCCTGCGAGATTCTGGCTTGATGCACTGGAAACAGCTTCTGAACTGGCGCCGAGAAAAAACATCGCTAAACCGGCCACTGCGATGCCAATTTAAGCAGCATGGTCTTCGAAGCGCGGGCGCCGCAAGAACTTCAGTATTGTATGGCCGTACTTTGTGGCCAGAGACACCATCCGGGCATATCGAAGCGCTCGGCCACTGAGGGACCGTCGAGACGAACCTCCACTTCGCCCCTGGCGGCTGACTCCTCTTTCGGCTTCTCATTGTCGGCAGCGTTCTTTTAGGTTGCAGCCTACCTAAACTAAATCAGACAGCGCGCTAGGGCGAAACGCTGATTGCGATGCCGATGCCAGGATACCTCTGGTTGTACATGTAGTACCCATTATCGGCGTAGACAATGTAAACGTCGTCGGTTTCGTACCAATTGTTGGACCAGTTTCCTGGCCACGGATCAACCAGACTGAACCAAAAGCCGTTGTACTGGAAGCGCGGGAAGCCGCCAACAACCATATAGGGTTGGTTGTAGATGACGAACCTGTGGTCTTGGCCGAAGTAGCCATTGTAACGGTTGTCAGGGATGCGGTAGCCGTTGTAGCCGCCGCGTTGCTGCCACGAGCGGTGGTCCGACTGCCAGTTTTGTGATCGGTGCCCCTGCCATGCGGCCTGCTGTTGCTGCTGTTGTTGTTGGGTGTGGTGTGCCGACTGCTGGGCGCCCTGCCGCTGGGCCTGCTGTTGCTGTTTGTTCTGGCCCTGCTGCTGCTGTTTCTGTTGGTTCTGCTGTTGAGCATGCTGCTGCTGCTGTTGCTGCTGTTTGTTCTGGTTCTGCTGCTTGGCCTGCTGCTGTTTCTGTTGGTTCTGTTGTTGAGCATGTTGCTGCTGCTGCTGTTTTTGTTGGTTCTGCTGCTGAGCATGTTGCTGCTGCTGTTGTTTCTGTTGGTTCTGCTGCTGGGCATGCTGCTGTTGCTGTGGTTGAGCATGCTGCTGCTGTGCCTGTGGCTGAGCATGCTGTTGTTGTTGTGGCTTGGCCTGCTGCTGTTGTTGTGGCTTGGCCCGCTGCTGCTGCTGTGGCTGAGCATGCTGCTGTTGTTGTGGTTGAGCATGCTGTTGCTGCGGCTGAGCATGCTGCTGCTCTGGCTTGGCTTCCTCTTGTTTCTGCTGTGCGAACGCAGGAACAATGGCTCCGAGAAATAGAAACAGGACTGCTGTTCCGAACGTTGTAAGTGCTTTCATAGGTATTGCCTCAGGTACAGAGTAGGCGCAGGAGCGACGATTAGCTGTCTCCTTTTGACCAGTCGGAACGCTGCTTGCTGCGACCACATTAGGTCGCTGTAGCGGGATGTTATTTGGGAAGAGGCAATAATTGTTACGGCCGTTGTGTGCATGACACCGGGCTCTGTGACCCAACGAGAAGGGCCCAGCGTACTGGACCCTTCACTCGCGTATTCGGTTCGTTGTTAAGGCTACCTTCGCTTTATCATCCAGCCGATCAATATTCCGGTTGCGATGCCCACTGCGAACGTCGTCACAATGGTTTCAACAGGATGTCGCTGCAGGCGCTTGGTGGTGTCATCAATAAACTCTTCAGCAGCATCGCCGCCTTGTTTTGCGACACGCCTCGCTGCCTCCACGCCGTCCTCGATTGCATCTGCAACAGCAGATGTCGCCCGAGAAGCCTTGCGTGCCGATTCGGCAATTTGCTCGCCCGTTCGTTCCAATACTGATTGTGCCATTATGTCTTGACCTCTCTCGTCTCCGAGTTCGATGTTGATTCGCTTATTTCCCGACAGCCTTTTCGACCTTGCCGACCCAGTTTTGAACTTTGCCGGCATTCTTTTCGGCCCTGCCCTCAGCTTCCAGGTCGGGGTTCTTGGTAAGCTCGCCAACTTTCTCCTTGAGTGTTCCTTTGACTTCGTGGAGTTTGCCTGTTGTCTTATCGTCCGTGCTCGGCTTCATCATGAATTTCTCCGCTGTTCTGTAGTTAGGTTTTGATCGTCGCCCATTGCCGGATGTTCTCAGGCCCTGCTACGCCACTTTTTTGTCGCTAGGTGTTTGCACCTGCACCAGTTCGTCAAAGAGTGAGCGATAGTGGATCATCGCGGTTCGCATGTCTTCCGTGCTGGCTTCGCCTCTGCCAAGCCGCAATGCGATATCGTGCGCCAACCGGTAGTTCTCCACTACTCGGGGATGGTCGACGGAAATATCCGCCGCACGCTGATCGAAATCGGTGACAGGATAGCCACGCGTCTGCATCAGCGAACACACCAACTCATCGGCTTCCGTCACTGCACCTTTAGGATAATCGACAAAGCGGGATTGCACCGCCTGCCACTGGGCCAAGTAGCGTTCACGTTCCGTCAGGTCAAGATCGCGGATCTTCAGCATTTCAACCCGCGTTTCACGGTCCGCCAGCTTCGCTTCGGCTTTACGTTCGGACCCATGTTGTAGAACCGCCCGGTCGTATTCCGGCCCGAAACGGTCGCGTAGTTCTGTAGTGGTGTTCTTGCGTTTTCGCATATACAGCGCAATGGCCACGACAATTAGCAGAACCACTGCGACTGCGAGAGCAATTAGTTTTGGATCCATCAGATTGAGATTCATCGAGAACTCCTTATACGACTCGAGTGTCCGCGAACAGATAAGATCCGGTTTGGGAAGTTTCCTTACCTGAAGTAAAGTCTTGTGTATGGATTAGTATCCAACGATCAGGTTGCCGAAAGCTGGTCAGAATTGCTCGTCCAACCGCTTAAAGGAATGGGGCCGGAAACGCGACTGGGCGAGGAGGCAAGATCGCGGCGGCCATTCGTGCCGGGAATTTCTGGGCACAGCTCCATCACGATTCGCACAGCGGTACGTGCGTCCCCAGGCGGACGCAGAGGAGCGGGCCTGCAAAGCATTCGGGAATCTAGGCGCAGCGGGAGAGCCGAGAAAACTCGGAGTGGGCACAATTCTGGGCGCAATCAAGGATTGCGAATCCAGCCATGCCTTGCAAACAGTTGGTGCGAAAGGGGGGACTCGAACCCCCACGGGTTTCCCCGCCAGATCCTAAGTCTGGTGCGTCTGCCAATTCCGCCACTCTCGCAGCTGTTCTTTTCAATTATATATGGGCTCGTTCTCTCCGACCTGAAGGCGCGGATTGCTTGTGATAAGGCGATTTCAGGCAAGTAATCTCGCCGTAGTGGGACCGGGTCAATTTTCGACTTGGAGAGATGCCCCAGGAGTTATCGCCGTGGTGACTAGAAAAGGCCAGCACCCAATCCCGGATGCCGGCCGCCGTGGACGGAATTTCAGTGAACGCGTGATCTCAAAGGCGACACCGCAACTGGCTGTTGAAGAAGGACAGAAACAGTACCGTCGCCCCAGTTGCTGGTTAGAAGATCGAGGTGGCCGTCTCCGTTGAAGTCGGCTGTCAGAATAAGCCAGGGCTGGCCGCCGGTCGGGAAGGACAAAGGTGGCTGAAAAGTCCCGTCACCATTACCCAAATAAACATACACGCTCGGTTCGCCAGTCCCTACGGCCATGTCCATCGCGCGGTCGAGGTTAACCACATCGCCTGTCTCGATCGCCATGTCCAGCTTGCCGTCCTGGTTGAAGTCTCCGAACGTGACCCAGTTCGCGCCTGTACCGATGTGATAGTCCACGGGCGGACGGAACGTGCCGTCCCCATTGCCAAACAGAATCGAAAATGTTTCTGCATCCACGCCGTTAACTACGAGGTCAAGCTTCCCGTCTCCATTTAGGTCCGCGACGTTGATGCCGTTCAGCTGGTAACCTGTGTGATAGTCGACGTGAGGCTGGAAGGTACCATCCCCGTTGCCTCGCAGGATGGAGACGATATCGTTATATTGTGTGCACGTGGCCAAGTCCAGCTTTCCGTCTCGGTTGAAGTCGCCCACCGCGATACCCACAGGCTGCCCCTCCCCAACTGCGTAGTGAGCGTAGGGCTGGAACGTGCCATCGCCGTTGCCTAGCAGGACGGAGACGGTATCCGACACCATGCTTGTAAATACCAGATCGAGATTGCCGTCCCCGTTGAAGTCCGCCGTAATGCCGCTATTCGGGTAGGGGTCTATTGGATAGCTGCCTGCAGGTCGGAAAGTGCCGTCCCCGTTTCCCAGCAGTATGGCTACCGTACCCGGCCAGTACGGTACAGCAAGGTCGAGTATCCCGTCGCCATTGAAATCCCCAATAACCGCAGTCTGGGCACTGGGGCCGATAGGGTAGTCTCTCCGACTTCCAAATGTGCCATCCCCGTTTCCCATTAGAACGGTAATCGAGCCGGAGCCGTAGTTGGCAACCACCAAGTCCAACTTGCCGTCCCGGTTAAAGTCGGCTGTTCCACCGAATTGGGGATTGGCGCCGACGGAATAATCGGTCCGGCCAAACGAGACGGTGGAAGTCGGCTTATTGACAGGCAGGAACAGCATGTTCGAAGTTCCGCCGCCCGGTGCAGGATTGACAACCGTGATCCAAGCCGTGGTTGGGGCAAGGATGTCCGATGAAAGGATAAAGGCAATCAACCGCGAGCTGTTCACAAAAGCCGTGGTTCGCGGGCTACCGTTCCAGTTCACCTTCGATCCCGGGACAAATCCCGTTCCATTCACGGTAAGCGTAAAGGTAAATCCAGGGCCACCCGGCGGGGCTGGTGCAACAGCATCGGGAACGAGGGGCTGGTTAACGAAGGGGACAGGGTTCTGGGCTACGACGATCAGTGTCGACAAGATCAACAAAGCGACGACGCTGAAAATGCGGGAGTGGACCGTGAGCTTGCGGGTCATGGGATGACCTCCTTTAGCTAGAAGAAGGGCGCAGTGGCATGCCGGGGAGAAGGAAAGTCGAGGGTCTGGCTCGCTCGCGGACTCGGCCAGGAATGGGTGAGAAACGACCGCGGATCTTCTTCCTCATCAGAATTGCATGCCCCCAGCGGACGTTTGTCAGTGACGTCAGCCACGTGGGCGAGTGATGAGCCCGAAAATCTAAAGAGGCCGATATCTAGTCCAAGATGCCTGGCAGGCTAAGATTCCCACGACCCGCAGATAGCTGGCGGGAACAGGCCAACTCACCCCCAATCCGGGCGGAGGACGTTCGGCTTGGATCGCGTACGAGTTGGCGATTTCTCGACACCTATCTGCGCCGACCGCACTTAACGATATCTTTCCGAGTAGCCAACCAACCGGACGGAACCTTAATCCGACACTTGCCACAAGGCCGTTTCTGGCCAATGATGGTTGACCGGCCCGCCGGGCGAAGAACCTGTTCAGAACAAATCGACTGCCACTGGGTTGGCACGGCCAGTAGCAATTTCGACGGTGTGCGCTCAGATCGTCTCAATGATGAGCTTCGGGAAGGCAGTTCGGTAGATCCGCTCATCCAGGGTGAGCAGGCGGTAGCCGCGAGTCTCCGCGTGTGCGCCAATCAAGAAGTCCGCCAAGATCCGTCGGGTCCCCGAGTCGCGTTGCTTACGTCTACGCTCCGCGTAACGTTGGAATGCCCGCCCCGCAGCTCTCCAGGTCATCTCGTCCAGATGCCACTCGACCGAAATACCGGTATCTTCCAGGAATGCATCTACGAACGCCTCAGTGCGGCCTGGCGCTGCCAACAACTCGGCGAGAACCGGTGCTGCCACCACTAGGCCTCCCCGACCGAACGCCGCCTCCAGAGCGGTCTGAGCCGACGAACTGAGAGAAACGCTCCTGTCCCAAAGAGCGATAATAACGTTGGTATCAATCGCGGTGGTCATTGTCCGCGCAACCCGCGCAGCCACAGGCTGATGTTCTTGCGACCGGAGCCGATTCCGGGATTACCAATGCCGCGGTATTTGGAAAATGAACTCTTGGTCTTGAGCGCGCGCACAAGAACGTCCTGGCCAACGCTCTCGAACACCAAACGATCCCCAGCCCGAAGCCCAAGGGAGCGGCGAACGTCGCGCGGCACAGTTATTTGCCCTTTGCTCGTGATTTTGGCCTGCTTCTGCATACCGACCTCTTTCCTTACTTTACCACGGATTCCTTACTCGCCCAAAGGCTTGGCCTCCTTGGTCTCCTTCAACTCGATGATCTGGCCGCTCTCGTACGCACATTCCCGCCTTCCCCGAGTTCCTGATCTCTGATTGCGTATATGCCTGGCGTCGACTGGTGTGCTGCAGAATGAGGAACGAGGATAGCTTGATTCAGCGTAGAGCGGGCAAGGGCGCCGACGGCCATCTGCTTGGCCATGGCCAACCACTTGCGTCGCTACCCTTCAAGCTGGAAGAACCGTCACCCCGGTGTGTGACCGGCATCACCACTGCTTGGATGCTGGTCGTGCTAACAGTTGGCTGTCTCTTCAGTGCGACGGTCAGCCTTTCTCCAGGAGTACTCAGCGGGTAGGTCAATCTTTGATCTTAAGGCCCGCGTAGCGCCAACATCGAGGTGTTAAATGAACGCTCGCCTGGCAAGTGAATTTCGTTCGATCGTTGGAGATGCCGGCCTGGTCAGTGGGCCCGAGCAGCTCCGGACTTACGAATGCGACGGCTTGACCCTGTTCCGGGTAGTTCCCGAGCTGGTCCTGCTTCCGGCAACAGCGCAAGAAGTACAGGCCATCGTGAAAGTGTGCCACCGGGAGCGAATCCCGATGGTCGCGCGTGGCTCGGGCACCGGGCTAAGCGGAGGAGCACTGCCGGTAAAGGGTGGCGTCGTGATCGGCGTATCAAGGATGAATCGCATCCTTGAGGTGGATGTGCCCAACGCGCGCGTAGTGGTCGAGCCGGGCGTGACCAATTCCGCCATCACCGCGGCGGTTTCCCCCCACGGCTACTTTTACGCCCCGGATCCATCCTCGCAGGTGGTCTGCACCGTAGCCGGCAATGTGGCGGAAAACTCCGGCGGCGCGCACTGCTTCAAGTACGGAGTAACCACGACCTACATACTGGGACTCGAGGTGGTGCTCTCCGACGGTTCACTGCTTCGCCTGGGCGGCGCCAGTCTGGACCAGCCGGGCTACGACCTGGTGGGTGCTTTCGTCGGTTCGGAGGGAACATTCGGGATCATCACCAAGATTACGCTGCGAGTCATCAAGAAACCTGAAACCACGCAAACGTTGATGGCCGCCTTCAATTCGAGCAGCGAGGCGGGTGCTGCGGTCAGCGCCATCATCGCTTCGGGCATGTTTCCCGCGGCCCTGGAAATTATGGACCGGCTGGCCCTTGAGGCCGCTGAAGCGGCCGTCCATCCCAATTATCCCAACTGCCAGGCGCTGCTGCTGGTGGAACTGGACGGGTCCACCCGCGAGGTCGAGCTGCTGATGGAGAAGGTAGGTCCGATCTGCCAATCGTGCGGAGCTTGGGAGCTACGCCTGGCGAAGACCGAAGCCGAACGTATGGCGGTTTGGAAGGGGCGCAAAGCGGCGTTTGCGGCCGTGGGCCGGATCTCCCCGAATTACCTGGTGCAGGACGGGGTGATTCCGCGTACCGCGTTGCCCCGAGTCCTGGGAGAGATTGACCGCCTCAGCGCCGAGAAAAGTCTGCGCGTGGCCAACGTGTTTCATGCCGGAGATGGCAACCTCCACCCGCTGGTGCTGTATGACCGCCGTATTGCCGGCCAAGAGGAACGGGCGATGGATCTGGCGGAAGATATTTTGCGGCTGTGCGTGGAAGCGGGCGGATCCATTACCGGGGAACATGGGATTGGCGAGGAAAAGAAGCAGTTCATGTCGGTCATGTTTTCCGAAGCCGACCTGGACGCAATGCAGCGCCTGCGTTCGGCCTTCGATCCCTACGACCTGTGTAACCCGACCAAGATGTTTCCGGGCACCGACGCGAAGTTGCAAAGGCCGGTCGCTTACGAACCACATCCGATCGAGATAGCGGGATTGGCGCAACGGTACTAAAGCGGTTTCAAGGTTAGTGTGTCCAATTGCACGGGTAGTGCGGGGGCAGGAAATAGAAACGCTTCAGCCGCTGAGGTCGATGACCTCAGCGGCTGAAGCTAGAAATTGTGCGGGCGGTCTAACGCGGGCCTGGAGGCCCGCACTACCCAAGGTGTGACCACCCCGCGTGTGCAGGCGATGAGGAAGGCCACGGGAGCCAAATTATGAGCCAAGCTCAAGTGCAGAACCGAGTGGAGAACAACGAAGCGTGGATCGAACTGAGTGCGATCGTGGGCCCGGAACACCTGCGCCCGGCGACGCCCGAGGACGCCGTCGAAGCGGTGCAGCCCGCTGGCGTGATTGCGCCCGGCACGGCGCAAGAAGTCGCGCAGGTGCTGCGTTACTGCAATTCCGCTGGCCTGACCATTATTCCGCGGGGTGGAGGCACCCAGTTGGGATTGGGAAATCGTCCGCGCCAGGCGGATTTTGTCCTCTCGCTGGAGCGGCTCAACCGGGTCATCGAACATGCCTGGGGCGACATGACGGTTACGGTGGAAGCGGGCTGCACCATCGACAGGTTGCAGGGTGTGCTCCGCGAGCAGGGCCAGCAATTGGGCGCCGATCCCATGCAACCGCAGCGGGCCACAGTTGGCGGCGTGCTGGCAACGGCGGAGAGCGGAACCTTGCGTATCCGCTATGGCGCCATTCGCGACCTGGTCCTCGGTCTGGAAATAGCGCTGCCCGATGGCAGCGTGATTCATGTGGGTGGCAAGGTCGTCAAGAACGTCGCTGGCTATGACCTCACCAAACTTGCTATCGGTTCCCTGGGAACGTTGGGCGTGATCACGCGAGCGGTGTTCCGCCTGCACCCCATTCCCGTCGCCACCGCTACCTACACCGCCACGCTACCCACAATGTCGGACGCGACCAAACTGGTGCTCGCCATTCTGGATTCACACCTGGTTTACACCGGGCTGCAGATTCACGCCCGCCGCGCGGACCAGATTTTTGTCCACGTTCGCTTCGAAGGCATCCCCGAATCGCTACAGGACCAATATGCAAAGCTGGGCCGGATCGCGGGTGCTCATGAGTTTGTGGAGTGTGCTGGCGACGTCTGGACAGAGCGGCAGAAACTGTTCGTCAATCCCGGCAGCTCGGTGATCTGCAAATGCTGTGTGCTGCCCTCGCAGATTGGATCGCTTGGCGACGCTCTTTTCCGGCAGACGGACCTGGCGGAGGTTGCGGCCACGCTGGTAGCGCAAGGGACAGGCCTTGCCGAAGTGCGCTTGGATGCCGCCGGCCAGCAGCCGCTGATGACTGTACTGCATGCCCTGCGCGCTGAGGTGGACCGCCTGGAAGGGACAACGACCGTGTCGCAGTGCCCGGGAACGATGAAGGACGAACTGGACGTGTGGGGCACAGTGAAAGATGCGCTGCCGCTGATGCGCCGAATCAAGCAGAAATTCGACCCGGGACAGATTCTGAATCCGGGCCGTTTCGTGGGGGGCATATGATAGAGCAGCTCGCGACGCCGGTAACCGGCGATAGAAGGATTTTCGATGACTACCATCCCCCGGCCGCGGAGCTTTTGAACTCCTGCGTCCATTGCGGCTTTTGCTTGCAAACCTGTCCCACCTACACTCTGTGGGGCAAGGAGCAGGACTCCCCGCGCGGCCGCATTCACCTGATCAATATGGCGATCGAAGGCGAAGTGGACTTGACCGATCTGTATGTCTCGCACTTCGATCATTGCCTGGGATGCCTGGCGTGTGTCAGCGCGTGTCCGTCAGGGGTCAAGTACGGGAAGCTGATTGAAGCCATGCGCGGACAGGTGCAGCGGCAGTATCGAAGGCCGCTCCACGAGCGGGCGCTGCGGCGGATGGTCGCTGCGGTATTCAGCCGGCCGGCGCGCATGCGTAAGCTAATGGTGCCACTGCGCGCTTATCAGCGGTTGGGGTTGCAGAAGTTCGCGCGGGCCGTGGGCCTGACCTCACTGCTGCCTCGTAGCTTGCGCACCATGGAGCAGATGCTGCCTGATTTGTCGCAGCGTGACACCTCGGTGGTCCTGCCGCCGCGCATCCCTGCGCAGGGTGAGAAGCGCCGCACCGTCGCCATGCTGACCGGCTGCGTGCAAAGTGTCTTCATGGGGCAGGTGAACGCGGCCACCGCGCGCGTCCTGGCGGCCGAGGGTTGTGAAGTACTGGTGCCCCCGGAGCAGGGCTGTTGCGGCGCCCTGATGATGGACCTGGGTCAGGAACGGGACGCTCTGGACAGCGCGCGCAAGATCATCGACCTGTTCGAGCCGTTGCCCGTCGATACTATCGTGGTGAACGCCGCGGGTTGCGGACACACGCTCAAGGATTACGGATACCTACTGCGCGACGATCCCAAGTATTGCGACCGCGCCATTGCGTTTTCCGCTAAATGTAAAGACGTATCCGAGGTGCTGGCGGAGTTGAAACCGCGTGCGCCGCGTCACCCGATTGCCTTGCGGGTTGCCTTCCACGATCCCTGCCACTTGCAGCACGCCCAGGGACTGCGCGAACAGCCGCGCGCCATGCTGCGAACTATCCCCGGAGTGGAACTGTTGGAGATTTCCGAGTCAGCACTCTGCTGTGGCTCGGCGGGTCTCTACGGTCTGGTTCAGCCAGAAACGGCTCACCAACTCGGCCAGCGCAAGGTGGAGAAGATTATCGCGACGCCCGCTCAGGCGGTGGCCACAGGCAATCCTGGTTGCCAGTTGCAAATCAAGGCGCTGTTGAATGAAGCGGGACATCCGTTGCCCGTGATGCACTACATGGAGTTGCTTGACGCTTCCATCTCTGGCACCCAACTGCCGGGGAAACGCAACTAACAGCATAGTTGCCGCGGCTGAAGGATGCCATTGACTAGCGAGCGTTTCCTAGTTTGGGAGCTTGGAAGTGTTCACGCAGCAGCGCTTCGATATGAAGCAGTATTTCGAGGCTGAAGACGCCCCGTATTCCTCCACCGTCCAACGAGAGAATGCGTTTCATGGATCTAGTTCTTCGCCAGCTTGTGATTGCGAATCAGGGATCGCCACTCGATCAACTCAGCCAGAAGAGCCCGCTCAATCCGTCCAGCAACGCGCAGTACGCTTGGCCATGTTCGCAACGCCTCAAGCTGGGCATCCCATTTCCCGAGCTGCTGGTGCAATTCCCGATAGCGTTGCCTCCGCCGATCACAGTCATTCACCGCAAGCAAGGCCCCGGCGACGGTCGCGATCTGGAATGCAATCGAGGCGCCCAGTGCCAGCCATTGTTTCCACGGTCCCGGACCAAAGCTCCCGTTCACGTGCGCGCTCACGAACAGCCACACGTTCAACCCTGCCGCCAATCCGATACAGGCCCAGATAGCGGTTCGATACTGGCGGGCCTCCGCGGCCGATTGCGCCGCATGGTCGAAGAAATAATCGATCTGGCTCGCCACCCGCTCTTGGCGATATCGCTGTTTGAACTCTTCGAGAGATACCTCGCTGCGCCCCCGGTCGAGCATTTTCAGGAGATTCAACGACATCAGCACACCGGATAGTTCGGGAACCACCTCCGATCCAATCGCTTCGTAGGGAGTAGGCGTGCTCCAGAAAGCCAAGACCGAACGGCACACCTCAGCCGCAGTTCGCGTCCGCACCCACAGGACTTGCCGCTTGTTTAACCGCAATGCCGCTGGCAGGACGGCAGCCATGATTCCCAGCGCCGTCCCGATTGTCAACCATGTTCCAACTTCGTGCGCCCACGATCCGGCCCCGCTGAACAGAGCTGCAGCGGCTGTGAAAACGATCGGAATTGCTGCCAGCCGCCGAAACTGCGGCGCGCA
Organism: Acidobacteriaceae bacterium; assembly: GCA_003160215.1. GTDB lineage: Bacteria > Acidobacteriota > Terriglobia > Terriglobales > Acidobacteriaceae > Bog-257. The sequence goes on from PLQW01000172.1 coordinate 14,933, forward strand.
CCGGGTCGCACTCTCGTCCACTTTGCGGAACCACGCCCGGGCTAGAGCTTCAGGGCCAGTCGTTTCCACGGGCGCATTCGGATCCGGCAGGTGGTTCAGGAATTCGAGCTCCGGATCGTCCAGGAGTTCCTTTTCCGCCTTCTCATTGAAAACGTGTACGTCTCCGGTCGTGCTGTGCAACCAAACCACCAGCCTGCCGAGCCCTCTCGCGAAGGAGACGACATCTTCGGTGCCGCCCAAGCCCTGCGATGGCCCTCCATTCCAAAGCGCGAGTAACAGCCGGCTTTGCTGGACGGTTTCGATGCCGCATTCGTAGTAGCANNCTTGCTCCGCGCGCGACCAACTGATCTCGTCGAAATCCTTCCGAAACTCTTCCACCGGCAGGGGTAATAGGACGCAGAGCGGCAGTGCCAGTTGAATACAGCTCTCGGCGAACAGCAGGTCGCCTCCCGCCGCGACAGACGAGATCCCATACACAAGTCCCGAAGTAGAGGTTCTTCGCTGCTCCAGAAAGTCAAGGATCGATTTTCGGCATTTGGCTTCATCGCCGAGCGCGCGGTGGCCCGTAAATCCGATAGCGATCGTGGCTGGCAACTGGATGGAGGGTCCCATTGCGCTCGCCTCTGGTGTCCTCGTTCGCGGTGGAAGAACAGTACGCTCGGCTAAGTCCGTGTGCAACTGCAGGATTTGGGGCGCGGGCACTTGGAAATGTCCACCGTCGCCTGTGCGGTCAGCTGAGAGATGAGGCGAAAAACATCTCGATTCCAGGATAAATCCTCGGGGGTCCTCGGCTCGCTCTTGCCGGTAACCATGTACTTCTTCTTCCCGTAAGCCAGTTGAAGGAGCGGCTGAATGACGCCGTCTTCAGGCTTCCATGTTACACGCAGAATTGGACGTTGTTCAAATGGATAGGCGACATCCTTGACAAGCAGCCGCGCTTTTGGAGCTCGTAGGCAAGTGCGCTGACTCGCAGGAACCGCGTGTAGTCGGGCGCGTTATTCGGTGTCGGCGCGTTGCGAGTGATTTGCCAAACCGTCGTGTTCGGATCGCGAAACTCGATTCGATCCACCATCAGCCGGAAGCTGCTGCTTGGCCCAATCCAAAAGGCCATGGAGATCGGCAATGTAGAGCCGGGCCGTTTTGTCAGCACTGGCGGTGACGATGAGCTTTCCATCGGGCGAGAACGCGGCATCGTTTACGCGGCCGGTATGCCCGGTTAGGGTGGTAAGCAGATGGCCGATTTCGGCATCCCACACGCGCGCCGTTTTGTCCGCACTGGCGGTGACGATGCGCTTTCCATCGGGCGAGAACGATGCCGCATAGACCCAGAGGGTGTGCCCAGCTAGAGTTGCCAGCAGAGTGCCGGCTTCGGTATTCCATACTCGTGCTGTAGCGTCCTCACCGGCGGTGACGAGGCGCTTTCCATCGGGCGAAAACGCTGCATCGGACATTCTACCGGCATGCCCGGATAGAATTGCCAACGGATGGCCGATGTCGGCATCCCACACTCGCGTCGTACCGTCATTACTGGCGGTGACGATACGGTCTCCATCGGGTGAGAACGCGGCATCGTAGACTACGCCGATACCCCCGCTTAGAGTGGCCAACAAAAGGCCCGAATCGGCATCCCACACTCGTGCTGTAGCGTCCTCACTGGCGGTGACGATGCGCTTTCCATCGGGCGAGAAGGCTGCACCGTTTACGGGGGCGGTATGCCCGGTTAGAGTTGTAAGCAGAGTGCCGGTTTCGGCATCCCACACTCCCGCCGTATGGTCAGCACTGGCGGTGACGATGCGCTTTCCATCAGGCGAGAACACCGCATCGTAGAGCGCGCCGCTATGCCCGGTTAGAGTTGTAAGCAGATGGCCGGTTTCGGCGTCCCACACTCGCGCGGTTTGGTCCCAACTGGCGGTGACGATGCGCTTTCCATCGGGCGAGAAGGCCGCATCGTTGACCACGCGGGTATGGCCGGCGAGAGTTGCCAGCAGAGTGCCGGTTTCGGCGTCCCACACCCGCGCGGTAAAGTCTTGGCTGGCGGTGACGATGCGCTTTCCATCGGGCGAGAACGCGGCATCGTAGACCACGCCGGCATGCCCGGTTAGAGTGGCCAGCAAAAGGCCGGTTTCGGCATCCCACACTCGCGCCGTATGGTCAGCACTGGCGGTGACGATACGCTTTCCATCGGGCGAGAACGCGGCCTTGCGCACCTCAACGTTAGGCCCGGTTAGAGTGGCCAGCAGATGCCCGGTTAGGGCGTCCCACACTCGCGCCGTGCCGTCATCGCTGGCGGTGACGATGCGCTTTCCATCGGGCGAGAAGGCCGCATCGTTGACCGGACCGGTATGCCCGGTTAGAGTTGCCAGCAGATGCCCGGTTACGGCGTCCCACACTCGCGCGGAATGGTCAACACTGGCGGTGACGATGCGCTTTCCATCGGGCGAGAACGCGGCCACGTATACCGAGCCGCCGTGATGCAGAATGAGGTGCTCGAGAGGTCCCTCAAGGACCGTTCTCAGTGCGTGCTCAGCTTGGTCCGTCGGCGACCGCTCCGCCGCCGCCACTGCTGTCCGGAGCGCTAAACCAAGATCGCCGCCAGCCTCGACATCCTGCTCGGCTATAGCAGCGAGCTCGCGCGATTCAGCCGTGGCCTCTCGTGCTTTGGCGATCCGCCATTCCCAAATCGCTCCGGCCAAGCAGACGGCGAGTACCAGGGCGGCGGTCACGCTCGCTTGCTGCACGCGACGCCGAAACCGCTCCCGCCGGGCCGCCTCCGCCTCGTGATGTGCAATGCTGGCCTGAATGAATTTGCGTTCGGCCTCGTTGAGTTGCAGCGGTTTTTCCACCAACCAGGTTCGCGCCCGCGTCAGTTTCAAGCCGGAGAGCAATGCTTCGGTCTTCTCGTGGGCCGGCGCTTTTCCCCAGTCGAGCAAATCCTGTTCGATTTGGTCCTTGCCGATCAGGAATTCGCGTTCTTGGTCGAGCCAGCCTCGCAGGAGCGGCCACTTGCGCAGCAGCGCCTCGTGCGCCACCTCGACAATGGTCACATCGTGCTCCTTTTGAATGATGAGAAGGCGCGCTCGGGCCAAGCGCTCGATCAGCGGCCGGGCGTTTGAGGGCAACGCATCGAAGCGGGCCTGGCGGCGCACGTATTCGCCCTCGGCGTTGACCCGCACCATCGCGGGCACGAACGCTTCCCGCAACGCCTGCAAATCTTCCGGGGAGGGCTTGGCGGCTGCAAGGACTTCGTCGGCTTTGCGGCGCACGGCATTTTCGAGCGGCGAAAGTTGCCCGGCGTCATCGCCGAGCGCGCGATAGGCTTCCAGCGTGAGGTGTCTTTTTTGACCGAAGCGGTCGTAGAGTTCGCGCAGCGCAAAGGCCAGCAACGGCAAGGCGTCGTCGGTCGCCGCATCGTTCATAGCGGCCGCGACCAGAGCGTCGTCCACCGTGAGACCGGCCACGCGAGCCGGGCCTTCAATGATGTCGCGCACCCGCGCCAGGGGCATGGGCTTGAGAGAAAATTCTTCGAAGGCAGCCGTCAGAGCCGGCGCTTGCTGAAGCTCGCCCAGATAATCGGAGCGCAAGGTCATGGCCACGAGGAAGGGCAGGCGTTCATCCTGCAGACCGTTGAGAACACGCAGAAACTGTTCCGCCCCGGTTTTCTCGGCTGCGCCGAACAATTCTTCGGATTGATCGACCGTGATCAGGATTTGCGCCTCGTTCGAGGCGTGGGCGGCGCGAAGGTCGCGGGCAAGGTCCGAAAGCGTGCGCGTGAGATCCACCGCCGCGAAGGCATCGCGCCAGTGTCGCCAATCGGCGCTGGGCCCAAGCGCAATGGCTACGGCCTGGGCCAGCTCTTCAAGCGGATGAAGTTGCGGACGGAAGGGCGGGAGCGCGATCCAATTGCGTTTGTCGCGTTTGAGCCGGGGCAATACGCCGGCCCGGAGCAGCGAGGATTTTCCCGAGCCGGAGGCGCCCAGTACGGCTACCAGCTTGGCCCCGCCTTGCGCCCGCCTCGCGTTGAGCCGTTCGATCAATCGGCGGATATCATCGTCGCGGCCGAAATAAATCGCCGCATCGGCCTCATCGAAGGCAAGCAGTCCGGGATAGGGCGGCCGCGTGTGGTCCCAATCGAACCCGCCGCGCGCATTGACCACAACCGCGGTCAATTCCGCCGCAAGCCGCGCCAGGCCACCTTCACGGTCTTTGACAAGATCGAGATGCTGGATGTCGCGTGAAACGAAGGTTTCCCCGGTTGGCGCCTCGATTAACGGAAAGATCGCTTTGCCGAGCGCGCGCGCCTGGGTGAATTCGGCGAAGCACCATTTGCTGTCGAACCAGTTCTTGGTCAGAATCAGAATGACCGCTTCGGCCCCCGCCATTTCTCGATAGAGGGTGCGTTCCCAATCGGCGCCGGGCGCGAGACCGGCGTGCTTATCGAAGTCGAGAAAGGTCTCGACAAAACCATTCGCGTGCAGGCAGGTGAGCAGGCGCGCCGCTTGCTCGGCGTCCCGGCTTGAGTGGCTGATGAAGATGTGCGACATGCTCGTTTCCCTGGGAGAAATTCCTCCTGGGCAGTTCGATTGCTATCCCCGGAATTTCCTTTTCCACAGCGAAAACGGCAAGCATTGAACACCGGTCTCGCCTGCCCTCGATGTGGCTGAACCTAAGGCCTTTGAGAAACGTATGCTAGTCGCCCAAATACATCTTGAGCCTGTCTGCCGTCCGCTTAAAGGCGTCTGCATAGTCCTTGGGATTGTAGTGATCCCGGCCCTTGACGAAATCGTGATCGGCATCCGGATAGACGATGAGTTTGAACGGCTTGCCGGCTGCGGTTGACGCCGCCGCTAGCGTGCTATCCTTATCGGCCAGGCAGCAGCCATCGCGATGGCGGTCCTTTGCACCGGCGAACACGAGCAGCGGCACCTTCAATCTGCTCACGAAACCGGGCACGTCGTGAATGAAGCTGTTTCTGGGGTACCAGAGCACGGCGCCCGACACCAGATCGGGCCATTGCGTGCCGTAATAAAGAGACATGCCCCCGCCGAGAGAGAAGCCGACCAGAGCGACCTTGCCAGGGAGCGCGTGCGGCATTTGCTGCGCCTGTAGGATATCCGTTTTCACACCATCCCCGTGGGTTCCTTCCATCTGAAGGCCGTCGAACAGCACCACGTCGTAGCCGAGTTCGGCGATCTCCCGGGCTACAGTGGTGTAGTGCGCCGGGCCGGACATGCCGGAGGCCAGGACGACCACGCGCCCTTTGCCCTGGGGCGGCGGGAATTCCTGTTGTGCGTGCGCGACCGAAGCCGCGGTGAGACACGTGAGCACACCAATAATTACCGCGAGGCGCGGAAAGACCTTCATGGAGACAGCCTCATTACCCTCTTTCGGCACGGGATTGTATCAACCGGAATTTCCGTTTTAAGCCTCCCCTGGGCCCGAAGGCTTGACTCTCATGCCGCGTCGACTCAAACACAAGCCGCCCTGGCCTCTTGGGGGGTGGTAGTGCGGCTCGTTTCGGCCCTTCTGCGGAGCCGCTGTGCAGGTTTTCCCGCCCCAGTCTTCCTCGCCGCTGACACTTTTCCGCTCGATGGCTTCCGGCGCTCGTTTGCTTTCCGTCCTGGTTCTCTATCCGTGCGGCAGCGGCAACGCCGCGATCATTCCCAGCATACTGCCGAACAGGCTCCGACTCAAATGCCCCTCGGCCAGTGAAATGCCAGTGAGCTTCAACCTTCCCGATTGTCGGCTGAGGCAGCCTACTATCTCCACCTCGGAGGAAGAAGCCGCTGGGTTGTTCTGCTCGCTCGATTCTGGCCTGGGCAACTTGCTCTGCGAAACTGCTGCCGCAGTCAGGAGAAAGAGGGCTATCGGAAACGTTTTCACATCCGAATCATAGTCTCAAGGCGAGAAAATCGTCTGACAAGGAAAGCGAGCCGTTCGTGCGGCACCACCTGTCCCGTTGGCCAACTGCGGCGAGCAGGCCACTCGAACTCAGTTCAGCGGCGGGTGCTTACGGTGCCAATCCGTATGCGTCTGGTACCTCTCGGCGGTCGCGATGACGGCATCGTCGTTCAGCACTTGGCCGAGGAATTGAATGCCGATCGGCAACCCTCCCTTGGTAAACCCGCAAGGAACGCTTTGCGCCGGCAAGCCGCACAAATTGCCGATCCCGCCGATCGGATCGGCGAACGACAGGTCAGTTTCCAGGTTGGTATCGAGGGTGGACGCACCGATTGGGAGCGAGGGCGCGACCAGCACATCGAACTGCTGGAAGATCGCGTCCATCTTCTGCTGAAGGATGCGGCGAATGCGCTGTGCCCGGATGAAGTCCTGGGACGTCACTGTTTGTGCTGCGTAGCCCCCGATGCGGCTCAATGGATCGCTGAGTTGGGCAACTTCTCCCGATTCGATCAGCTTCGAGAACGCGGAAGCAGCTTCAACGTTGATCACGATTCCGCCCGCGGTTTCGAATGGCCCTTCCGGCAACGGCACGCTGCCGATGGTCGTTCCCGCTTGCTGCAGCACTGCGAGCGCCTGCTCGAATGCGGCGGTAACATCCGGATCGGGTTTCTCCCATGCTTTTTCTATCCGCGCGATGCGCAACGGTTTTGGCGGGGGGCTGAAACTGAAGCGCGCCTTCGCTTCGGGCAGTGAGCCGGCGTCGAGGGGATCGTGTCCGCTGACGGCAGCCAGTACCAGCGAGCAGTCGTCCGCCGTGCGGCACATGGGGCCGATCTTGTCCATTGAGTAAGAGAGCGCCATCGCGCCGCCGCGGCCAACCCGGCCGAAGGTCGGGCGTAATCCCGAAACTCCACAGAAGGCTGAGGGACAGACTATTGAGCCCCAGGTTTCTGTACCAACGGCGAATGCCGCCATCCCAGAGGCGACGATTGCGCCCGAACCGCTGGACGATCCGCAGGTCCAGCAGTTCATGTTCCATGGATTCCTGGCTGCCCCCGTGGCTGACGCGGCTGCGAAACGATAGCCCAACCCGCCAGCCAATTCGATCATCGCCGCCTTGCCGAGCAATATGGCGCCAGCATCTCGCAGCTTGCGAATAACGGTTGCATCCCGATCGAAGAGCTGTTTCTGATAAGGCCGGGCCCCCCACGTTGTGGGATATCCGGCAACCGCGAGCAGGTCCTTCGCAGCGTAAGGAATCCCGTGCAGCGGGCTGCGATAGTGACCCTGCTCGATCTCGTCTTGCGCTTCGCGCGCTTGTTGCAAAGCGAGATCGGGCATCAGCATGGCGAACGCATTCAGCTGGTGGCCATATTTCTTGCAGCGGACGAGATAGGCCTGGTTAAGTTCCACGGGCGACAACTGGCGGGTGCGGATGCGTTCCCCCAGCTCTCGGACGGTGAGATAGAGCACGTCTTCGTTGATCGCCATCAGTCGCGACTCCCTTCGGAGCTCTTGGCGTCGGTGAATTTGAGCACCGTCGCCGGCATGTTTCCGTTCTCCAGCGGAAAGGCGCGGAACGCCGCCAGCGGCTTTTGCCCTTCCATCACCAGCCGGTGGAGGTCCTGCTTTTGTTCTTCGTTCAGGCGCTTACCATAGGTCTGAATGATCCACTGGTACTTCAGTTCGCCCTCGGCCTGAAGTTCGGGCGAAAGTGCAGTCGCCGGCTGCGGCGGTCGATCCGTGGAGGGTGTTGGCTTGGGTGCGGTCTCCTGCGACAGCAGCGCGGCGGGTAGGACCACCGCGGTTGTTGCTGCGAAGGCAGCGAGGCGGGCAAACTCGCGGCGGGAGAGCTGACGGTCGAGTTCCGATTCTTGACGGAGTTCTTCAGAAGATGATTGGGGCATGAAAAATCCCTCCCTGATTGCACAATCTACCGGGAACGCGAAAGCCTAACGGAAGCGAATCGGCACGTCAACCGAAGCCAGGAGACTAGCGCGTGGGAGGCTGCTGCTCAGAGCCCGTTGCTGACTGGTCGAATGAGCAGTTGAATTCCATATTGATAAGCACCACGACAGGTGTGCCGTCCTTGCGGGCCGGATTGAAATGCAAGGTCTTAAAGCCTTTGCGAACCTCCGGGTCCTTCTCCAAATGCAATCCCTTCGGGCTCAGTATCTTGAACGAGTTCACTGAGCCGTCTGAGTTCACGATCATCTGTACAACAACCTGCTTTTGATGGTTCGCCTCGAGAGCTTGTCTGGCTTTGGGGCAAACGATTCCGGCATTGGGATCGGTATGCGGAGCATTCGCAGTTGGAACCGTGACCGTTTGGGCGACGGCACTGGCAGCACTTACAAATAGGAACAACAAAAGTCGAAAGAACATTTGTGTTTTCAGATCACCACCGTCTCATGGTATTCGCCGTAAACGCGGCGCATGGCATCGGAGATTTCGCCGACCGTAGCGTTGGCCTCGACGGCTTCCACAATCGGGGGCATCAAGTTCCCTGTGCTTCGTGCCGTGTCTTCCACCTTCTTTAGCGCCGCCTGCCATTTCGCTTGGTCGCGCTTGGCGCGCACTGCACGCAAACGCTCCACCTGCTTGCGCTCCAGAGACTCATCCATGTGCAGCAGCGGAATCGGCTTTTCTTCCTGCAGTTCGAAGGCGTTCACACCCACCACGATTGACTCCAGCCTATCGACAGCCTGCTGATACTCGTACGCGGCATTTTGGATTTCCTGCTGAATGAATCCGCGCTCAATTGCCTTCAAGGTCCCACCCATGGCGTCGATCTTGTCGAGGTATTCGCGCGCCTGAGTTTCAATCTGGTTGGTCAGCGATTCGATGTAGTAGGAACCGGCCAGCGGGTCGACGGTCTGCGGCGCGCCCGATTCGTGGGCGATAATCTGCTGGGTCCGAAGCGCGATGCGCGCCGACTGTTCGGTGGGCAACGCCAGCGCTTCGTCAAATGAATTGGTGTGCAGCGATTGCGTCCCACCCATGACTGCTGCCATGGCTTGCAGTGCGGTGCGGACGATGTTGTTCTCGGGCTGCTGCGCGGTGAGCGTCGAACCTGCCGTTTGCGTGTGGAAACGCAACATCAGGGATTTTGGGTTCTTGGCGCCGAAATGGTCGCGCATGATGCGCGCCCACATGCGGCGGGCGGCGCGAAACTTCGCCACCTCTTCCAGAAAATTGCTATGCGCATTAAAGAAGAACGACAGCCTCGGCGCAAAGTCATCCACGCCAAGTCCTGCGTCAATGGCCGCCTGCACATAACTGATGCCATTGGCCAAGGTGAATGCCACTTCCTGCACTGCCGTGCATCCCGCTTCGCGCATGTGGTAGCCGGAAATAGAAATCGTGTTCCACTCCGGCACATTCTCGTGGGCGTAGGAAAAGATGTCGGTGATGATGCGCATGGCCTGCGCCGGCGGATAGATGTAAGTCCCGCGCGCGATGTATTCCTTCAGCACATCGTTTTGCACCGTGCCGGAAAGCTTGCGCACGTCGCGACCGGTGCGGCGTGCCGTCACCATGTAGAGCGCCAGCAGAATCGATGCCGTGGCGTTGATCGTCATCGAGGTAGAGATCTTCTCCAAGTTGATGCCGTCGAAGAGCCGCATCATGTCCTCGATGGAATCGATGGCAACGCCGACCTTTCCCACCTCTCCCACGGCGAGAGGGTTGTCGGAATCGAGCCCGATCTGCGTCGGCAAGTCGAAGGCGACACTCAATCCAGTCGTGCCATTGCCCAGCAGGTACTTGTAGCGGCGGTTCGATTCTTCGGCATCGCCCATACCCGCGTACTGCCGCATGGTCCACAGCCGCCCACGATACATTGTGGCTTGCACGCCGCGGGTATAGGGGAACTGTCCCGGAAAGTTGAGATCGCGGTCGTAATCCCAACCTTCGAGGTCAGCCGGAGTGTAAAGAGGATGAATGCCGATGTGAGAGGAAGTTTCTTGCTCGGGCGCCAGCTTGGTAGCCACGGCCCCTTTATGTTTGCCTTCGGGCATAAGAGTAGAACCTCAGTTTCCAGTTTCCAGTTTCCAGTTGATGTGTTCTCGCATCATCACCTCTAACACTGGAAACTCGAAACTATCTTCGTGAAACTATCTTCTTCGAGACCTCGTGAAGGAACTCACGCCGAAGTACAAGAAGGCCAGCGCGAATGTGGCTGCCAGGAGCACCTTGCCGACTCCCGTGGCGCCATGAGCGTAACGATGGTATTCGCGCACGGCAGCCCCGCCCCCGACCACCGCAAGCACCAGGAAAAACAGTCCGGTGACTTCCAGCCAGAGCACATGCAGCACACGGCCCACACTACCCAGCGTGACCCTACCTGCCCGGTAAAAGGCTCGTATCCAACGATTCTCGCCGGTCTTGCGGCCCGCAACGCGCAGAAACGCCCGGCCCTGGGTACCGAAATTGCGGGATGACACGCTTTTTACCTTTCGCTCTGCGCTGCTGCCTTCACCCACCCTTGATTCTATCAGCGGATTTCCGCGGGAATGGGTGGGCAACTGCGCCCGGCGATCGCAAAACTCAGACCCCATAGCCCGGCATCCAAATGTATTAAGCGCAGTAGAGCGGGCGAGCCAAGGGTTTTCAACGTCATCGCAAAGAAAGCGTTAAGGCCCGGGTCGCCAGCCAGCTTAGTGGTTAGCTGAAACAACCGGATAAGCAGGAGTTCTCTACGCTTCACACGGGCAAGTGACCGGCTCCATGGGTTTGACCGCGCCGCACCGCCGCGATTCTGTACAATTCTGGAACCTCATCCGACACGCGGACGTATCACCTCGTGATTGCTGGAGGACATCCTGCGCAATAAATGGAAAGAAGTGGGCCTCGGCCTGCTGAACCTGGTGGCCGTCGTCCTGGTCATAGCGCTGTTCCAGCCGGTGCTGCGGAAGCACATGGGCTCGGCGGGAGCGGCCGTGCTGGCAGTGCTCTGTCTCGCCACTTACATCGTGGCTGCGAGACTGATCGAGCGGCGCATCCCCACGGAGCTCGCCGCCAATCGCGCTTTGCCTGAAGGCGCTGCCGGAATCGCCATCGGCATTGTGCTGTTCGCCGTCGTGATGGCGGTCCTGCTGGCCGCAGGCGTCTATCATCCGGCGGGATGGGGCACCACCAGCGGGCTCGCCAACGGACTTTTCTTCGCGGTGCTGGCGGGCATCATGGAAGAGATCTTGTTTCGCGGACTGCTCTTCCGGTTGAGCTCGAAGATCGTCGGGACCTGGGGCGCCTTGATCTTCACGGCGGGACTATTCGGCCTGGCACACACGCTCAATCCCGGAGCGACCATCGGCAGTTCGGTGGCGATTGCCCTGGAAGCCGGCGTTCTGCTGGGCGCGGCCTATGCTGCGACGCAGCGGCTGTGGGTGCCGATTGGGCTCCACGCCGGCTGGAACTTCGCCGAAGGCTCGCTGTTCGGGATGACGCTCTCCGGTAACAACATGGGGGTGGGCCTGCTGCGGGGATCGCTGAGCGGGCCGCGAATTCTGACGGGCGGCGAGTTCGGCCCGGAAGCCTCGATTGTGGCCGTCCTGGTCTGCCTGGCCGCAGCGCTCTTCTTCCTGTGGAGGATGGTGAAGTTGCATCGCGCCGAGCCTGCGATGTGGAGCAAGGCGGCGGCGCAAGCAAGCTAAGACAGTCGAATATCCGGCCTCGTTGTTCCGCGCGGACCCCATCATTGACGAATCAAAGCCCGCGATTTTGGTGTAGCATGACGTGCGTCAACGAGGAGGTTGAAATGGCTCACTGTACCAAGTGCGGCACCGAAGTTCCCGCCACCGCGCAGTTCTGTCCCAATTGCGGTCAAACGCAACCCGCAGCTCCAGTTCAACCGGCGACGCCGTGGCAACCGCTGGCAGCTACCGCGGGTGCGGGCATGTCGGAGAACACGGCTGCGACCTTGAGTTATGTGCTGGGCTGGCTCACGGGCATCATCTTCTTCCTGATCGACAAGCGGCCCTATGTGCGATTCCACGCAGCGCAGTCCATCGTGACGTTTGGCGGGTTGCACATCATACGCGTGGTGCTGGCCATGATTTTTGGCTTCGGATTTTTCTTCGGAGGCGGCTACGGGCACTGGGGATACGGGACTTTGGGAGGATTCGGACTCGGCATTGCGCTGCTGAGCCTGCTCGGGGTCATCACCTTCATCCTGTGGATCGTCTGCATGATCAAGGCAGCGCAGGGGTCGCGCTTCATGCTGCCGATCGCGGGAGAGATCGCACAGAACCTCGCCGGGCGTTGAGGCGGTCTTGGCGCGAGGATCTAGGTGCACCCCCTCTTAGCTGAGCAGCGCGCTGGGATTCTTGCGGGCGATGTGCAGCAGCTTGAGCGTAGCCTGACGCGGCTGGCGGATCCCCTGCTCCCAGCTCTCGACTGCGTTGGAACTCACGTTCAGCAGACGCGCGAACAGCGCCTGGCTGGCATTCATGGCCGCACGTAAGGCCTGGATCTCAGCCGGCTTCAGCGGCTTGGGACGAGGCGGCATCTCGACCGAGCGCAGGTCCAGGCTGGTGGAGGCGTTTTCAGGCGAAGCCGCCGCTTTCTTGTGCTTGTCTTTCTTGTCTTTCTTCTTACTCTTTTTGCTCATCGCTCACCTCCGAGTGCCACAATGTGGCACATCAGACAATGTATGACATTGCGGGTCGTCGCGTAAATGGCCCTTAGGTGGGGACATGCCCTCGCGAAGGTGTGACGCCGGTCCGCTCCCCCACTGGTTTGGCCACGGGCCGTCCCTTGTCGCCCATTTCCAGATAGGCCCACGGCGTCTCGTGGTCGTGGGTAAAAACCACCAGCCACTGCTCCGGAATGGCTACCTCATAGAAGCGATGCTTGTTGGCGATACTGTCCAAAGGATAGAGGTCGTAACCCAGCGTCCAAACGGGATCGAGGTGCTTCGCGTCCGACACCAGGTCGCTGGGATAGCAAGCCACCTGGCCGCCGCTGCGCACCACCACCGCCTGCAAGTCGCGGGTGTGGCCGGGATAAACCTTCACCGAGATGCCGGGGGCAATCTCGGCGTCGCCGTTGAGCAACTGCATCTGTCCACTTGCGACCAGGGGATCGTAGTTGTCGGTCATGTAGCTGACGCGGTCGCGCTCGTGCTGTTCGCGGGCGTGGCGCCACTCGCCCTCCTGCACGTAGTATTTGGCGCGCGGGAACGTGGGCACGGGCTTGCCGTCTTTGTAATAGGTGTTCCAGCCGCAGTGGTCGAAGTGCAGGTGGGTGTTAATGACCACGTCAATCTCGTCGGGCGAAACGCCGGCCTCCTCAAAACTCTTTAGCAAGCGCGGCTGGTTCTGGTAGATGGACTGGCTCTTTTCGCTGAGCTTGCTGCCGATGCCGGTCTCGATGAGGATGTTTTGCTTGCCGGTGCGAACCAGCAGCGAATTGAGCGCCAAGGGAATGGTGTTGCGCTCGTCGGGCTGGATGCGCTTTTCCCACATCACCTTGGGAATGACGCCGAACATGGCGCCGCCATCCATGCGATAGGTCCCGTCGGAAAGGACGGTGAGTTCAAAATCGCCTAGCGTGATTCGGTGCACTGGGTCGTCTCCACAAGAAGTTGGTTTTCCGATCATACTGAATCAGCACGGCAGGCTACAAAGCGGGCGGAGGGGGCCTGTCTGACGGCGATTATTTGGCTGCGGTGATCCTCAATACGATGACCTGAAGGACCCATCGTGCTGCCCTTCACTCAGGTTTCCCGGTGTAGTGTTGTTCGCGGTGGACATCGGCATGGTCTTCTAAGGATTCCAGGTGAGTCATGACCTCGGCGGGCATCCCTAATTCGGCCGGCAGGCGCTCTTCCAGCATGGTAGCGAGGCGGTGGGCCTCGCTGACCGACGTCACGCGCGGGAACAACAAGTGTACTTCGATGATCTGGCGGTATCCGGTGGTTCGGAAGCGTACGCCATGGTATTGAATGCTCAGTTCCGCACAAATTGCATCCAGCTTGTCCCGAATTTTCCGACCGGCTTCCGGATCGGAATAATCCAGAAGCCCGACTGCCGAACGCCAGACCAAGTGGCCTCCTGACCAGAGGATATTTACGGCAACCGCGATGGCCACCAGCGGGTCGAACGGTTTCCAGTGCGTCAGTAGCACCAGCCCTAGTCCTCCCACAACGCCAAAGCTGGTCCAGCTATCGGTCAAGACGTGTTTCCCATTGGCTTCGAGAATGAGTGAATTGGTCCGCCGGCCGGTGCGCAGGAGATAGTAACCGAGACCCGCATTGAGAATTCCAGCCATCAGGATCAGCAATACGCCTGTTCCCAGGTGCTCCAGTTGTAGTCCGGCGATCCACCTCCGGATGGACTCAAACAGAATTGCGATCGCGGCCACCACGATCATTGCTCCTTCAAATCCAGCGGAAAAGAAGGTAATTCGTTCGTAACCGAAGAGGAAATGAGGGGAAGCTGGTTTTGTGCTGAGCCGAAGACTAAAACCAGCAAACCCCACGGCTATCACGTGGATGACCGACTCGGCCGCGTCGGAAAAAATGGCAGCCGAATGCGTCATGAAATAGGCTGTGGTCTTACCGATCAGCATTGCTAAACCAAAAATCAGGGAGAGACGCATGGCGAAGCGCGCATCGCGCAACTCCCGTTCGTCTCTTCGTGGTGCGGAGCTAACCGTGGCTCGCATTGGCACGCTTTGAATCCCTGGGCCAGAAGCTTAGTGTTTGGCGCATAGTCTCACAGAAACCGCACTGGGAGATGTGATGTGGCTCACGCACCAGCCCGGCAGGTTGGCGATTCTGAACGAGGGGCCGGCAATCGGGAAGTTGGGACCTCGGACCCGGAATGCTTGTCCGGTCTCTCCCAACTGGCAACTCGCAGGCGCTGTCCCCAAGGTCGAGTTCAAACTATTACACTCTAGGAGGGGTGCGGCGATGATGCGGCAAATGGTTTTTCTACTTCTGTTGAGTTCTACACTATGGGCGCAGAGCGCTGGCGGGCAGCCCCGTCTGTCAACTCAGAACGAGCAAGATCAGGCAGACGCTGCGGGGCAATCCGCTATGCGGCCATCCTCTGGCGAAGCGGGTGACGATCTGGCGCAAATGCGAAGCGATCTCAACCATATGGAGAGTCTGCTCAACAACATGAGCAGCGAGATCACGTTTCTGCGGGACCAGAATCTGCAAATCCTGCTGAACACCAACGCCCGCATGTGGACGATCTTGATCCGCGACCTGCGGCTGCAGATCGATCGCGAGGAGGAGCGCCGAACCGGCAAAAGGGCACCGTCCGCAGCCGAGCCGCAGGTTCGCCAAAACCATTGATTTCCGCAGAACAGGGTGACACTCCCATCAGGCTTGTCATCATGAGAGCGGCCCGAACCTCCAGCTTGGTGGGCGAGAAGCGTGCTATTACCCGTCTAATGCGAATCTATTTCCCACTTTACTAGTCATGGCGCACCAATAATTGGTTATTGCGAGAAATTGCTGGCTAATTTCCATTTATTTAGTCCACTTTGGCGATTCTGAAGCAATCACTGACCTCACGCAGCATGGCCCTGAGTGTTGCAAATCACAACAGTGCAGCTTCGGGAACGTCTACCCCCGCTTACGTGCGCTGCGTCACTGCGCGTCGCTGCCGAAGGGGCGACCATGGTAATAGCAAAGCTGCGAGATGACTGCCATGTTGAATGTCAGAGATGAGTGCGACCTTCCGGAAGACGATGGATACGACCTCTTCACGCGGGAGACCGAAGTCGAACGGCGACGCAAGGATGAGCCTCAATTCGGGACCAGGCGCCGAGATGGCGATGGCGATTGCGGATGGGCGAGCCTTTCCGGCCAAGCCCACGAGTGCCGGTGATCGGGTAGTGCGGGCCTTCAGGCCCGCACTGCCCGTACGAGACGGTTCGCAGCACCCTACGGCGCGAAGTAGGCGGAGATGTCGAGGATCAGCTGCGTGGATCCCAACGCATACGCATCGACCTTTCCGTTAGTGCTGGCCACGATCGCCATGTTGGAGGTGATCCAACCATCGATCGCGTTCAGCGTCGAGAACGGTAGAGGCCTGCCAGTACCCTCCGGCCACAGCGTTAGATACCCCAGCCCGCCCTGGGGGACAACCGTCGCATTGAGGACATATGCCTGCGCTTGCGCCGGCGGTTCACATGGGCTATCCACGACATCCACCGGAGGACTCAGGGTTCCGCTGAAGGGAAGACCGCCGCCCACCTTGCGCGTGTCGATGACCCGGCAAGGCGCCGCCGGATACAGCGACAGGCCGCCCGTACCCGCCGGCGCGAAGTAGCCGTTGATATCGATGACCAAGTCGGTGTCGTTGGTTGGGTAAACCGAGACCTCACCGCCGGCACCTGCAGCCACGATCGCGGCGTTGGCGACGATCGTCCCGGGTACGTCGTTCAAGGTTGAAACATTAGGCCGCGACCCGCCGGTCGGCCAGACCGTCAAAACACCCAGCGGGCCGTGGGGAACGACGGTGAAATTTAGCGAATAGGCGGCGGCGCTGGACGGGATGTCGCAGGCAGTGGCGTTAAGTATGGGGAAGGGGCGTTCCTGCCCGCCAGCCAGGTAAGGCGATCCCAGACCGCCGCTGTTGGGGTATCGCGTGTCGGCGACCCGGCAGGGCGCCAAAGGATAGAAGGCCAGCGTGGAACCAGAGGGCGGCGCGAAGTAGCCGTCGATGTCGAGGATCACATTGGTCGTGTTGGTGACGTAGACGCTGACGTCTCCGCTGCTGCCCGCCGGCACGATGGCGGCGTTGGCCTTGATGCGGCCGTCGGGCGAGTTCAGCGTCGAGAACAGTAGAGGCCGGTCTTCGCCGGTCGGCCACATGGTGAGGAATCCCAGAGGGCCAGATGGAACCACCGTGACGTTCAGCGAATACGCTGCCGCTGTGGCAGGGATGTTGCAGTTCCCCTCTTGCGGTATCGGGAAATTCCGGAAAGTGCCTCCCTGAATTGGACCGCTGCCACCATACTGCGGCCGCGTATCCACTAGCCTGCACGGGATGACGGCGACGAATTGCTGCGCTTCTGAAAAGATGGCGTCGACCGATAAGGGTTGCGTCATCGTAACGGTGCAGGAACGAGTGCCAATGCACGCGCCATTCCACCCCCCAAAAACCCATTCCTGGTCGGGAGTCGCATCCAACGTCACCGGCGTATTCGCGGCATAGGTGTGGCTGCAGGTCCCCGGACAGTGTATGAAGCCATCTGTGCTGGCGACGCTCCCGTTGCCGCTGGTCGAGACCGTGAGCGCGTAGCTGAATGCCACTTGAAGCCGGAAAATCGTGCCCGCCCCGTTCGTCCCGCCTTCATACGTTGTTCCGTAGAAGTTCCCGTCGGCGGCTTGCATCAGCTTACCGTAAGGCAGTATGCCGTCAGCGCAATTCGGCTGAGAGCAAAAGCTATATAGCGTGGTGAACGCGCCGCCGGGGGTGACTCTGAAGATCGTACCGCGGTCGCCGTTGGCTCCCCCACCATTGGTTGTCCCGTAGAAGTTGCCGTCGGTGGCCTGCACCAGCTCGCCGTAAGGGCCCTTGCCGTCGGTGCAGTTAGTTCTGGAACAAAAGTTGTACAGTGTGGTCAGTATGCCTGCGGGAGTGATCTTGAATACCGTGCCCCCGACAGGTACCGGGTACCCACAGTAGCCATTAGGCCCACCCCCGCTCGTAGTCCCGTAGAAGTTCCCGTCGGTGCCTTGCACCAGCCCTGCCTCGGGATAGCAGCCACCAGCGTTGTCGAAGCTGTGCAGCGTGGTCAGTGTGCCCTGCGGGGTAATTTTGAAGACCGTGCCACAGCCGTTGTAGGCTAAGTTGCAGTTGCTGCTAGTCCCGCCTGCGAAGGTTGTCCCGTAGAAGTTCCCGTCAGCGCCTTGCACCAAGGTCAGAGGGTATTCGCCGTCAGCGCAGCCCTGTAGGGAGCAAAAGTAGTAAAGCGTGGTCAGTGTGCCGCTTGGGGTGATTTTGAACAGCGCCGCCTAACTGGCCGCTGGCCGTCCCGTACAAGCTCCCGTCGGTGCCTCGCACCAACGCGGCGGAAGGGTTGGAGCCGTCGCGACAATGCGCCTGGGAGCAAAAATTGTAAAGCGTGGTAAGACTGCCTCCCGGGGTGATTTTGAAAACCGTCCCACACCCGACACGGCCGCCAAAATCGCAACTAGGGTCATCATTGGCTCCGCCCTGGCCAGTTGTCCCATAAAAGTTACCGTCAGCGCCTTGTACCAGTCCGGCGTCAGGGATTGCGCCGTCGGCGCCGTCGAATGTGTGCAACGTGGCCAGCGTACCGCTTGGGGTGATTTTAAAGACAGTGCCGTCGGCGTAAGTCCCATCGTCGGAGCTCGTTGTCCCGTAGAAGTTACCGTCGGTGCCTTGCACCAGCCCGGCGTGAGGCCAAATGCCGTCAGTGCAGTTCGTTTGAGAGCAGAAGCTGTAAATCGTGTTGAGGGTTTGAGCAGGCGAGGCGATCGCCGTCGCGACACAAACTACAAAAAGGGGGCTGACCCAGAGGAGAAGTCGGCGCGCGGTTTGCATTGGGGTTCCTCCGAAAGAACTTTGGCGAGGACCGCCCTCGGATATCCGCGGGCAAACTCCCAGGATGCGCTAATCAAACCCGCTCCGTCGGTGATTGTGCTCACAGGGTTTCTACAACTTATCGGTCACCCTTCTTCCGCTCGCACCGTCCATCTGATTTGCCCATGAACAGGCTTAAGTCGCGGCCACAGTCGCATCCGCGGCGTCCCGGCGCAAGGTCGGCAAATGGTACTCCTGGGCGCACAAGATGCACTTCGCCTCAGCAAAACGATAAGGATTATTAAAAGTACGCAGCCCACTTTGGTCAGTGCGCTGCGTCACCGCTCGGGGCGACAGTCCCGGACAAACGCCATGTCACTTTCGGCAGACTGGCGCTCGCAGCGGTCTGTCTGGCAATCGGGGGCACGGCGCCGTTCACCATCGGCGCAATCGCTATGGCAACTGCGATTGGATTGGGGAACGGAGCGGTGTTCAAGCTGGTGCCAGAATATTTCCCCGCGTCCGTAGGTAGCGTTACCGGACTTGAAGGTGCGGCTGGCAGGCGTTACTTGCCCTTCATCGCCTCGAGAATCCGGTCGAAGTCCTCCAGGGAGGAGTACTCGATCAGGATCTTGCCTTTGCCGTTGCGATCGGTGATGGTGACGCGCACGCCCAGTGCGCGTTGCAGCTCTTGCTCGGCTTCTTTGACGTTTGGGTCCACTATGCGGACCTTTTCGACCGTTTCCGGGGGGTGAACCAGATTAGTAACGGCCTGCTCGGTCTGGCGAACCGAAAGCGAATGTATGGCAATGCGCTGGGCCAGCTTTTCGATGGCTTCGGGAGATTCCAGCGCCATCAGCACCTTGGCATGGCCGAAGCTGAGCTGGCCTTGGTCCAGCATGGCCTGGACACTGGGCGGCAGCTTCAACAGGCGCAGGAAATTGGCCACCGAGGAGCGTTCCTTACCGGTGCGCTGCGCCATCTGCTCCTGGGTGAGGCCGAACTCGCGCGACAGCCGGTCATAGCCGCGGGCCTCCTCCATGCAGGTCAGGTCGAGGCGCTGCAGGTTTTCGACGATGGTCATCTCCATGGCCTGCTGGTTGGAGACCGGGCGCACCACGGCGGGGATGGTTTGATGGTGGAGCATGCGCGCGGCTTCGCAGCGGCGTTCGCCGGCGATGACCTGATAACGCCCGGCCGCCACCGGCCGGACCACGATGGGCTGCAGCACGCCCACGGCTTGGATGGAAGCGGCCAGTTCGTTAAGCGCGGCCAGGTCGAGAGACACGGTGCGCGTCTGGTAAGGGTTGCGGTCGAGATGGTCGAGCGAAATTTGGTGGAGCGCCTCTCCAGGGGCAAGGTTCGGCGCCGGGCTGGACGCCGCGGAAGAGGCCGTGGTCGGAGCATGAGGCACTTGCCGCGAGGGAAGCAGGGTCTCCAGTCCGCGGCCAAGAACTTTGCGCTTTTCAGTCATGGAAGGTCCTTAGCAATTAGCACTCAGCATTCGGCATTCAGCGAGATCTAAAGCAAGCATCGTGAGCGCTACGATCCTACGAGCGGTCAACGCCTTTGCGAGACCGCAAGTCGAAGGACCCCTATCGTCCCAGATATCTCTTCTGCAACTCGTTTAGCCGACGAGGACCTGCTTCTCGGAACTTAGCAACCGATAGTAACGCGTTGCAGGCGAGCGTCGATGGCAAAAAAATTAACAACTGCGGATTCGGGGAGAATAGAGGTCTCTGCTCTTTGCTTGCAACTGCGTCATCCGGGTAAATCCGTGGTTGCTTTTCTGTTACGCCCGCTCAAACGCGTGCTTGGCGTGCAGCTCTTCCAGGGCGCGATCTTTGGCCGAATGAAAAGCCTGCGCCTGCGCCAGCAAACCATCGGTCGCACGAGCGTAATCGCCGGCCAGCTCGACCATGCCGCGCGCCGCCAGGTCATTCGCTGCGCTGAGCAGTTTGTTCACCAAGTTCGGATCGGCGGCGCCCAGATACTGCGCGTCGCAAGGATCGGCGATCATCACCGCCGCACGTTGGTTCCCGCTCAACCAGAAAACTCTGCGCGCGACAAACTCCTCCACCTGCGTCGGCCCGGCCTGCCAGAAGCGGAAGTGCCCATCGCGAATGCTGTAGCAGCGGCTTGACACCGGCACCGGTTGCCGCTTGCTCGACTTCAGCAATTCCAATTGCTTATCGTCGAGCGCCTTGCGCGCGGTGTTGACGGAGAGCCAGAACGCCAGGTCGCTGTCGAGCGATGGCAATACCTCCCGGATGGTCTGTGCCAGGTTGAGCGCAATGTCGGCATACAACGGGCCACCGTCGGCCACGCGCAACGTGCCATGCAGCACGTACCAGTCGCTGCCGCCGCCGGACGAATGAAACGGCCATTGCAGTTCGATGTGCACTGGCATGCCGTGCAGCGTAACTCCATCGAAGGTCTTTTGTGTGTCCATGAGAAACCAGTCAGGCCGGGCTGTCGGCCGCGAAGCTGCCCGCCACTCGAGCAGCACTATAAGAATGTCATTGCAATTATGCCGCACCGGCGCGGTGCGGTGAAAGCGCGCACTGGACTCTAGGAGGCTGATACCGGGACCGCACCGCTGCCGGGACTTGTACTACTACCTTGTCCAGGAAAGTCGTATAATAAAAAAGAGGCGATGCCCAGGCAGAAAGAGGTGCCTATGTCTTCTGCTCGCCAACCCAACGGTTCTTCACAAAGAAGCAAGATCGCCCGCCAAAGGCCAATCGGCCCGACCTTCCAAACAGTGCGTAGTGCCCAAAGACTCAGTCAGGAGATGTTGGGGGAGATGATCGGCACAACCCGCTCGCGGGTCAGCTTCTTCATGAACCGGTTCAGGAAATTGGGCTTTATTCACTATAGCGGCGGGCTGCAAGTCCATAGCTCGCTGCTTGATGTCGTCTTGCACGACTGAAGTTCCGCGGCAAGAGCGAGAGGAGGATTCCTCATGGAAGACCCTCTGAAGGATGATCTGGCATCGGCACGCAACGGGGAAGCGGAAGCGGCGCTTAGTGCGTCTGAGGCCAGATACCGTCGACTTTTTGAAACAGCCCAGGATGGAATCCTGATTCTCGATGGGGACTCGGGATTGATAACTGACGTAAACCCTTTCTTGGTAAATCTGTTGGATTATCCCCGAGAAGACTTTATTGGCAGAACGCTTTGGGACATTGGCCCATTCAGACATATTGAAGCATCGAAGGCAGCTTTTCAAGAACTGCAGGACAAGGAATATATCCGATACGAGAACCTGCCACTGGAAGCCAAGAGTGGGCGCCGCGTCAACGTCGAGTTCGTCAGCAACGTGTACGGAGTAGATCGCAAGCGCGTAATCCAGTGCAATATTCGCGATATTACGGCACGCAAGCACGCGGAACAAGTGGACGAACGGCTCCGACAATCCCAAAAAATGGAGGCGGTAGGCCAATTGGCAGGGGGTATTGCCCATGATTTTAACAACCTTCTCGGCGTGATCATGGGGTACTGCGACCTCCTGGAGGGGCAGATCGCTCCGGAGGATTCGAAGCGAAGGATGGTCGAGCACATCCACCATGCAGGTACTCGTGCTGCGGCCCTAACTCAGCAGCTTTTGGCGTTCAGTCGTCGCCAGGTTTTGCGCCCCTTGGTGCTGGATTTGAACCGGCTCGTGACCGGGATGGAAACGATGTTGCGACGGCTCATCGGTGAGCGCATCGAAATCGCCACTTCACTGCTCCCAGATCTGGGACGCGTCAAAGCTGACCCCACTCAGATTGAGCAGACACTGATGAATCTGGCAGTCAACGCGCGCGATGCGATGCCGGGTGGCGGCACGATCACAATCGAAACCGCCAATGTAGAGTTGGATGACAGTCATGCGCGCGAGCACGCCGAGGTTAAGCCTGGCTCGTACGTGATGCTGGCCATGAGCGATACCGGTGTTGGAATGGATAGTGAAACCCTGACTCACGTTTTTGAGCCCTTCTTCACGACCAAACAACTTGGTAAAGGCACGGGTCTGGGCTTGTCGACCGTCTACGGCATTGTGAAGCAGAGTGGCGGCTATATATATGCCTACAGCGAACCGGGCAGAGGAACGACGTTCAAGGTATATCTGCCTTGCGTCGAAGGAGAAGCGGAGGTCGTCAAAGGGGAGGCGACCTTGCCTATACTTCGGAGGACAGGAGACGGTCCTGTTGGTTGAGGATAACGAGCCTCTGCGAGAGCTGGCACGAGAAATGCTCGAAGGACTTGGGTATGCCGTGCTGGATTCAGGGCACCCCCTTGAAGCGATTCGCGCCGCAGAGCAGCACGAAGGACCGATAGCCTTGCTGATCACCGATGTGGTGATGCCTGAGGTCACGGGTCCCGCTCTTGCAAAAACGCTAAAAGCGGTACGGCCTGAGATCAAGGTGCTCTATATGTCTGGATACGCGGACGACACGTGTGTTGAGCAAGGCCAACTCGAAGCGGGATGCCCGCTTCTCGGAAAACCTTTCACACGAGATGCTTTTGCGAAGAGGGTGCGCGAACTCCTCGATTCACCGATGTCCTGATGCGTCCGGCCCACCTCCCGTAGCAGTGAGGTCGGGTATGGGAAACCGCCCCCGATTAGGCGCTTGGCGTCGGGTACGGAAACAGGCCGAACTCGTCCGCGGCTTGATTTTGCACCACGGAGCACACCGAGCGCACGGAGACGATCGGGAATAACTCGAAAGCCGAACCCTTCCCCCGCAAGCTTAAGAATCGTTTCCGATGTCTCCGTGCCTCTGTGGTAATCCGATTACAATCGTCTGCGATGTCCTTTCGCTTCCAGGTCGAAGCCCGCGATGGCGCCGCCCGCGCCGGGCGCTTCTTCACTCCGCATGGTGAAGTCCAGACCCCAGTCTTTATGCCGGTGGGAACGCTGGCGACAGTCAAGGGCGTACCGCAGGACACGCTGGAAGAGCTCGGCGTCCAGATCCTGCTGAACAACACTTACCATCTTTATCTGCGCCCCGGTGTCGAGATGGTCCGCCGCCTCGGCGGGGTACAGAAGTTCATGGCGTGGGACCATCCCATCCTCACCGATTCCGGCGGCTTTCAGGTTTTCAGCCTGAGCGGGCTGCGCAAGGTCACCGACGAGGGCGTCCGCTTCCGNNGCGGCTTTCAGGTTTTCAGCCTCAGCAATCTGCGCAAGGTCACGGAAGACGGCGTGGCCTTTCGCTCGCATCTCGACGGCTCGTCGCATTTCTTCAGTCCGGAGAGCGCCATCGCGGCCGAGATCGGACTGGGCGCCGACATCATCATGGCGTTCGACGAGTGCACCGAACATCCGGCGGAGTACGCGCGCACCCAGGCGTCCATGGAGATGACGCTGCGCTGGGCGGCGCGCAGCCAGCAGTATTTCAAAGATCACAAGCATGAGGTGCCATGGTTTTCGCGNNGGCACGGCTGAAGCCGTGCCCCTTCAAAGCGAAAGTCAGACACAAACATTATTCGGCATTCTGCAGGGCGGCATGTTTCCCGATCTGCGTCGCGAATCGGCACAGCGGACCGTGGAGCTTGATTTCCCCGGCTACGCGATCGGCGGCTTGAGCGTGGGTGAACCGCGCCCCATGACCTACGAGATGGTGGACGCGGCCATGCCATTCCTGCCGCAAGACAAGCCGCGCTACCTGATGGGAGTGGGTACCCCGGAAGAGATTGTGCATTACGTGGCCATGGGTGTGGACATGATGGATTGCGTGCTGCCCACGCGGGCGGCCCGCCACGGGTTGCTCTTCACCTCCGAAGGCCGCCTTACCATCAAGAACGCGCGCTATGCCACGGACGATGGTCCGCTTGACCCGAACTGCCCTTGCCAGGTCTGCTCGCGCTACTCTCGGGCTTACCTGCGGCATCTGTATGCCTCCAACGAACTGCTCGCCCAGGTGCTAAACACCGTCCACAATCTGGCATATTACCTTGACACCATGCGTAAGGTGCGGCAAGCTATATTACTTGGGGAGTTCGCGATTTTTCTTTCTGGCGTCCGGCCACCGCATTTGAGTGTTCCTTAGCAGCCTTCGGTTCGGGTCCCCGGCAAAAGCGCGATACTATATTAAAGTCAGGGCTACGTCTCTGGCTGGCTAGACCGGTTGCTGAAAAGCGGCGGTTCGGGTAGTGCGGGCCTTCAGNNGCGTCCCAGCGGTTCATAATAACCAGGGGCTTTGGCCCCTGAAGTTTCCGCGAAAGTCGAAGGGCAAATGGCCACACTGGCAGGTATGTTCGTGCAGGGCATCGGCGGCTCGGCCCCGATCCTGATGATGGTTGCGATCTTCGCAATCTTTTATGTTCTTTTGATCCTGCCGCAGCAGCGCAAGCAGAAGAAGTGGCAGGCCATGCTGCAGGAAATCAAGCCCGGCGACCGGGCAATCACCAGCGGCGGCCTCACTGGCGTTATCATGTCCGTTAAGGATGATGCCGTCGTCCTCCGGGTTCCCCCGGACAACATTAAGATTGAAGTTGCCCGCTCCTCCATCGTCACGTTGACGACCGCGGAGGACCGTCTCAAGTCCTAAGGGTTGCAGTCTCTCATGAATAAGAATCTCCTCCTCAAAACAGTTTTGATTATTGCGGTGCTGATCTTCTTTCTCTTCGGCATCGTCGGCATCCCCGGCAGCTTCACGGCTGAGGGTCTGCGGTCCGCAGTGCAGAAGCGCATCCATTTGGGCCTTGACCTGAAGGGCGGGACCCACCTGATTCTCCAGGTGCAGGTGAACGACGCCATCAACGCCGACAGCGACCGTGCGGTCGAGCGGCTAAAGGACGCCCTCAAGAGCAGCAATATCGCCTTCGGGGAAATCTCCAAGCCTAATCCGCAGCAGAATCCGGAGATCGTCCAGATCAAGGGGGTGCCGCCGGAATCGTCCTCGGAGCTGCGCCGCATCGTCAACGAAAAGCTGGGCGACTACGATCTCACCTCGGGCGCCGAGAACTCGTGGACCCTCGCCATGAAGGCTTCGGTGGCCAACGATACCAGGAAGAAAGCGGTGCAGCAGGCCATCGAAACCATCCGCAACCGGATCGACCAGCTCGGCGTGTCCGAGCCGGTGATCCAGGAGCACGGNNCTGGTGCAGTTGCCGGGCGTGGATGATCCGGCCCGCGTGAAAGAGATCATGCAGTCCACCGCCATGCTGGAGATCCGGCAGGCGGTCAAGGGGCCCTATCCCAGTGAGCAGGCCGCCATGCAGGACAACGCCGGCGTGCTTCCGCCCGACACGGTGCTGATGAAGGGCACTAGTCAGCACGCGCAGAATCCTGAGGAGTCTACCGAGGTGTACTGGCTCATCAGCCGTTCGTCAGCCGTGAGCGGCGCCGATCTGCGCTCCGCCGACGCTGGCCGCGATGAAAACGGCCGGGCCGATGTTAATTTCACTCTGACTGGCGACGGAGGACGGCGATTTGCCGCGTTCACCGCAGCCCACGTAGGCGACAAACTGGCGGTCGTGCTGGATAACAAAGTGAAATCGGTGGCCACCATTCAGGAACAGATCCACGATCAGGGCCGCATAACCGGTTCTTTCAGTCCGGAAGAGACCCAGGACTTGGCGCTGACGTTGCGCTCCGGCGCGTTGCCGGCGGGAATCAAGTACCTGCAAGAGGTCACGGTGGGGCCATCGCTGGGCGCCGATTCTATCCGCCAGGGCGTGCGGGCGGCGGTCATCGGCATGGTCGCGGTGCTGATCTTTATGCTGTTCTACTACCACGCGGCCGGCATCAACGCCGATCTGGGCTTGATCCTGAACCTGGTGATCCTGTTGGGATTCCTGGGCTACAGCGGAGCAACTCTCACCTTGCCGGGAATTGCGGGTGTGATTCTGACCGTCGGTATGGGCGTGGACTCCAACGTTCTGATCTTCGAGCGTATTCGCGAGGAGTTGCGGCATGGCAAGACGCCTTCCTCTGCGGTGGAGCAAGGCTTTGCTCACGCCTGGACAACCATTATCGATACGCACGTGACGACGATCGTCTCCGCCGTCATCCTGTTCCTGTTCGGAACCGGCCCCGTGAAAGGATTTGCTGTGACCCTCAGCTTCGGTCTGGCGGCAAACTTGTTCACCGCGGTCTTCGTCTCGCGCGTAATTTTCGAGTTCATTCTCAGTCGCCATCAGCGTGGCGAGCCATTGAGCATTTAAGCAAGAAGTTCACCACGGAGGCACGGAGGGCACGGAGTAAGAAATTTTTTGGAAGAAATTCCTAGGAAAGCTATGAAGTTATGATCGGCGAGATGCAGAGAACGACAGGAAGGGTTGAGCTGATTGAAGCGGACCTTACCGGCGAGATCATCGGGGCCGCCGTTTCTGTGCATCGGGAACTCGGGCCGGGTTTGCTCGAATCGACCTATGAAGCCTGCATGTGTCATGAGCTCGGACTGAGGAAGCTTCCGTTTCGCTGCCAGGTTGAGTTGCCGGTTGAGTACAAGGGCTGCCATCTGGATTGCGGATATCGCATTGACTTGGTTGTGGACAATCGTGTGATTGTCGAACTCAAATCGGTCGAGAGTTTATCGGCCATTCACGAATCGCAATTGCTCACTTATCTGAGGCTAAGCAGGATACGGGTTGGACTACTTATCAATTTCAACGTTCCCATCCTGCAAAAGGGCATTGTAAGAAGAGTTTTATAAAAACTCCGTGCCCTCCGTGCCTCCGTGGTGAAAAAAATTTGCAAGGGGCTAGCGGTGGAGTTATTTCGCAATACCAATATCGACTTTCTCGGCAAGAAGTGGTATTTCCTTGCCTTCTCACTGGTCTTCAGCGTCGCCGGAATCTGTTCCATGTTGTTCTGGCATCACATCCCGCTGGGCGTGGAGTTCCGCGGCGGCACGCTGGTTTATGTCAAGTTCGCGCAGACGCCCAACCTCGACCAGATTCGTAACGACATGAACCGGGCCGGACTGCACGATCCTCGCATCCAGCGCTTCGGCCCTACCTCCGACAACGAAGTACTGGTGGATCTCGGCATCCAGGAAACCAGCGAGGCCGCGCTCGACACCGGCAAGAACACCATCATCCGCGCGCTCCAGGCCCGAAATCCTGTCGCCGAAGGCAAACAGGACCTGAACAACACCGGCGCCCCCAGCTTGCAGCAATCTCTGCTGCAGAAAGACCCGCTGCACTTGGGCGTGGACGCCGCCCCCAAGTACGAGGCCATGGCGAAGCAGATTGAGGATTTCCGCAACAAGGAGCGGGGCGGAATTCTGACTTCGATCGATGAGTTGCGCGGGATCGTGCCTCCCGAGGTGGTCAGCGCGCTGCAGCAGGACTTCTACACCTCCAACTTCGTGGTGCGCAACGTCGAGATTGTCGGCCCGCAAGTAGGCTCGCAGCTTCGCCGTCAGGCCATCATGGCCACGCTTTACTCGCTGGCTGGAATGTTGGTTTACCTTTGGTTCCGCTTCGAGATGATTTACGGCGTGGGCGCGGTAGTTGCCTGCCTCCACGACACCATTATCACCGTGGGATTCTTCTCGCTGCTGAACAAGGAAATCAGCCTGACGGTGATCGCCGCCATCCTCACGCTGATCGGCTACTCGATGAACGACACCATCGTCGTCTTCGACCGCATCCGGGAAAACATCAAGCTGCTGCGCCGCGAGCCCTTGGCCGACATCGTCAACAAGAGCATTAACCAGACCCTGAGCCGGACCATTCTTACCTCCGGCCTCACTTTCCTGACCGTGCTCTCGTTGTACGTATTCGGGGGCGAGGTGCTGCGCGGATTTTCTTTGGCGCTGGTGATTGGAATCCTGATAGGGACCTACTCGTCGATCGCCGTCGCGGCGCCGATGCTCGTCGCCTACCAGGACTGGCGGGCCAAACGGGCCGGCCAGTCCGCCGTTCAGCGCCTGGCCTCCGCACGGGACAAGTCGCGGGAAAAGGTGAAGGTGAAGGCCTGAGCCGGGTCCATCCGGGCATAAAGCGGAATGTGGGCCCGCCGTCGAGTACCGAACCAGCTCGCGGGTGTATACTTCGGTTCGCCCTCCTCGGACGGCCGTTCCGAGGGTCTAGCGAGGTTTCGCCAGTTATGGAGTTTCAGGGGCGGCTTTAGGTTTGTGGGAGCAAAAAACCGATACCCGGTGTCTAAGTAATCGAAGCGTTCGACGGAGAACAGGCTATGTTTGAAGACAGCCTCATAGAATCGGGAGGCAGGTTCAGGAGCAAACGCGGAACAACCACCCTGCTTTCGTTTGTGCTCCAAATCCTGCTGATTGGCGTTCTAGTGTTGTTGCCCTTGATTTTCACCGAGGCGTTGCCCCGGCAGCAACTGATGACCTTCCTGGTTGCTCCTCCACCGCCGCCTCCGCCGCCACCCCCACCGGCCGCTGAAGTACATATCGTAAAGAAGCTCCAAAGCGAGTTGGACAACGGCCAGTTGCGGACACCCACGGCCATTCCGAAAAAGATTCAGATGATTAAAGAGGATGAGGCTCCGCCGAGCACGGGCGTCGCTGGCGTGGTGGGCGGCGTACCGGGCGGCGTACCTGGAGGTAGCATGGGTGGCGTGCTGGGCGGTATGCTCAGTTCCACGCCTGTCTCGATCCCCAAGGCCGCGATCCCGCAGCGTGTGCGCGTATCCCAAGGCGTCTCTCAGGGATTGTTGATCCACAGAGTGCAACCGGTCTATCCGCCGCTTGCCCGCCAGGCTCGTATTCAAGGTACCGTGGTGCTACAGGCCCTGATCGGCAAAGATGGCGCCATCCAGAACCTGCACGTAGTCAGCGGCCACCCCATGCTCACCGGCGCCGCGCTGGATGCCGTCAAGCAATGGCGGTACAAGCCGTACTACCTCAATGGCGAGCCGGTGGATGTCGACACCACGGTCAACGTTGTTTTCACGCTGGCCGGTGGGTAGACGATGTGCGGATTGCATTCCGCACATCTAATTCGATGCCGGTCGCGCATCGTAGCCTTGTGGTCGGGGCGTATGGTTTAGTTTTTTGCTTATGAGCGGGTCAAGAGCTCGCCATCGATTTGGGAAAGTAATCGGCTCCGGATATTCGAATCATCTGCAGGACCAGTAGCAAGCATGTTGGTCTGCTATTACGAAAGTTCTGAGGAGGAAAAGTCCACCCATGTTCCTAGCTAACCTTGCCACCTACAGCCTCAGTCACGTACCGACGGTCGCCGCCTGGATTTTCCAGGAAGCCCAAGTGGGCTGGGATCCAATCTCCCTCTGGAGACAGATGGGAATTTTGGCCAAGATCGTTGTTCTCATTCTGTTCATCATGTCGGGCTGGTCGATTGGCGTCATGATCGATCGCGCCATGGCATTCAGTGCGGCTCGCAAACAGTCGCGTGCTTTTGCTCCCGCAGTTGCCGGCGCATTGCGTGAAGGCAAGATTGAGGAAGCCATCAAGGTCGCCGAGCGCAACAAGAAGAGCCACCTGGCCAAGGTCGTCGTCGCCGGCCTTCAGGAGTTCAAGGCCCACGGCGATTCCAACGACATCCCCGGTGAGCAGATCGAAGCGTCCAAGCGCGCTCTGGAGCGTGCTGAAGCCATCGTTCACGCCGAGTTGAAGCGCGGTCTGGGCGGGCTTGCCACCATCGGTTCGACGGCCCCATTCATTGGCTTGCTGGGCACCGTGGTCGGCATTCTCAATGCCTTCAAGGAGATTTCGACCCAGAAAGCTACCGGCCTGGGCGCCGTCGCCGGCGGCATCTCGGAAGCCCTGGTGACCACCGCTATCGGACTTTTCGTCGCGATTCCGGCCGTCATGATGTTCAACTACTTCACCAACAAGGTGGAAGCCTTCGACGTGGAAATGGACAACAGCTCCAGCGAGCTGATCGACTACTTCCTCAAACGCCGCTCGGTTCGCCGGACTGGAACTTAGCGTAAATCCGTTTGCGCTGGCTCCAGTCTGAAGGAGGTTGAAGGTTATGGCAATATCAGTGCGCGCCGAAGGCAAGAAGGTCAACTCCAACATCAACGTCACCCCCATGGTGGACGTGATGCTGGTGTTGCTCATCATCTTCATGGTCATCACGCCCATGTTGCAGAAGGGCGTTAGCGTGGATATGGCCAAGGTCAATAGTCCGACACCCATGCCGGACGCGGACAAGGAAGATTCCTTGCTCGTGGCCGTCATGCGCGACGGGCAAATTTTCTTTGGTACCGATAAGGTTTCCGCCGACCAACTCACCGCCAAAGTGAAGGACCGCCTGGCCAATAAGGTTGACAAGCGGGTCTTTATCAAAGCCGACGCTCGCGCCAAATACGGCGCCGTGGTGGACGTGGTGGACAACGTGCGCTCCGCTGGCGTGGATGATGTCGGTCTGTTGACCGAGCAGAGACAAACTGGCGCCGCTGGGAAGAAGCCGCCCACAACCGGTACCAGCACGGGCGCTGGCGCCCAGTAACGGGAGTTCCTGTATGAGTATGGCAATGGGGGGGCCCGGCGAGGGTCCCAGAGCCGAAATCAACGTAACGCCAATGATTGACGTCTTGCTGGTGTTGCTCATCATCTTCATGGTGATCACACCGCTGACTCCAAAAGGTCTGGACGCGCTGGTTCCCCAGCCGCCCAAGGACCAGCAGAAGACACCGCCAAGCAACGACCGCACCATTGTGGTGCAGGTACTGAGAGGCGGCGGCGATAAGCCGGCGCTCAAAATCAACCAGGACGACGTGACGTGGGAGAATCTGGAAGGCCGCCTCAACGACATCTTCAAGACCCGCGCCGAAAAAATCATGTTCGTCAAGGCTGATCCCGAACTGACCTTCGATGATGTGGCACAAGTCATCGACATCGCCCACGCAGCGGGTGTCGATAAAGTTGGGCTGATCACGGCCAAGATCGAAGCCGGGGGTTAGCCACCTGCGAGCCGGGCCCTCCTTGCGCGTCGATTTTGCGCGACACCGAGGAGGGAACCAGCGGGCCCCATTGCGCGCTCCGCCACGGCGGTCGCCTGCGGGGTAAAGAACTACTAGGAACGTGATTCGGGCTGCACTCTTCATTCTCGAGGGGCGGGGGCGTCGTTGAGCGACAGCCCGCCCTCCTCGGAACCCGAACTACGGCAACGGAGAGTGATACCAAACATGAACAAGAGCGGACGGGTACTGACGGTACTTATGGTTCTGCTTGCGTTGTTCTCAACCATTGGCTGCGGCAAGCTGAGGGCACGCGATCAGCTCAACAAAGGCGTTCAGGCCTACAAAAATGCAAAATACGAAGACGCGATCGAACATTTCAAGAACGCGGTGGAGTTGGATCCCAGCCTGGTTACTGCCCGTCTTTATTTAGCCACCGCATACGCCCAGCAATACGTCCCCGGCGCCGATTCGCCCGACAACAATCGCTTTGCCGAACAGGCCATCGACGCCTTTAAGCAGGTCCTGGCGCAGAATCCACCCAAAGAACAGCAGGTCAATAGCCTGAAGGGCATCGCCTCTCTGTACTTCGGCATGAAGAAGTTCGATCAGGCCAGAGACTATTACCAGAAGGTCGCTGACCTCGATTCCAAGGATCCGGAGAGCTACTACTCGCTCGCGGTCATCGACTGGATGCAGGCCTACCAGCCCGCCCAGACCGTCCGCGCCAGCCTCAATATGAAGCCAACGGACGAACTCAAGGACAAGAAAGCCTGCGCCGACCTCAAGCAGAAGAACGAACAGAAGGTCGAAGACGGTATTCAGAACCTGCAGAAGTCACTGCAGCTTCGCCCCGATTACGACGACGCCATGGCCTATCTGAACCTGCTGTATCGCCAGCGCGCCGAGTACGAGTGCGACAACCCTGAGGCCCGTAAGGCCGATCTCAAGGCTGCCGACGACTGGGTCGACAAGACCATGGCCACCAAGAAGGCCAAGGCCGAGAAAGCCGGCCCCACCGGCATCGTCACTACCGACACCACCCAGTAGCATGCCGCAGTTCCAATAGAAACTTGAACGCCCCTCCGCAAGGGAGGGGCGTTTTACTTGCACCAGTGTCCGTGTTCGGGTAGTGCGGGTCTTCAGGCCCGCGTCCAAGCCGTCTATAATAATCAGGGGCTTCAGCCGCTGAGGTATCTTGAAATGATTTCCTCAAATTCTACTGACGTCCCTATCGAGATCTACACTCCTGAGCGCAAGGCTGAGTTCTTACTCTCGAACGCGGTCGACACGAAGGACCACCAAGCCGCAGTCGAGGAAGTGCGCAAGCTCGGTCTCAATCCCTCCAAAATTTTCCACTACAAGAAGGCCCGCAAGCCCAAGCGGTCGTGAACTGGCACATTCCCCTTCGTCACAGACCCCCTGTGATCTAGGGCGTGTTAACACTATTTAAGTACCTGAGCGCTTCGACAATTAGAGCAAAGTGGAGGAAGCCGAGAAAGACCAGATCGAGTTTGTCGAAGCGCGAGAAGATGCGACGAAAGCCTTTCAGCCTGCGAAATAGCCGCTCGATTTCGTTGCGCCTGCGGTACATGGCCTTATCGTATTGCCAGGGCTCCAGCCGATTCGGTCGGGGCGGGACCACCGGGATGAAACCGAGTCCAGAGCCAGTTGCAGGGTTTGGTTGTCCTCGTGCGCCCCGTCCATAACCAGCTGCAGCGGCGCCGGCAGCGGTCCGATGCCGCCCAGCAGTTTGCGGCCCTCAACGGCATCGGAGGCTTGCCCCGGCGAGAGGGCAAAGGTTATCGCCGTTCGCGCATCTGCGGCAACCATATGAATCTTGGCGGTCCATCCCCCGCGCGACTTGCCGATGGCTTGCGGTCCGTTTTTTTTAACGCGCCGGTGCCGTCGGGATGGACTTTAACCGTGGTGGAATCCAGGCTCACGGCCTCGATGCGGATGCGCACGATCTGCTCGCGCTGCAACTGCTC
>PLQW01000172.1:48236-50823 GCA_003160215.1 Acidobacteriaceae bacterium
AGTGTTAACACGCCCTAGGGCGTCCTACTCTCTGCATCATGAGCGTGGGCAGAAGCGGCTGGCAAAGCAAGTGCCTTTCTGGGTAGTGCTGTTCAAAGCCTTGGCGGCTGCGCTGTTCACGGTGATTCTTGAATGGCATCTCTTCTTCCTATATCCGGCAATTGTGCTATTGCCGATCGCCGTTTTCCTTCTGATCTTCCTGTATTTCCACCATCTGCGCGAACACCCGACGGCAAGTCAGTACTACGACCATGAATTTGTACGGTTCGCTGATCCGGGCGATAAGGAGTCGCACTCGTGAAGGACCTTCAGTGTTTCGCGGCCGGCACGACTGGCAAGGCATCAGTACTTGCCCTGGTGCTGGGGCTGCCGGTCGCGTGCTCAACACGGAAACAGCCGGTGACCCACCACATTGTTGTGGCGGATATCAGCGGCCGCATCGAGCCTGCATCGCGCCACGAGATGCTTGAGGGGATTGCTGCTTTCGCCGTGACACTCCGGCGCGGAGACAAGCTAACCGTGATTCCCATTACGGGGGATGCGGAAGCTGATTCGCAAGGCCGAATCTTACAGTTTGCCGTCCCAACCCGCCGTGAGCCCTACGATGAGGATCTCCGGAGGTTCGGCGCGCAAGTGCGTGAACGAATGGTGCAGCTCACGTCGGAGGCAGAGCGCGCTCCTGGCGATCACACCGACATTCTCGGTACGTTGGACATCGTAGCCGACGAGATTCGCAGTTCCCCTGCAGGTGAGTCGCTGGACGTTACGTTTCTCAGTGACTTCATTCAAGACGGCTGCGGATTCGACTTCAACACTGACCCCAGGCTTGGCAGCCAAGGCAGAGCCGAGGCCCTGGCTCACCAGGAATGTCAGCAGCACGTGGCCAGGCCGACAGCCGTGAACTTGGGCCTGTTACGGAGCCGTGACTTGGCCCGCTTGTCCAATCAAAGGAGGAGAAACATCCAACGGTTCTGGAAAAGCTGCATGGAGGCACGGGGGCTCACGCCGGAGCTGCACATTGACGGCATGTCCCTTCTGAGGGGCAGATAAGGGTTCAGGCTTCGGCAATGCGGACGGCTATGCATAAAACGAAGTAGCCGATGCCTGCGTGTGTCAGCAACGAACAATTAAGAATCATGTTCCATGAACATCATCATTTATATACAAAACTTGATCGTCTCACTGCTCTCAAACCTCGGGCTCTCGGAACGGATCACCACTGCGCTCGCAACTTTCTCGCTGGTGGCAATTGCTTCAGGGTTAGTGATCGCGTTTCCCAGGATCACGCTATTTGCGGTGCTCCTGCTTCTAGGGCTCCTGTTCTTCAATCGATGACATCTGAGGCAGCCATCAACATCGGCGACACGCGGCGGTGATCGCCACAAAAGGAGACTAGCCATGACTCAGAAGAGGAACTTTGATCCGAAGAAGGATGTGCCCACTCGCGTCGTTTCGTTGGCAAAGGCAGCGACGAAGGGTGTGGTGAAGGAAGCAGGCAAAATTTCAGGTGGCGTGTTGAGCGAGCTGTTCAAAATAATGACCTTGCAGAAGTGAGAAAATGCAAGTGCCAGATGCGGAGCAGCGCGCGCTCTCCGAAGCCATGACCGACGTTTTTTGCACTCTGCTTGGGGCAGGCTGGAACCCGAATTCCGAACCTCCTTAGCCACTGAAAAATTTCGTTGTCTTCTGGTACGTGCGGGTGTAGAACTGGCCCTTCCATGGAAGCGCAACTAAAATAAGAGCACACGCTTCTGGAGCCGAGTTACCGTCGACGCGTCACGCAAGAGCTCATATCGTCCAAGCCTCTACCAGAACCTCACTGCGTCGCTCCCGAAACGTTGATTCCAAGCCGAAGTCGCCCTTGGATTTGCGCGCCACAACCAAATCGGTTGTGGCGCTCTTTTGGGCTCCAATTTCATCCGACCACAAAAGTGCCCATTGCCAACAAGGGCAGGCTGGCCAATTTCTTGCACATTCAGGAAAGTTCCGTTCACACGCCCAATCATTCCCTGGCTGTCTAAGGAAATGCTTGAAGTAGACAAAGTCGCAGAGGACCATTGCTCACGGTTCTTGACCACACACTTCGGCAACGACCATATACGTGTCTTGGGCGAGGAAACTCTCTGGAAGTTCAAAGGTCTTGACCTTACGACCCATCATCTTGAAGGATATGGGAACAACAATACACAAATAGTCGAAGGTGCTGAGACGAGACTAACTGCGATCATTGATATGATCGACGGCAGCGACTTAGTAGAACGGAATCTTGGCAACTGGTGTTCTGCCATGATTTTCTTCAAGCCTGGGAAGTCCCCCAAAATCTTATTTAGCTTAATTCATCATGAAGATGACACGATTTACGGTGCTGACGAGAGCGGTACTTTTGCGCTCCCGCCGCATGCCCGAAAGGGTGGTCCTTTGCTGCCATTGAAGGGTCCCCAAATACGACGATTGACGAGACGCTCGACTGACAAGAAACTTCCGCAAGAAACAGCACAGATTTCAGTCTGTTTCTACGGCCAAAAGTGGGGACATTTTGCGAGCTTACCCTCCGGCCTCATAACAGTGCTTTTGGCAAGTTGGTTTG
>PLQW01000101.1 GCA_003160215.1 Acidobacteriaceae bacterium
ACTTCTACGACAATACAGCCGCCTGCATATCGAGCACTTTCCCTCCTATGCTCCGGAACTCAACCCCGACGAAGGGGTTTGGTCCCTGGCGAAACCCGCACTCGCCAATGGCTGCCCCACTGATCTCGAGGAGTTGGTTGAGGACGTCATCGACTCGATCAATACTATTCGTAGTTCAACGCAGAAACTGCGCGGCTGCATCGTGCAATCCGAACTGCCTTCTTTCTTGCGCTAGTCCATTGCATTATTTATGCAGATATCAATAGTACGCCTCGTCCAGCAGTTCCACCACATGCACTACTCTGCTGTTCAGACCTTTGCGTTTTGCTCCCACGCTGAGCTGCAACATGCAGCCGACGTTCGCGGTAGCCACGATCTCAGGCATGACGCTGGCGATGTCCTCCATTTTCTCGTCGAGAATCTTCATCGAGATCTCGTTTTGCGTGACGTTGTAAACCCCGGCGCTGCCGCAACACGAATCGGCACGCGGCGACTCCACTACCTCCGCGCCGATGAACTTCAGCAACTGCCGGGGCGCACTGCGTATGCCCTGGGCGTGCGCCAGGTGGCACGGGTCCTGATAGGTGACGCGCGCCTTCAGCTTGCGCGCCGGCTCGACCAGGCCAACTTGCGCGAGATATTCGCTGATGTCGCGAACCTTGACGACGAACTGCTGCGCCCGCTCCGCGTACTCGGCATCGTGCTCCAACAGCGCCGCATACTCCTTCATGGTCGAACCGCAACCAGCGGCGTTGGTCACGATGGCGTCGAACTCGGGCTTGAGCATGGCGTCAATGTTGTGGCGCGCCATAGTGCGTGATTGCTCGAGGTACCCGGCATGCAAGTGCAAAGCTCCGCAGCAACTCTGGCTCTTGGGAATGTGGACTTCGATTCCATTCCGGGTGAGAACGCGAATCGTGGCGCGATTCAGTTCCGCAAACGCCACGCTGCCAATGCAGCCGATAAGCAGCGCCACGCGTCCACGCTGCGTACCTTCGGCGGGATACACGCGGCCAAGATCGGCAAACGAGAACTCGCTCTCCATACGCGGCGAGAGAGCATCCAGGTCGGCGACTCCCAGGAGCTTCAGCAATCCGCTACCGCGCGCCAGGCTTTGCAGGCCCGAGCGTTGGTAGAAGCGCACCAGCCGCGCATTCCGCGCCAGGCTGCCGAACGACGGCAGGACCTTCCCGTAGAAGTGCGATCGCACTTGGCGTTGCAGCCAGCTACGCGGATAGTTCTCTTCAATCTGCGAGCGTGCGCGCTCCAGCAGGCTTCCGTAGGGCACGCCCGAGGGACACGCCGTCTGGCAATTCATGCAGCCCAGGCAGCGGTCAATATGGGTAACGAAGGAATCGCTCAGCGCCAGCCTACCCTGGTCAACCAGCACCATCTGATAGATGCGCCCGCGCGGCGAATCCATCTCCGTCCCCAGTGCGCGGTACGTGGGGCATTGGTCCAGGCACAGTCCGCAGTGGACACACTTCGAGTACAGGTCCCACGTGGGCTTCTCGCCCGAGGAGAAGTTGGAGACCGGCTTTTCCGCCACTGGAGCTGTGACTGTCAGAAGAGAAACCTCCCACTATTCAGAATGTCTTTGGGATCGAGCGCCATTTTCACCGCCCGCATGCTTTCCAGGTCAGTTGGCATCGGTCCCCAGGCGCTGATGTGGTGCCGCGTCTCGGAGGGGCAATGGAGCACCGCCATGCTGACGTCACGCAGCAAACGGTTGCGTAATCCTGAAACCGTATCGACAAAATTCACCAGCGAGTCCTCAGCGTCGGGCCCCGGCCACAGGCTTACCAGCAAGTGAGCAATTCCCACTCTGCCGATGGCCGCGAAGGAGAAGCGGTTCGATTCGGCAACCGCCGACACTTGGCTGAGAACTGGCTGAACGTCACTCACCGGCAGCGTCATCGAGATCGACAGAGAACGCGGATGCCGCTCGGCGGCAATAGGCGAAAAATCTTCCAGCGTCCGCCAGAAACCCTGCTCGTTAGCGCCTTCCATTTCGCGGACTACGGCGGAACCCAGCTCGGTGCGGTACCGGGCCAGCACCGCGTCGCTTCCG
The DNA here is from genome assembly GCA_003160215.1 of Acidobacteriaceae bacterium. Lineage (GTDB taxonomy): Bacteria > Acidobacteriota > Terriglobia > Terriglobales > Acidobacteriaceae > Bog-257. The sequence continues at coordinate 2,072 of PLQW01000101.1, forward strand.
GCGGCGCGAAGGCAAATGGACCACCAAGCGCCGGCCGGCGAACCTGGCACAAGCAACTCGTGCGCCTGGGGAGAAACCAGCTCCAGGCAAACGGGATCCAGCGGAGAACGCAGTACGCGGTTGCGGAATTCAAGGGCCTCGGCAGCACTGGAAAAAACAGCGACGAAGGTCCGCGTTTGCCGAGGGGCCGGGAAGAGCTTGAAGCTGGCGCTGGTGACGATTCCCAGCGTACCTTGGCTGCCGATGAACAGCTTCATCATGTCGTACCCGGCGACGTTTTTTACCACCCGGCCGCCACCCTTGGCCTTACGCCCGTCGCCGGTTACAAAGCGCACGCCGAGACAGTAATCGCGCAGGCCGCCGTAGCCGTGACGCAGTGGGCCGTACAGCCCCGTAGCCAGCAGTCCACCGATGGTGCAGCGCTCGGGCTGCGCGGGGTCGCCGGCAAAGAACAGGCCGTTTTCGGCGACCATCGCCGACAGTTGCGCAACCGTGCAACCCGCGCCAATGCCAACGGTCAGATCGCCAGCATCGTAATGTTCCACCGCAGTGAGGCGCGTGGTGAAAAGCAGAACATCGACCTGCTGCGGCAGGTTTCCAACTTGCTGCTGGGTGAAGCCTCCGGCGGGAACAACACTCAGGCCATGCTCGTTGGCAAACCGCAAGATGTTGGCGACTTCATCGACCGAAGCCGGCGTGACCGCAATTGCCGGAGCAACGCCCAGAACGTTCCACGCCCGCAGCTCCGCCGGATCTTCCATGACGTATTTCGCTCCGCAGATGGCGCGGAACACAGGTGCAAAACGAGGAGTCGTTGTCGCGGTGCTCACAGTCCCTCCTGCATCAGCACCGGATTCTGTGATGGGCCCGATATCTCGCGGCACATGCGCGGCGTGGGAAAGATTTTCTGCGGGTTGAGTACTCCGGCGCCGTTGAAGGCGTTGCGCAGGCCGATCATTACGTCGAGATCTTCCTCGGTGAACAGCCGCGACATCAGGTCGCGCTTCTCCATCCCGACGCCGTGCTCTCCGGTGATTGAGCCGCCGCATTGAATACAAAATTCGAGGATCTCGGTGCTCGCCGACAGGACGCGCTCGAACTGCTCCGCGTTACGCATATCGAAAAGAATCAGAGGATGAAGATTGCCGTCTCCCGCGTGGAAAATGTTGCCGATAATTAAGTCGTACTTCTTGGCGACGTTCCCGATGTGTCGCATCACGGCGGGTATCTGACTGCGCGGTACTACACCGTCCTGGGTGTAGTAAGACGGGGTGACCCGCCCGAGCGCCGCAAAAGCCATCTTGCGCCCCTTCCATAGCAGCGCGCGCTCCTCTTCGTCCTTGGCGCGCCGCACCTCGCGCGCCTTCTGGCGCAGACAGACCTCCCGCACCGCAATTGCCTGCTCTTCCACCGCTTCGCGTAATCCTTCCAATTCGATAAGCAGGACCGCGCCGGCATCCAGCGGGTAGCCGGCGTGGCAGAACGCTTCCACGGTATGCAAGGTCCACCCGTCCAGCATCTCCAGCGCGGCGGGAGTGATGCCCGCGGCGGTAATGGCAGAAACCGTAAGCGCCGCGTCGTCCACCGATTCGAAGACGCCGAGCAGGGTCGCGATCTTTTCCGGCTTGCGCAGCAACTTCACCGTAATCGCGGTCGTAATGCCGACGGTCCCTTCCGACCCAACCAGGAAGCCGGTCATGTCGTAGCCGTACGACTCGGCAGCCTTGCCGCCGAAGTGGACAATCTCGCCGCTGGGCAGCACCACTTCCACTCCGGTGACGTGGTTCACGGTGACGCCATGCATCAGGGTGTGCGGGCCGCCCGAGTTTTCGGCGACATTGCCGCCGATGGTGCAAGCTTTCTGGCTGGAGGGATCGGGCGCGAAGTACAGCCCAAGATGCGCCACGTGCTCCGAGAGTTGCAGGTTGACTACGCCCGGCTGCACCACTGCCCGCTGGTTCTCGACATCAACTTCGAGGATGCGGTTCATGCGCGAGAAGGCGATCACGAGGCCGCCCTTTGTCGGAATCGAACCCCCGCTGAGTCCGGTAGCGGCGCCGCGTGCGACCACGGCTACGTTCTCGGCCGTGGCGAGCCGCATGATTTGGGAAACCTGCTCCGTGTTCTGCGGGAAGACAACGGCGCCGGGTGTGCTCTTCCGGATACCAGCGTCGTACTCGTATAGCATGAGGTCTTCGGGACGGTCCAGGACGGCATCGCGTCCGGCGATCTTGCGGAGATGATCGACAACGCCGGGCAAGTTCACAGCCAAGTGTAGCACCGCCTTCGAGCGCCTCCACAACTGTACCATTCAGCTCGAGTACGTCTGAATGTAGGCGCGCATCGAGTCGGCTTCGTTGGACTTCTCGTCGAGATGGCAACGCAGCAGATCGCGCAACGACAGAAAGCCGACCAGCATGGGGCCATCGCATACCGGCAGATGACGAATGCTGTGGGTCTGCATCAGGCACATGGCTTCTTCGGAACTGGTGCCGGGAGTGACCGTGTGCACATCGGTGCTCATCACTTCGGCAATATACGTGGACAGCGGATCGCGCTCCTCCGTCACCACCCGTCGCATAAGGTCACGTTCGGAGAAGATGCCGACCAGTTGCGTTCCGTCCAACACCGGGACTGCGCCCACGTTGCACTCCACCATATAGTGGGCGGCCTCAAAGACGGTCTGGTCAGGTTGGACGTAGTGAATGGTGCGATTGCTCAGCAGGTCGCGGATGGTCGCCATAATGCCCTCCATTGAAGGTCATGCCCCGGCGAGCCTTACCCTCCGGGTGCTCGACGGACCAATACTTTGGCTCTCCGACGACGCCGGCGAATTCGCAAGGCGCGACTTCCATCCGGTTCCCTGGGCCGAGCCGGACCCTTGGGAGCGTGGGGCGCAAGCGAGTATATTCCGAACGCCAAGCCGATGTGAAGCGGAATTTCAGCCTGCGAGAGCAGAAAATCCGGGCCCCCCAACAGCCTGTCAAAACCGATAACGCGATGGTCGCGCAATTTACAATCGAGTACAGGCCGGAACACCGGAATCCAACCAGGCAGGAAGTGAAAGCATGTCCGAAACTGCTCGAGCGCACCGTGTCGCCATTCTTGGTCTCGGCAAGATGGGTAGCATTCTCATGCAGGCATTTTGCCGCCAGAAGGTGCTGCAGCCCGGAAACATTGCCGCCACCGTAAGTCACGCGGAAAGGACCGCCTCACTTTCCTCGAAGTACGGCATCGAAGTCACCACCGACAACCGTGCGGCTATTCACAATGCCGACGTCATTTTGCTCTGCGTCAAGCCGCAAACCCTGGGCGAAGTAGTGCAGGAGATCGAGCACGATCTGCGTCCGGACCAACTGGTGATCTCCATCGCGGCTTCGGTTCCGACTTCGTACATCGAGCAGCGCATACCCGCCGGCATCGCTGTCATTCGCGCCATGCCCAACACGCCGTCCATGGTGGGCGCTGGGATGACCGCCTTCTGCTGCGGCAAGGCCGTGAAGCCGGCCGATCTGGAGGTAGTGCGCACGCTCTTCGAGACGGTGGGAGAAACGGTGCGGGTTGACGAGAAGCACATGGACGCGGTCACCGGCCTGTCGGCAAGCGGGCCAGCGTACATCTTCATGATCCTGGAATCCCTGGCCGAGGGTGGGGTCAAGATGGGGCTGCCGCGCGACATCGCCATGAAGCTCGCCGGCCAGACCGTCATGGGTTCAGCCAAGATGATGCTGGAAACCGGCGATCATCCAGCATTACTGAAGGACGCCGTCGCCACTCCTGCGGGGTGCACCGTGGATGGCATCCTGGAACTGGAAGAGGGCGGTCTCCGCGTGACGCTCATCAAGGCGGTGGTCAAAGCTTCGCAGCGCGCCAAGGAATTACTGTTTAGCTGAGCTGCGTAAAACGCCGGAGTCGCTGTAGCTTGGCCAATGGGGTTAGCCCAGTTTCAGAGTTGGTGCAGACCGGGTAGAGCCAGTCTTCAGGTTGGCGTCCAAGATCGCCCCACACTGTAAGCGGTTTATTGGTACGCAGCGAACGCGGCGCTGAATGAAGCGCCGCTCTACCCGTACTCACTGGACTACCCCAACTCTGAAACCGCCGCCCCCCTTGGTTAGCCGCAGGCCAAAACAAAGCGGCCGGAGATCGCTCCCCAGCCGCATAGTTTCCGACTTCCGCAACTGCTTTACCGTGCGATCTTCTCTCCAATTGACTTTGCCTGAGTGAACAGCAACAGATAGTCCGGGCCTCCGGCCTTCGAGTCCGTACCCGACATGTTGAAGCCGCCGAAGGGATGCGCGCCCACCATGGCTCCCGTGCACTTGCGATTGATGTACAGGTTGCCGACATGGAACTGCTCCTTGGCCGCCTCGATCTTGTCTTCCGACGTGGTATAGACCGCGCCGGTCAGGCCGAATTCGGTGTTATTGGCGATTTCCAGGCCGTGTTCGAAGCCACGCGACTTGATCACCGCGAGCACCGGGCCGAAGATTTCCTGCTGCGAAATCGTCGCCATGGGATCGACATCGGCAATCACCGTGGGCTGGATGAAGTAGCCATCGCCGGCTTCGGTCGCGCGCGCACCGCCGCTAATCAGGCGCCCACCTTCCGCGATGCCCTTCTCGATGTAGCCCAGAATCGACTGCATGGATTTCTCGTTGACCACCGGGCCCATCGCCGGATTCTGCGTGGGATCGCCAACCGTGATTTTCTCGACGCGCTCCTTCAGGCGTTGCAGGAATTTGTCGTACACGCGCTCATCGACAATGGCACGCGAGCACGCCGAGCACTTCTGCCCGCTGAAGCCAAACGCCGAGGAGGCCACGCCCTCGACCGCAGCATCGAGATCGGCGTCGGTGTCCACCACGATGGAGTCCTTGCCGCCCATCTCAAGGATGGTGCGCTTGATCCAAATCTGGCCAGGTTGCTGCATAGCGGCGCGCTGGTTGATGTGCAGTCCCACTTCCTTCGATCCGGTGAACGCGATGTAGCGCGTTTTGGGATGCTCGACGATGGTATTGCCGAAGCTGCTGCCATGGCCGGGGCAGAAGTTGACCACGCCGTCGGGCAGGCCCGCTTCTTCCAGGATCTCGAAAACTTTCGCGGCGATGGTGGGGGAGTCGCTCGAGGGCTTCAGGATGACCGTGTTGCCACTCACAATGGACGCTAGCGTCATGCCGCCCATGATGGCGCCGGGAAAGTTCCACGGCGGAATCACCACTCCCACACCCAGCGGGATGTAGCGCAGGTAGTCGCGCTCGCCCGGCAACTGTACCGGTGCCTCGGCCTTGGAGAGGCGCAGCGCTTCCAAGGCGTAGAAGTCGCAGAAGTCGATCAACTCCGCGATGTCGCCATCTGCTTCGGCCCAGTTCTTGCCGACCTCAAAGATCATCCACGCCATCAGCTCGAACTTGCGCTCGCGCAACAGCGCGCTTACCCGGAACAGCAGGTTGGTGCGCTCCTCGATGGAGGAAAATTTCCAGGTCTCGAACGCCTTCAGCGCGGCCTGCATCGCGGGCTCAACCTCGCTTGCGCCCGCCGCCTGGTGAATGCCGACAATCTCCGACGGCTTGGCCGGATTAATCGATTGCGTCTTTTCCGCTGTCTTCAGGTGATGGCCGCCGATGACCAGGTCGTACTCGCGGCCCAGTTCGTTGCGGACTTTCTCGATGGCAGCGCGCATGCGGCGCGCGTTCTCCGGGTTGCTGAAATCAACCGATGGTTCGTTCTTGAACGTGGTGGGAATCTGGGCGTTATTGACAGTGGCAGAAATGCGAGTTCCTTCCCGGGCAGGAGTAGTCGTCGTAGCCATAAGTGCTTCCTCTCAGTAGGTGGTTATTGCGTGCAGTTTAGTAGATGCCATGCGCTCCGGCAGGATGCGGCGAGAAGCGCAGGCCAACCCCTAATGATAAGCGCGGCTAGGCGCTTTGTCTTGCGAGAGTCTGCCAAACCCGATGTTCTCTTTCGGGGTTGACAAAGTGTGGGTCGGTCGCTTACTCTTGGCGAATAAAAGGCGAATCTACGATATGGACTGGGCTGAAGGTAGTGCTCTACCTCACATCAAACGCGTCTCGCGGATTAAACATGCCATCCTCGGGAAGTATCTTCCGTCATGGGCTATCATTCTCGGTTCAGCTAACCGCCGGCTGAACTACTTTGACTGTTTCGCAGGACCTGGACGCTATGAGTTTGACAGCGAAGCGGTTGACGGTTCACCCGTAATTGCCGTATGGGCGGCTAAGGCATTCGTGGAGGCGCGGCCAACTCATGTCTTGAACGTCATTCTGACCGAAAAAGACAAACACCAGGCACAGCAACTTGAACGGCACTTGATCCCTCTCACACCGTATCCGAAGAACCTCCGTGTGGATGTTCTTCACGAAGACAGCACGACTTTTATCCCTGACCTTCTTAGCAGAGTACAGTCTCTTGGCCCGTCTTTCTTTCTCATCGACCCATACGGTCACCCTCTGTCGCTGCCGGTCATGAACGAAATACTTTCTCGCTCTCGCACGGAAGTGCTCATCAATCTCATGTGGTATCGCATCAACATGGACTTGGGTAATTCTGCTGTTCAGGGACATGTGGATCAACTATTCGGCCACCAACAGTGGCGTCAGATGCCTTTCATGGGACAGAGTGGCACATCTCGCGAGGAGAGTTTCTTGGAGTATTTTGTTTCACAACTGAGGGCAAAGTATGTCCTGCGATTCCGGATAGGCTTCGATCCAGAAGACAAAATGAAGGGTGAGCGGACGAAATATTACTTATTGCACGCGAGCAATCACTCGCGAGCCGCTCTGTTGATGAAAGAGGTAATGTGGCCCCTTGGTGATGAAGACGGGACGTTCGATTTTTCAGGGGAGTCCCAGGGTGTCCTAATCTCCCGCACTCCACAAATTCTTGAGCTGCGTGAAATCTTGCTTCGAATCTTTGCGGGCCGTGAGATTCCGTTCGACAGTATTCGTGAAGAAACTTGGAATCTGCCCTTCGTCGAGAGGCATTATCGTGAGGCTATTCAGAAGCTCCGATCCGATGGAATCGTGATCGTTACCCCTATCACTTCAAAAAAGAGTGGGTTACGCGAAAAGGACATGGTACGTTTTCCAAACACAGCGAAAGCGTAAGAAGACACATAGAGTTTGGGGAGTCAGGTGAGCCTTCAGTCAAAGATCGAATGGACAGATGCGACGTGGAACCCGGTTCGCGGCTGCACCAAGATCAGTCCGGGCTGCGCCCATTGCTACGCCGCTGTGTTTGCTGAACGATTCCGTGGCGTCAAAGGCCACCCCTACGAGCAAGGGTTTGATATTCGGCTCGTGCCGGAGAAACTGAATGAGCCACTGAAATGGCGCTCACCCAGACGCGTGTTCGTCAATTCGATGAGCGACTTGTTTCATGAAGCTGTTCCAGATGACTACATTGCTTCGGTTGTGGATGTGATGGTCCAGGCTGATTGGCACACGTTTCAGGTGCTGACGAAACGATCCCGACGTATGCGCGATCTGCTAAAAACACGCCTGAGGTTTGCAGCAGCGAAGCCGCACATCTGGTGGGGAGTCAGTGTCGAAAATAAAAAACATGGGTTGCCCAGGATCGAACACCTACGCTCGGCACCAGCAGCAGTAAAATTCCTATCCATCGAACCGCTGCTAGAAGATTTGGGAACCATCAACCTATCTCGTATCCAGTGGGTGATTGTTGGTGGAGAAAGCGGATTTGGGGCCAGGCCAATGTTGCGGCAATGGGTAACCTCCATCCGCAGCCAGTGCCGCCAACACGGTGTTCCGTTCTTCTTCAAGCAGTGGGGCGGTGTTCGCAAGAAGCGAGCAGGACGGCTGCTGGATGGACGAACCTACGACGAGATGCCACCGACGACGCTAACAGTCCTCTCAGCATGAAACTGTGACTGCCCTCATCGAATCGCTACGTGCCGATGTCCATCCACTCCGGATGGTAGTCCTTCCAGATACCTGTTCCGGCCGAGATCTGGCGGACGGGAATGTCTTCGGCGTGCTTGGCGGTGCGCACCCATTCCCAGGCGTGCAGAATTTCGGACTCATCAAAGTAGCGCGTCTCGGCCTCAAGAATGGCGGCGCCCGCAGTGACGATCGCCACAATCTCTTCCCACTTATCGGCGCCCACGACCGCCATGCGCGCGATGTGGTCCGTGTGTTTCTGGAGAAACCGCATTTCCTCCCAGTGCGCTTTCCAGTCGGCGCCGTGCATCTGCGAAAGGTCGGCGAGGATGCCGATCGGCTTGTGCTTGCGCTGGGCAATCACGATTTCGATTTGCGGCTCAAACGCCTTGACGTCTTCGGCGGTCAGCTTACCGACGACCTTGAAGCCCAGTACTCCCCCGAAGCTTTCCTTGAGTCGTTCGATCATGGCGGTGCGTGCTCCTTCTTTTGTTAGTGGGTCGAGATAACTGCAAGATACTGTTGTACACGATTGTCGCTGCCGGTTACATGAGGAATAGAAGCTTCTAATACTTCAGGCAGGTTCTACTTTTTGTCTTCGACCATCTTCTCCACGATCTTGTCAATCGTGTCGAGCGCTTTCTTCGCAGGCAGATTGTCGTTATTGGTCATGATGGAGAACGCGATGTGTTCCCCGCTTTGAGTGGTGGCGTAGCCCGCAAGCGAGTACACGTGCGAGAGCGATCCCGTTTTGCCATGGACCAGACCCATAGCCGGCGTGGTGCGAAAACGTTCCGAGAGCGATCCATCTACCCCGGCGATAGGCAGAGTGTCTTCGTAGAGCTGTCCCCAGGGTTGCTGGTGAGAGTAGAGCAAGATCGCGACCACGGCATCCGGAGTGACCAGGTTCTCACGTGACAGTCCCGAGCCGTCCAGAAAGACGAATTGTTCCGGTTTGATGCCAGCACGAATCAGGAAGCCGCGTAGAACTTCCAGTCCCCCCTGAATCGAGCCCGATGTGCCCTTCTCTTTGCCCAGCAAACGCAGCATCAGCTCGGCGTGCAGGTTCTGGCTCACCTTGTTGATGACTCGCAGGTCTTGCGCGACCGGCTGCGACTGATAGCTGGCCAGTACCGACGGCGCAGGATTGGGCGGTTGAGTCCTATCGCCGCCGCCCGAAGCCATCGAGGTGACGCTGAATGTCTGCGTCGACGCAAGTTCAGTGTGGTGAGTGCGTGCCCGTCCGTAGATGGTGACGCCCCGCTCCTCCAGCAGTTGCCGGAAGAGTCTCGCCGCGAAATCGGCGGGATCCTCAATGGCCAGGGCTTCCCCGAAGCCGGAGTCGTCCTGCGGGATGTTGCCCCAGAAGGTGATCTGGTTCGAGCCGGGTTCGCGGTTGATGGACACCGTGCGCGGCCCGGTTCCTTGCGGCGTGGTCATCACCCGGTTATCGATTTTGTAGTACTCGGGGAAAGGCGTGACGGTCAGGAAGGCGCGCTCGCCGGGACGGTCGGCTGGCATGATGTTCACAAAGATGACGTTGTCGTTAATGGTGAGCGCCGAGACGGGTGCGCCCCACTCCCGCGCCAAATCATCTTGCGACCAGCCTTCGCCGTAGCGCTCGAAAACGAAGTACGAGTCGTCGGCCACGACGTCGCCATCAATGTATTTCAATCCCTGCTGGACAAGCTGCTCGGCGAGACTCTGCAAGACCTGGATCGGTGGCGTCTTGCGTTCCGTGTGCATGTTGTAGGGAAGCGTTCGTCCAGAGAGGTTGGGGTCGCCGCGTCCGACCAGCACCAGATCGGAGTTGAGCCGTCCGTATTTGTCGAGCATGCCCGAGGTTTCTACAGTGGTCGTGAAGCGATAGTCCGGTCCGATCAGTCCAAAAACGGCCGCAGTCGTGAAGAGCTTGGTGTTCGATGCAGGAGTAAAGAGTTTGTCCTGGTTAAGGGCATAGAGCGGCTTGCCGCTGTCCATCGAAACTGCATAAATACCCCAAAATCCGCGCGCAGCCTCGGGATCGCTGAGGATCTGCTCGATCTCGGAAGCGAGCTTCTTCTCGCCGCTCTGCTTTTTGTCGGGCTTGTTGTTGGCGACCGCAAAAGCTGGCGAGAGCAGCGCGAAAAGCAGGACAAGGGGGGCGAGATTGCGAACCCGGTACATGGGGCTACTACTCGGATTCTAGCACTGGCGGGCAAGGCTGCCGCATTTCATTTTGCGGCGGCAATCGCGCGCCTTCGCGGCCCATTACAATCGTTTCATGCGGCCTTATTTTAGCTGGCAGTTACGGTCCCGGACGCTGGAGTTGGGCCGGCGAACTCTCATCATGGGAGTGCTCAACGTCACCCCGGATTCGTTCTCCGACGGAGGCGAGTTTCTCCAGCCGGAACGTGCGGTGCAACACGCGTTACAGATGCTGGACGAAGGTGCGGATATTCTGGATCTAGGCGGTGAGTCCACGCGTCCGGGAGCGCGGATTGCCGTGGATGAGGCAAGCGCCAAATCAAAGCCAAGGCCAGTGGTAACCGAGGCGGAAGAGTTGCGGCGGGTGATGCCCGTGCTGCAAGGTGTTCTGCAAGCGCGACCGGGAACAATCATTTCGGTAGACACCTACAAGTCAGGCGTAGCCCGCGCAGCCGTGGAGGCAGGCGCGGAGATCGTGAACGATGTCAGCGGATTTCAGTGGGACCCCGAGATGGGGCGGACGTGCGCCGAATTGCAATGCGGAGTCGTGCTGATGCACACGCGGAGCGAGCCCGAACAATGGCGCAATCTTCCGCGCGAGCTGGATATCGCCGCCGTGGTGGAGCATGACCTCGCCAACCGCCTGCTGGTTGCCCGGGAGCGCGGCGTGGAGCGAACGCGCATCGTGCTCGATCCCGGCTTCGGCTTTGGCAAGAACTTTGAGGAGAACTATCCGCTGCTGGCACATTTCGATCAATTGCATCGGTTGGGGTTTCCGCTGCTGGCGGGGACCTCCCGCAAATCATTCGTTGGGCGCACCGTCGGCAAGCGGGCCGGCAAGGATGCGCGGCCGGCCGATCGCCTTTTTGGATCGCTGGCTGCGATGGTCGCCAGCATCCTGCGTGGGGCCCATATCGTGCGCGTCCACGACGTCAGACCGGCGGTGGAAGCGGCGGCAGTCGCCGATGAAGTGCTTGCGGCGGGGGGAGATGCTTGAGCGACACCGCTCGATGGCATTCGGGTTTCGCAGATCACGGCGCGATCTTCAGGCTATATAGGAAAGCGCTAACCCACACCACGAATCCCCCGGTCCCCACATAGATATACAGGCGTCTCTCGAAAGGGTTGTGAATCGTCGGCAGGGGCAAGGGAGTTCCCAAGGCGCGGTGAAACGAAGCTCCCAGTAGACCGCCAAATCCGATGAGCGTCGTGGCGCCGCCGAAAGCGAGGCCAGCGATGATGAGGATAAAACTGAAGCTGAACACGACCCACCCACTACTTGCCCAACAATCTAGGCTTTCGGAGACAGTTCTGCAAGCGGTCTGGCGCGTGGTCCCGCCGACGCATGAACAATCCGGCGTAGCCTTACCGGTTCGCCTCCCCGCCCTCGGGGCCGTAGAAAAATACCCACGTTGCGAAATCGTCGGTGAACTCCACGAAGCGATGCTGCTCGCCGGCGGCCACGAACAACACGTCACCCGGTCCGAACGAAACCTCTTCGGCCCCACGCTGAAAGCGTCCCGTGCCGGTTGCGATCACGTAAATCTCGTCGCGGGTGTGCGGATGCTGCCCATCGCTGCCTCGCGGCGCGTACAGCTTCACCGTAAGCGTGCCGTGCCGGAACAACTCCACGGAGCGCTCGCCGTTAGGGCCGGGTAGTTGGTCGAGGCCGCTTAGCGCCTTGAGATAACCCTGGACGATTTTTCCCTCGATCTTCATGGGGTCGAACGACTCACTTCGGGCTTCGCTTTCGGTTTCCACACACCCACGATGATCCCCATCAGAATGCAGCCGAGCAGCGGGTAGGCGGCGGAGATCAGGATGAACGGAACCGTACGAATCTCAAAAACCATGTTGGTGATCATTGCAACTGCGGCCGCCAAGCCTACCAGGATACCGACGCTAGCCCCGCGTAACAGGCTGTGGGTTTGGTATCCACTTAACACCCGGGCGATGACGTAGGCGATCAAGATGCTGCAGATCAGGGAGACGATATACGGCCAGAAGTTCGGATGGGCCGTATAGGCCTGCAGCTCCTCCGGCGGTATGCGCGTGCCCGCCTGCCAAGGCACTCTGAAGGCGGTAAACCATATTGCTCCCAAGATCCAGTCCGCAATGCCCGCCAAAACCACGGCGCCCCAATTCAATCGCATCGTGTTCGCGCCTCCTGAGTATGCGCGGAGACAATATCCTTTTCTGCGGTTTGATGCAACCAGAGCGGTTTCAGAATTGTGTAACCGGCAGGCACGGGTAGAGCGGCGCTTCAGCGCCGCGTCCCAGCGGACTCGTAAGAGGCGAGCCGGCTTTTAGCCGACGGCACTCCGCCCTGCTACACCACAATAACGAAAGCGCTCCAGAAGACTGCGGTTATCGCTGCGCGCACCTATCCAGGACCTGCTGGGGCGTATGACCCTGCGCGCGCAACTTGCGCAGGCTGAGGGCATCGTGCCGCTTGGCCAGTCGAATTCCCGATTCGTCGCGCACCAGATCGCAATGGTAGTACGCGGGAACCGACAGCCCGAGCGCGCGCAGCAGCAGCGATTGCCGCGCCGTGGATTTCAGCAGGTCTGCGCCGCGCACCACTTCGGTAATCTCCATGGCAGCGTCGTCAGCCACAACCGCCAGTTGATAGGCCGGTACGTCGTCACGCCGCCAAATCACGAAGTCGCCGAAGTCTTTGCCCGCCAGGAATCGCTGCGCTCCCTGCCGCAGATCGTCGAATGCCACCGTCTCCCCGTCGGGCACCCGGAATCGCCAGTTCACGCCTGCGGGCGCTGCGTACTGGCTGGCCTCGACGATCTTCTCCCGGCAGCGTCCCGGATAGAGCGGGTCGTCATCGCCTTCATTCGGAGCGGCCGCCGATAGGGCCACGTCCTTGCGCGAGCAATCGCAAGGATAGATGAATCCGCCATCGCGGAGCTTGCGCCAGGCGGCCAGGTAGGACTCGCGCCGCCGGCTCTGCTCATACGGCGCGAACGCGCCGCCGATGTCTGGCCCCTCCTGCCAGCGAATGCCCAGCCACTGCAGGTCTTCCATCATCGCCCGCGCAAACTCCGGCTTGGAACGTTGCGGATCGAGATCTTCGTTGCGGAAGATCAGGGTCCCACCGTGTTCGATGGCGCGCCGGTAGGCTGTCCAGAAAGTGCACGCGTGCCCGATGTGCAACAGTCCGGTAGGCGAGGGCGCCAGCCGTCCGCGGTACGAGGCGCCGCGCTCATTGAGGCTTGCAACCATGGATTGATTCTAGAGGCAGGGGCGAGCGGTGAAATGCGGCGCTGCACCTCTAATCCTCATGAGGGACAGAGGGGTTGAGGGCACGGCTCCAGACCCTAACCAAATCGAAAAAAACGAGTCCCTCACCGACTAAAGTCGGTTCGAGATGGACAAGATAAAGGGACTCACATGGCGCACCTAAAGGTGCGCCCCTTCAAATCATGAACGCGTGATGAACAAGCCAGAAGTGCCGCATTACTCCTCATGCCGATTCTAGTGCCCCGCGCCCACCAATTCCTCCTCGGGCTCGACTGTTGCCGCAACTGATCGCTGCCGCCCAACCGGCGCCGTCTTCCGCGTATGCGGGTGCAACGAGCGGGCATTGCGCAGCAGGAAGAGGAGCGGGAGCATGCCAAGGAAGATCACGCCCATGACCCAGAACGCCTCGACAAACGAGAGCATGGCGGCCTGCTGCTGCACCATGCCATAGACGGCGGCCAGCGATTTCTTGGCCGCGTCCACCGAGTTATAGCCGTGAAGCTGGAACCAGCCCTGCAGACCGCGCAACACGTCGCGCATGCGCGGGTCGAATGCCGAGACATGGCTGACCAACTGGTCCTGGTGTACCTGGTTGCGCCGGGCCAGGAAGGTCGTCATGGTGGCGATGCCGAAACTGCCACCGATGTTGCGCATCAGGTTGTAGATGCTGGTGGCGTTGCCCATCTTTTCTTTCGCAATACCGGACATGCTGGTCGCCATGAGCGGGATGAAAAGAAATGCCATGGCGCCGCCCTGGATCACCTGCGGCCAGAAGATGTCCCAGTAGCCGGCATTCAGATTGAGGTGCGAGAGGCTGAACATGGTGTAGGCGCCCACCAGCAGTCCGATGCCGAGCAGCTTGCGCGGATCGTAGCGGTTGGTGAGTACCCCGGTAATCGGCATCATGACCAGCGATCCCAGTCCGCGGGGCGACAGTGCCAGCCCTGCCTGCAGTGCCGGATAGCCGAGCAGCGTTTGCAGGAAGATCGGCAGAAGCATGAGGCTGGCATACAGCACGAACCCGAGCATCGTCATCAGGAAGGTGCCGGCGCTAAACGTGACGTCTTTCAGAACGCGCAGGTCGACGATGGGGTGGCGGGCCTTCAACTCGCGTATCACCATGGCGACCAGGCCGAATACGCAGAGCGCGGTCCATACGCGAATCTGATTGCTGCCGAACCAGTCTTTGCGCTGGCCGGTATCCAGTACGACTTGCAGCATCCCAAAGCCGAGCGCCAAGAAGCCGATGCCCCACAAGTCAACTCCGCCGGTTTTGTTTTTGCCGATGTAATGCGGATCGCGCACGAAGGCGCTGATCATCAGCATCGAGAACGCGCCCACCGGCAGGTTGAGGTAAAAGATCCAGCGCCAGGTGTAGTTGTCGGTGATCCAGCCGCCGAGCGTGGGGCCGAGGATGGGCGCGAGGATGATGCCGAGCCCGAACGCCGCCATCGCCGTGCCGTGCCTCTTGGGAGGAAATGTCTCCAGCAGGACGGCTTGCGCCAGCGGTTGCAACCCACCGCCAGTGAGGCCTTGCAGCACGCGGAAGAAGATAAGCCAATCTAGGCTGGTAGCCATGCCGCAGAGCAGCGAAGTAAGGGTGAAGCCCCCGACGCAGGTCAGCAGAATCCGGCGGCGCCCGAAGCGATTGGCCAGCCACCCGGCCATCGGCAGCACGATGGCGTTCGACACCAGGTACGAGGTCACCACCCACGTACCCTCCTCCACCGTTGCGCCCAGGTTCCCCGCCAAGTGGGGAATGGAAACGTTGACGACCGTGGTGTCGAGGATCTCCATGAACGTCGCCAGCATCACGGCGATGGTCACGATCCAGGGGTTCACCGGGGCTGGCGCGGAGTTGGACATGGGCAGTCAAGGCCAGTGTAGGAAAAGCACGGCGCGGCAGTCGGTGACGGCGGACACAAGGCGGGGTCTTAGGGATGCGGGCCCTAAACCTGCGGTCCCCTGGAGACTGAAAAGGTATCAGCGGCTTTCGTCATGATTAGACTGGCGCAGAAGGCGTGGTGGAGATCGAGTCGGAGTGGACCGGGCGCAAGCCGGAGCGGATGGCAATGCCGTTACGCGTGAAGGTCACAAAACTACCCCACCCAAGCAAGAGAAGCTTGGATGGGGCACTCCCGGTCCGCAGTACGAGGTGACTCTCTGCGGAAGTGAGAATGTCGCACAGTTCTCACTTGTGACCACCACTGGAAACGTTCTTCCCTTGTCGCCTCTGGGAAGCCTAGCAGTTCTCAATGCAGTCCTCGGCCAGAGCATGCAAACACTGCATGAATCCTATTTGCCTGCCTCCAGCATCCAGTCCCTTTGGTCCCCGGCGGTCAATTGGAAGAGCTGGACGCGAACGTTTTCCGTATCGGCGACGTAGAGGCGGTCGCTTGCATTGACCCACAACCCTCTCGGAGCACTAAACTCGCCCGCTCTGGAACCGGATTGGCCGAAAGACGCTAGAAGGCCACCATCTTCGTTGTACACCCTGACCTCGGAAGTGCCGACATACGAGACATAGATGTTGCCGTCCCGATCTAGTCCCAGCCCATTTTCTCTGTCAGCCTCCTGGTGGAAAGTATTCAGAACGCTGAAACCTCGAAGACGGTTGCACTCCAAGTCCATGATTTGAACGCGCGTCCCAACCGTATCCAGAACAGCAACTTCGTGATCGCTCACCGCAATCTCCGTCGGATAGTTAAAGGCTCCCGGACCGGTATTATTCCTGCGCTTCAATTCTCCTGTGCCGGTATCGTCCCACTGTTGCCCCACACGCTTCAGGAGATTGCCTTCCAGGTCAAGCATAAGAATTAAGATGACGAGGGCTGTCGGCAAGATACAAATGGCCTGCTTTGCGGTCGATCGCAATTCCTGTGGGATGTTGATACATGTTCTCGCCGTGGAAGTTTCCGATGTAGCGTACAAACTTTCCGTATTTGTCGTATACCAAAACCATTCCACGCTCGGAATCGGCAACGTAAATATTGTCTTCCCCATCTACGGCAACTCCGGCCACTGACCGGAGGCGGCGGCCTTGCCCGCCAAGAATGCTGAAGGAGGTTTTTCTCTTCGGATCCAGCACATGTACGGCCGGAATGCCAGGATCGCTGACGATGACGCGCTGCCGGGAGTCGGTGGTCAGGTGCTGCGGCGTCCGCAGCACTCTTGGCCGACCGTAAACGAAGGAAACAACGGCATCGCGAACGTTTCCCGCTGGGGAATGCGCTTCCGGCAGAGCCATTGCGTGCGCTGGTGGCTCCACATCGTCCACGACCCGCACGTTGGAAGAAAGCATCCAGGGAGGAACGCCACTCTGTCTTACGGCTTGCTCCGATGAACCTACCAGAGGCCTTAGTTCGGGGGGTGGCACGTTCATCGTGTTAAGAAAGCGAGTGAGCTTCGATGACCCTCGAAATATCGCGTCGGCCTGAAACGTGCCGACATACACCAGCTCGCGGCCGCTCCCAAGGCTCAGTCGAGGAAAGGCGCGCGCATGTGGGCTAGCATCCTGAGTGCGCAACGGCGTAGACCAGCCGCCGGCGTGGAACCTCTGGGCCTGCGCCGATTGGGTCAGCACAACCATTAGCGTAAACGCAATCGCTATCGCCAGCGCAGCCGTCGCCGCGCGCGAGCTTGTGCGGAAAAGTAAGCTGCAAGATTGCTGTTTGTGGTGCAATGGCTTCCCCTATCTGCCATCTGGCTCGAACGAAATTGGCCACACGGGACAGGCGCAGTTGGACACCTGGGAGAAGGAAGCTCGAGGGTCTTGTTTCTCGCGCGGACTCCGACAGGAGTGGGTGCGGGAAAAAGCCGGGTATCCTCTCCTCGGATACCCACTAGAAGTTCACGCCTGCGTCTGGTGGTTTGTCAGTGACCTATGCCACTCCGGCACGTGATCACCGGGGATATCGAACAGAGCATCTCCAAGTCACTTCTCTGGGCGGTCGCCTTCACATAGAAGAAACCCCTTTTTGCAGCCGATCAGCGCGGCCTCTCGGGATCTTGCCCGGATCACGTTAGGACTCTATCGGAACTGCTCCGGGCGGAGGGGCGGGCCCAGGCAGCGAATCATGAAGGTGCGCACCCTCGCAGAAAAACTCCAGTGAGATACAACGCATCTCAGGAGTCCTATAAAAGGGGATGTCAAGTGAAAAACACTTCTCCCCTGCCGGAACGCCAGAAATATTTTCCGGCATCCAGCCCCCCTCCACACTGCTGACACC
>PLQW01000266.1 GCA_003160215.1 Acidobacteriaceae bacterium
GGAGACACGGGGAGGAAAGGAATCGTCATGAGCGGCAGCTTGGTGAATTCGTCAGCAGCCATGGCTTTCGTCGCAATTCCCAGCCAGGTGATTTGGTCATATCTCGCCTTTGGGGTGGTCCTGGCAATCGGGCTGGTCGCGATTTTTGTTCGCGGCGATTGGCAAAAGGCGCGAGGATTCGACCGGCTGATTCTGGTGGGGCCGCTTTTCTACGCGGCGCCCATCGCGGCCTTCGGCACCGAACATTTCACGGTGACAGAGGGCATCGCGTCGATCATACCGGCGTGGATTCCATGGCATCAGTTTTGGGTGTACTTCGTAGGCGCTTGCTTTATCGCAGCCGCGCTGAGCCTGGTGACGGGCATTGAGGCGCGTCTCGCCGCGAGTTTGCTCGCCTTGACGTTTTTCCTTTTCGTCGTGCTGATGCACGCCCCAGCTTGGGCACACGATCCGAGAAATCGGTTTGGGCTGACGTTGGTGCTGCGGGAAATATCCTTCAGCGGCGGCGCTCTGGCGCTGGCAGCCAGCCTCAGCGAGCAGTGGCGCGAGCGCGGCGAGCACATCCTTGCGACGATTGCACGATACTTCCTTGCAATTCCTGTGCTGTTTTTCAGCTTCGAGCAATTCCTGCACGGCGATCACGTTCCCGGCATTCCGCTGGAACCACTGACTCCCCAGTGGATCTACGGACACGCCATTTGGACGTACCTGGCGGCCGTGGTTTACGCCGTCGCGGGTACCCTGTTGCTGGTTGGCAAGAAAACCCGCGCAGCAGCGGCATGGCTGGGCTTGACCGTGCTCTTCGTGGAGTTGGTTGTCTACGTGCCAATCGGAGTAGTGGAACGCGCCAGCCTCGACAACGGCCTTAATTACGTAGCCGATACCCTGATGTTTTGCGGCGCCGTTCTTATGCTCGCTGGCGCCATGCCGCGAGAAGCGTAGCGGTTGGAATGGTAGTGTTGCAAGTTTTAAATGCAGACAAGTTTATCGCCGAGCGCCTGTCGTGCGTTCTTAGGCTGCCAAATCGAAAAGGTTGTCGATGAACTGAATCTGTCGAAGAAGTGGCCGCACTTGGCATTTCGATAGAGCTGCCACCGACGACTCCCGTATCGTCGGCTATCCTGAAATTGAGACCTCCAGCCCGCAATGCTGCTCGTGTCCGACAACCGGCGACTCGTCTGCGATGTCGGTAAGGTCAATCCAAACTATTACATTTGATCCCAGCCACTCTCATCTCCACAAAATCGAAGATGAGGAAGTTGATCCACTGAAATTGCATTTACGTCAGCTACGGAATTTCATCAGGGCTGGCAAAATGAGAGGCCGGGCGTCATGATCACACCCAGCCATCGACCCTCAAGCCCTCAGGTTCTAGGTAAGGCTGCCGCTGGAACTTACTTCACCATTCCGTCTTGAGAACGGACGGCCACCCACTTGCCATCGCGCTTCACGAACACATCCATCCAAATCCATTTCCCGCTGGTGTCTTTTCCCTTATAGCTGCTCTTCTCTGTATCGCTTCCCTGGACCACGGCGACGTTTCCCAGCACCTTCACGTCCATGGGGCCAATCTCGAACGACTCCATCTTTGACGTGCCGGATTTCACGTCCGCCAGATAACTCTGCTTCGTTGCCTTCCCGTCACCGAAACCGATGCCGACCCAATCGTCGGCCATGATCGAGCTGAGCTTGTCGATGTCACCAGCTTTCATTGCGTCAAGCCAGTCGTGTTCGAGTTGCTTGACACCTTGCGCTACGCTCGGGCCTTTGGCCGGAGTTGCAGCCGGTGACATCTGTGTTTGGGCGAAGACCAGTCCTGCACAGGCACAAAGCAATAGAACTGCCCCTGCGAGTTTTTTCATTCGTTTTCTCTCCTGTGAGAATTCATGAAATCTCGACGCGGGTCTGCGAAACCCGTACGCGAGTCTATACCTCGAGTCTGGATTGTCAACCGGCATTCCCGACTTAACTCTAGAAGCGATTCCTCCAATCGCTCCGCCTTTTCCCCAGAAGCCATCCAACCGAGCATTTCCTAGCTCCGCCGACAGAACCGTCGTCCCATTCTTCAAGCGAGATGGGTGGCAGGAGATGATCCTCTTCTTCAGATTCAGTTCATCGACAGCCTTTTCGATTTGGCAGCCTAAGAACGCACGACAGACGCTCGCGACAAACTTGTCTGCATTTGAAACTTGCAACACTACCGCCTTCGAAGAGAGTGAGCGGTCGAACTTTGAGCTGTCTGTGCAATATCGAACAGACAGCGCAAACGGCCGACCGATATATTATGTTGAAGTGTGAACTCCGCCCCTTCGGAGGGGGGCGTTGTTCTTTCTGGCGTATGCCGCCATGATTCGGAGACGTAGTATTCGTCGTTGCTCAAGGTGTGAGTGTGGCGGCAATCTGCGTCATCGTGATTTTCGCTCGTACGACACGCGAATTTCTAAGCCCGGAGCGCGCAGGTCGAAAAAGCGGCGTCAACCTTCAAACGTGCGGCAGATAGTGAACGAGCTGCAAGTTAAGTTTCAAAGCCGCTTCTACGCAGTGAGAGCCGGAGGACGCTTTGACGCACACGCCTCCCGACTATTGCTCGACAAGGAGATGCCATGTCATTTGGACTCTACTCTATTGGGTTCGTGCTTGTGATTGCCGGGCTGATTTACGGTGCCCATTTAATGCACGTCCCTGCACACTGGATTGCCGTGGGTGCAATCGTACTGCTGGGCCTAGGAGTTCTGACGGGCGTCAAAGCGACCCGCCAAAAGGATTCGTCGAGCTAGCGATAGTTCTTGCCTGCGTCTTCGGAATCGAATGGGGTGGGTATCCGCTTCACTCACCAAGCCCCTGCAGATTGTGGTTTGCCTTCCGCCTTCCTGAGGTCGGGATGGACTATTCGGTAATGGGTAACAGGAGCGACGGCCACAGCTTGCTGCGCTAGGCGCAAGAAAAGTTTGCCTCGGCTCTTTGATCGCCGGCGATTGAACCGGAACGTGAACTCATCCCTCGCTCCGGTCCGGGTTATTCTGTTCCGGTCCATCAACACTTAATCGACCCCATCCGCCCCACTCGCCGGCACATCTCGATTTCATCGCTTTGCGGCTTATACGAGATGCCTTCGCTGTGCGTGTCCCGCCTAGGCGACCCGCGAGTGGTTCCGTGCTTTCGCTGTGCAGTCTTTATCGACACGTCGTCCTCTTCGACCCCGGGAAGTTCATCGGTTGCACGCACCCAGTTCCTTCGCCGACAACGCTGGCCTTCGTCCCCTCATAAGAGCCTCGGCACTTCCCAGATCCCCACCATCCGCTTCCCGTGGGGGAACCCATTTCGGGGCTGGACTACGATTCGCATAAGCGGACACCCATCTCGAGCAAGACTCAATCACAGTGCCGGCCGGGTCTCTCCACCGATCCCACAAGCCGGCAAATGCAAACAGGGAATCGTCTCGCATGCCGAAGTGGAACGGCTGTTTCTCTTTACCACTTCGCATCCACTCGAAGAACCCGTCCGCAGGAAGCAAGCACCGACGGCTCACGAAGGCATCTCGGAACGCGGGCTTAGTCGCGACCGTCTCCGCGCGAGCATTGATTGTCTTGAATCCAATACTGGCATCGCTGGCCCAGGACGGAATCAGGCCCCAACGAGCTGGTGAGAAGTGCCGCTCGGGTCTGGATGGATCTTGGCGAATAATTCCGACAGGCTGTGACGGGGCGATGTTGTAGCGAGGCTCCCAATCGACTTCGTTATCGGTCTCGAAGTATTCCGCGATGAATTGTTTGCGTCTGGACAGACGATAGCGGCCACACATCACTGACTCCTGCGATCCAATTCTAATCTGATGGTCCGGCCCTCCCTGCGATCCAGGCCTGCCGGCCATAGAACGCAAGATTCAGAGCGCAGACGATTACCGCCGCAATCGTTAGCGTGGTTGAAGAAATATCCGGATAGACCAGCCTGTCCAGGTAATGGAGCAGGAACCCGCCCTGGGCAGGCTCGACTCCGGCGTTGCCTTCGAGCCAGTTCTCCAGCAAAGTCAAAGGACACGGCCAAGGAAGCAGTTCTGTAAGGATTCCCCACGCAAGAGAACCGATATGCAGCCAGCGAAGAATCGGGCGCGAGCGTGTCAGCAAGACCCCGAAAACAACCCACAAAATGTACAGCGCATGCAGGAAGAGAATAGAAATCGCGAGTCCGGAATGGAAATTCGAAGCAAGGGCAGCTGCACGCATCTTTAGAATTTACAGCAACGATAGTTAACGATCACCCGATACGCGTTCGCCCTGTTCTGTGAGCCGGAATAGTATTGTTGCCAGAAGATTGTGCGAAAAATCATCCATGCAGACATGGACGCGTTTTACGCTTCGGTCGAGCAGCGCGATGACCCGGTGAATCTGGAGATTCATCTGATCAAGCGCTTTCTGCATGTGCAGCACATGCTCTGCCGCCATCTGGATCAGACTGCTGCGGTGTCTCCAGAGAGAGCGAATAGCGCAGATGAAGCCAGGAGGACGGAAACTGGCACGCAACAGACCCACCGAATGGAGGTACTGAAGCCACTGGCAGTCGGATACGTCGGTTTTCCTGCCGGGAACATTCTTTACGTGCTGCGCATTGACGAGGCACACCTCTAGCCCGCGGGACTNNATCTGATACACGGGAATCCAGTGCACACTCGTTGATTCCATTGCCACGGAACGAATCTCGCACTGCTGTAGCCAGTCCGCAAGTGCATTCAGATCGCGAGTGAAGGTTGGGAAACTGCGGACAGGTTGGGAATCACGATCAGCGCTGACTGCGACAAACAACTCGCTCGCACCCACATCGATGCCGGCTGCATGCGGGTGCAAGATGGGCAATTGCTCGCACCGTTTCTTGGATCTCTTCGCCATTGGCTCCTCCGAGGACCGGCCGGATGCCCAAGGCGCGAATCAAAGGCAAACTCCCAATCGAGATCGTCGTCAAAGCTGACGAGCGTCATCACACATCTGTACGCAACCCCGGACCCACGCTTATCGTCGGGCTTCTGAAGCGCCAGTGTCGGCGCGGGCTGTAGCTGTCATCCGACCGGCGCCAATCATCATCGCTCTTCTCCTGTTCCTTTGCACCCTGTCTGGCAAACGCCAGTTGCACGCTTTTCGGTACTGATCCGGGCAGGAAGCTGATCTCTGCCTGCCCGCCCTAGTTGGTCGCGTCAACTGGACACCGGCGTCACAAAATCATCTCTCATTCGGAAGGCAGCAGAGGAGCCCTGCTCCACAAGGAGATCCAGCAATGTGAGAACTGCGTCACGGAGTTCGGGTTTGTTTTTCAACTCCAGCGGTTTTGGATAGACGTACCGCTGCAGTAGCACCTCGAGCATAAAAACCGTGTTGCTCTTTCTCAGCATCTGTTTGGCATCGCCGGCAAGAAGACGTTTGCTGATTCTAATGAACGATTCAGGCAGCGACTGTTCACCTACGTGGTACAAGAACCGGACGTATGCGTCGAGCACGGTGGCGGAAGGCGGAAGTTGCTCGAACAGTGAGTGCAGATAATGCGCATTACCCTCCAGACTGCGCCAATGACGTGCTTCCTCTTTCCACCCGGTGCTGAGGAACAGCGCAGAAACGAGTTCGTCGCCTTTAGCGTACCGATCATCCAAGTGCGAGATCCACGTCGCGTGTCTCGCGCGATCGGCGAATTGCGACCAGAGTGCCCAGAATTGAATTGTGTTTGGTTCGCGATCCTCAACGCGGACAGGTCCTTTAACGATGTCGTGGACTTCCCTCGGGTGACTGTTTACTGTATTCAGGATTGGCTGTAAGATTGTGTCGGCGACGACTAGCGAAGCGCGCATGACAAACTGTTCGAGCAAGTGCGCCAAACTCATTTCGGCCTCATAGTTCCTTTCGCGCCTGCTCGTACGATCCTGCTTAGTCGTCCACCACTGCACTAAACCCTGCGCTGCTCGGGTGAATGCTTGCGTCGCCAGGCGTTCCGCGGGTGCTTTCCCGAGGATGGCCAAAATGCGGTTCTGTGCTTCTGCACCAAGCCGATCGTTGATGTCAAGCTTGTCATAAGCATCGGCCGCAAGGCCATCAGGTTCCCAAAAGCGCTTACGAATGCGCTCAGCAGCCTCAGCCGTGATCTCCTCATACGGCCGACGCTTGTCGTAAGGCTTCCCGCCTTCTGCGGCCATTCCCGTCATGACTGACGAGTTCTCCGCTGCAATCGCATACACAGATCGAGACGCCACGTCCCTTTTAACTGGCCAGAGTTCGGCCACTCCCCATGTCGCGTACCATCGAACCTCTTCGATTGCGTGGGTCAGCGCCGCGGCAAAGGCCTCTTCCACGCGCTTCCTGGACGATTCGGGCAGGTCCTTTGTCAGCAGCGAGGAAACGGCCCAAGCGCAAGACCGATCAGGAGACATGTCGAATCGCTGTGCACGAGCCAGTCGGTTCCAGTCATTTGCGTGCTCCATCACAGCGGAACACACGCGCTCGACACACCAGGCTTTCTCCTCCGGCGACATCTGTTGCCAATGATCCCGGACACAAACGGCGGCTACGATGCCGGGAGCTCCCTCGGCCATGTTGTCCATAGGATCTTGCGATTCCGTGGTGTCGAACGACATTGCGGCGCGAAGCTTCTCGGACCATGAACCCGGGTCGAAACCCGGACCGTTCTCGTTTTTGAACACCTTCAGGCCCCACATCAAGAGGCTTGTCTGACTCTGCATACGCGCAAAACGTGGAGCACTTCGATCAACAATCTCCTTGACGTCTGGATCAGGGTCTCCTAGTTCGAGCCGAACGTATCCCTTTTGGCGAAACTCCTTGGGCATTGGGGCGTCTTCGGCGACTGAATATCGCCGCAAATCCATGCGGTGTATTGCGAGTCGCCAAAGACGGTCCCCATCGTTCTGCTCGGAGATGTCGCCCAGTGCTTGCCTATGCTCGTCGAGCATCTCTTGAACGCGCTGGGCGAACTGCGTCAATTGCAAAGTTGTGATAGCGAATTCCAGATCCTGCCGACGGTGTGGCCAAGAGTCCGCCTCCTTACGTTCTAGTTGGTAAATCCGATTTTCCGCGCTTTGGTTCCCCAGCAGGTTTCCGAATATCTCCATGGTCGCTTGCGACTCGGTCGCGAGTCTATGTCGGTCCATGACGATATAGTCTTTCGCACTCAGGAGGGTGAGCAACGACTCCCCACATTGGAATGGGAATGCTGTGGCCACACTCGCCACAACGGCCGCTATCGCACCGTTATCGCTCCTTTGGAGTAGCTCAAGTAGAATCGAATCTAGCTCGTTTGGCTCCTGCTTAGCGACTTCAAGCAGCCATCGTTCGAGAGCCATTAGGTACGATTGCAGAACGTCAGGCCCGACTGACGTCCCCCGATATAGGTTCCATAGGCGGCCATTACACCAGTGCCTCTTCGACTCGCCCGTAGAAAATTTCAATTCGACCTCAACAGCGGGTTCGAGACGGTCTGTGACTCGTGGATGTGCATACCAGTCAGCGCTGTGATTGAAGACGTCGATGATGAGATCGACCGCGATTCGCCAATGCTGCCGCAGCAGCGAAAGCATTGGGGTGCGATAAGCGCTCGCCGGAAAGTAGTCGTGGCCCAAGCGCGTCCTCAGGCCAAAGTAGATCTCGATCTCCATGGAACTCGCATATCTCAGTTCTTGGCGGAGATCGGATTCGCTACAGAGCAGATACTTACGCAGTGCTGCGGCCAGTACCTCGGGCACATCTCGTGCTGCGGGTAGTCCCTCGTAACTCGCGAACACAACGTCTTGCAACTCTTCGGCAACTCTATCTCGCTCCTGCCGCGAATTCACAGAGTTGGACAACAGGTCGGTAAAACGAACACGGTCCCCGTTGGGGATCTTAGCGATGACCTGCAGAGTGCGCTTGCGCTCATCATCGTGCGAGTAGTCGTCGAAATGCGGTAAAAGCGAGTGAGCGATCGCCGCAGCGGATGCAGTTCCTTCGGGATACGGCGTCTGCGGCGAAACACCCTGCGCCCAATCCTCAACCAGGCCCAGCAACAGTAAGGAATCCTCACCCCCGAAATCCTGCCAACCGCCCTGTACAACGCTGAGAATAGCTGCCCACGCAGGCCCGTCGGGGACGTTGAATAGTGCTTTCCCTGGTAACCACGCCGGTGTGGTAACACAAGCAACTCGCACAAGGTGAATTGCGCGTTTCAGCAGCTGTTTGTCAGCCGAAAGCAGTTCAGCGCGATGTTTTTCGATAAGCGCAGGTGCCGACCGGGCACGTAGCAGTGCGACGAGTGTGTCGTCTTTGAAGCTCGCCGCCACGTCAGATTCGTGTACTGCGCCGTTAAAGAACGTATCCGCTGCGGCCGGGTCGCGTTCCAGAAGTTCTGCAATCCACTTGCGGTATGCCCGTCTTAGTGCTGGATGTGTGCCGAGGACTTCCGAGAACTTCTGGAAAGACCCTGCCAGCTCGACGTGTTGTTCGTCAATCCATCGGAGAATCGCCCAATCCTCGAGCACATCATGGGCTGGTGCCATCAGCATGTCTGCCTGCTCAGAACGCACTAGGAGTGAGTCCGTGCGAAGGCTCGTTACAACTGCAAGATCAAGGTCTGAGCATTTCACGTACATGCTCAGGTGGCGCGCGCGTCGGAGAGCGATTTCAGCGAAGACCTTTTGTCTCCGTGAGGGCATTCCTCCGGAGAGGTGGTGATCGGCTCGTACGATGTCCTGCCAGAACAAATCTCTGAATTCTCGCTCACTGTTGGGCAGCGGGCGTTCCGATGACCACCGGATCTGCAGAGCCTTGTCGAGAATGTACGGATTGCGAAGGATCTGACGCAGGGCAGGACTGCGCAACGGCAGAGAAAGGCTCGGTTTTGCGGCCTGAACTTCCGACAACTCGTCGTCGTCGAGGGGAGGAACTTGTACGACCGCGTGGTCCACTGACGCGGATCTCAAAAACGCCGTGCGCACAAGATCCACCGAGTAGTCCCGACAGGTAAGGATAATTCGGAAGGTTTGATCACTGGCAGCAAGTGTAAGCAGATCGGCGAAGGCATCGCGAGTAGATTTCTCAAGAAGGCGTTCTACGCTTTCGATGAGCACGACCTTCCGCTGTTGTCCTGCCAAGATGCTAGTCAGTGTGGCGGCGCGTCCGGGAATTTGACCTAAGTTCAGGGTCGTATCGAAGTGGGGTTGCGCGAACTCTTCCGCTCGAAAGCTGAAACTGAAGTGGTCTCGTGACAGAACACCAACCACATCCTTAGCGACGGCCGACTTTCCCGTGCCAGCTACACCCGAAAGGACGACTACTCGCGATTCCTCTAGGGCTGCAAGTACCTGCTGGACGAGCCCAACTCGCCTCAGGTGCAAGGTTCCCCCTATAGTCGAATGGATTCCTCTAGTGACAATTGCGCTATGTTCTCGCAGGGCCGTAAGCATAGGATGTTCCACGCCGCACGTTGTGTGGCGTTGCTTTACGGTGTCGGGAAGACGTTCCCTTCTGAACGATCTGGCCGCTGGCTCTCCCTCCGTCGCGACTGCAAGCAGATCGTTCCAAGACTTTCTCGCGCTCTCTCCTTTATCATCTCCGATCGCTGTGTAGGCAAGGAGACTCTTCATCGCCGCCTCGTCTTGGCCGCTGCTAGTGGACAGATCGAGGCTCAGAATGTGGAGGATCCGCAGAAAGGGCCATATCTCAGCACGTGGGACATCTCGGACCTCGACCGCAGAAATGATCGAGAGCAACTCGTTGCAATAGCGGTTTGCAGTGGAACTTATAAACCCGTGAGTGTTGAGCCGGTGTTCAAAATCTTGGGAGTCATATGCAGCACGTGCGCACTCCAGCAGGCCTCCGAAGTGTTGCAACAACGTATTCGTGCCCATCTGGGTGACGATCGCGAACCGATCAGTCGCTGCCGAGAACACCTCGGCATTCTTGAAATCGCTCCAGAAGTCTTGAATTGCTTTCTTGCAATCCTCGTTAATGGAACTTACGGTGAAGGTCCGTTTCACCTGGCCGGCTAGTTTTCGGATCATACCGTCGCCATTTGCTTTTGGCAAGTTGGTTT